>JAHIFE010000118.1 GCA_018901125.1 Pseudomonadota bacterium | reverse complement strand
CTATGGTAAGTCTGCCATCCGTTCTTCCATCACGGACGGCAAATGTGTACACTAAGAAAATGCTAACATCAGAGAGAAAACGATAATAAATATAAATCGTTATATGCCATAGTTCGTTTCTTTAATGGGGGAAGATCCGATTGAAGGATCGGTTTTAATATTTGCTGATCCATCTGAAACGGAGGCTATATTTTCAGCAACCTTAGGCAGGCCTTCATTCACAGGTACTGATTCGGAAATCCCTTCTTTTGCTTCATTCAATTGTTTTATACGATCCAGAATTTCAGACCTCATCCTTTTGCCCATTTCAAGCCGCTTGGGATGCACATTGTCATCTCCTGAAATTCTATCAAGATGGTTGGACAGATACTGGTTTAGCGGTTTGATGAATTTAGAAGGTTTTATTCCTGAACTATCAACAATGTCCATTATTTTATCGGTTGCCGGTTTCAGAGAATCCTGATTGGAGGTGCTTCCCTCAATCTCCCCGTCTGATACTGCTTCAGTTGCTCCTTCAGCAACCATCATGAACGCCTGTTCCACGATCACACTATTCTTTGATTCCATAGTGGCTTCAAAAGAAGAAATTGACCCTAAATTCCCAATCTTGTTTACCATGGCCATAGTATTTTCCGAATTACCCGAAAGAACAGATTGCATGATTTTATCAATGGTTTTCATGGCCTTTTGAATATCTTTCATTTCCTGCTCGTTTAAATCCCCTTCCACTATCATTGAAAACTCACTGCTGCTATCTATTGAGATACTTTTCCCTTGCAAACTCATAGACATGTCATTTACACGAGCTAAACCGTTATAAGTGGTATATTGACTGGTGCGTTGAGAATCGGCCGAAATGGTTACTTTATCCCCCTCTGCTGTAAGAATTGTAATGTCCTTACTGTTTTCCTGGGACGTTGTAACCTGGTTGAATTGAGCGGCATAAAACTTGCCGTTTTCCATCGGAAATCCGGTAAAATCTTTAAAAAGTGACGGGTTTTGGGATATTGCATTCATTTTTCATTCACTCTTTCTTTTGAGATTGTAATCAATTTAATATCGAATCAGTTATCCCGTATATCGGTACAACTTAAAAATATCTTAATTATTTATCAATCGAGTCAGTTTCAAAACGTTTCAGTTTGGTCAAGCTCAAGGCGGGCGAAAATTTTAACCGCAGGAATACATAGAGTATTTCGAGGATTAAAATTTGATCCCAACGCAGAGATCGGCCAAAATGGGGCGTTTTGGAATTGGCTCAATCCATAATAAACAAAAAATACAGCCGGAACGGTCAGGTTTCAGAGCATGATAAAATCTGCAGATAACTTATAAATTGAAAAATACCGTTGCGAAAGCAGTATTATTGATCGGGGTAAAAAGCAGTCAACGCCGTTGAATCAGGCTGCAAGATCCAGCAACCCAACATAGAGCCGTTGTGGATTTATCAGGCGGCACATCCACGAGTGCGCCTTTATTTAACAATAATTCAATGATTCGAGGATCTCCGATCGATGTATCCTGCCTTTTACAAGGCGGACTGGTGATCGCCGGGAAACATGGCGTTTACATCAACCCGTTGATGATCAATTGCGCTACCCAAGTCGTTTTAACCTCGGATGGTATGTATCGAAGTTCGGACAGGAGCTTGTGCAATTCGGCTTGATCCGGTTTCCACACGGTGATGATTTTCTGATGAATCCGCGTATCAATGGCGTTAACCTGGATTAAATAAACAACGTGAAACCCGAAAAAAACCAAAAAATAAATATAGCTCCAGCTATTGGCCAAATGATGAAGGGAATTCAGCACGAAAAGCAACGCTGGCAGTACGAGAGTTAAATGTATTGCCCGATGAATAACCAAGGAAAGAGGATGGCTAATTCCTCCATGCCTTCTTTGGGACCGAAAAGCAGAAAGAACAATAACGGTAAATTTGCTAAAATTCAAAAGACTGTAAAGCGTCCAGTAATTTTTTTGATCTATTTGTTTTCGTATTCATGATTTTCACATATCAACCATGAACTAACCAGAGGCGGATAGAAATGTACCAACTACCAGAATACACACAATGTTGTTAACAGCAATTTTGTTCAAATTGCCCCGCATTAGGCCATCTGTGTTTAGTGTCTTGTTATGCTATGACTTTTTCTGGACATCAACCTTCACAGGAAGTTTTCGGTTGTCGCCATCTTGAAAGCGATAATAACCTCTTATATTTACAAGTATATTTTTAAATGTCCTTGCAAATTCATCCCTGCTATCAGGATTGTATGACCATGAATATACTCCACCGACATGGTTTCGGGAGTTCCTTATTTCTGCTGTAATATTGAGCCTCCACTTACCCTCTGTTCTATTAAAGAATAGAGGTGAAGCGAGCGGGTCATCAGTAAAATAAAGGATAGCAAGATCACCATGTTTAACGATTTTATACTGTTTTCCCGCGTACAGCATAAGTATATAATCAAAGTAGGCTGGTGTCATAGGGAATCTGTTCAAAACAGAAAAACTATCTTTGGTGAAGAGATCTACATTCGGATCAAATTTGCGACCATAAAGCCAATCAATGTAATTATCGAAGGTCCCAACCACTGTATCGGTGGCCACAAGCCGCTCCTTCCTTTCTTCGTCATATTGATCACGCTTAAATATTTGGCCTTGATTATTCGCTCCGACTTCTGCTGCTGCCCCGGCACCACCAGACAGATGTGATAATCTAATTCCTCTTTCCAAAATGCTTGGGTCATAATCTTTGTTTAGAACTGCTTCCCGGATCCTATGATGGAGAATACGAATTAAAAGTCTCAAGCCTAAGTTTGGATTTGAAGCTTTGAAAAAAGCATCAGCTTGATTTCTGATCAAGTAACCAACAAATATGTCCGGAAAGTAGGTCTCGAGGCCATATCCAACTTCTATTCTGAGCTTCTTTTTATCCATCACATAGAGAAAAAGAACTCCGCGCTCCTCCCTGCCATGGCGACCTATCCCATATTCATCCATTTTTTCCACTGCAACTTCTTCAATAGTTGCAGTACCGATGGTTTTCAAGAATAGGAATTTAATATCAAGATCTGATTCTTTTTCTATTAAATCAAGCAGCCATTCAAATTTGGGTAAATCTGAGGAGCTTATAATTCCAGCTCTATCGAAGACATGACTTTGGGCGATATTTCCTAATCGCTTGTTAATCTTCTCACCAAACGCATAGTAAATTACTGCGAGAAAGATAATAAACAGAAATGAAAGCCTAATGATGCTCATTATCTTTTTGGGTTTTGTTTTTATATCCATTTCCTCCCGGAGCATAATGTGCGAGTCGACCGGCAAATTTTAGCCGAATAACGGGCACGAAGTGAACGGTTATTCGGCTAAAATTTGCTGGTCGAACGATTGGTTCGCGCCGCTGTGCGGCGCGAATGATCTCATTAGCAGGTCAATTTGCCCTGTGTTAATATCAGTATTAATTCCAATAAAATTGGTGAGCAACTATTTTAAAAATACAAATTGGGAATAAGATACTAAGATTATTTAATAGGCTTGAAATAATACATTTTATTATGAATATGTCAACACGAAAAGAGTGCATTGCAATAGGTAGCATATTGGTTTTTATCTAAAATTTACTTAGATTTAGTTACTTCGTTAGAATCGTATAAAACAATAACGCACCCTTTTATACCATTCTGGCGAAGAATGGTTAATCTGATCATTGCCGGTTGCCTAATTGCCTTATTGATAATCAATGCTTATTATAAAATATCATACAAAAAAAGGAGGTTTTATCTATGAAAATCTTCATGATAATTATTTTTTCATTTTTAGTTATTACCGGATTCATTCTTTTTAACAGCAACGAAAGCAAGGCTGGTGACAATATGACAAAAGAAAATAAAAATCTTGAAACAGCTACCTTTGCTGGCGGTTGTTTCTGGTGTTCGGAATCGGATTTTGCAAAAGTTAAAGGCGTAACAAAAGTTATATCCGGCTACACTGGCGGGAATAAGAAAAATCCGACCTATGAAGAAGTGTGCGGCGGAACAACAGGGCATCTGGAAGCCGTACAGATTTTCTATGATCCTTTATTAGTAACTTATGAAGAACTTTTACAAGTATTCTGGCGGCATATTAATCCCACCGACCCAGGAGGCCAGTTTGCCGACCGGGGAAGCCAATATGAGTCTGCTGTTTTTTATCACAATGAGAAGCAAAAAGAACTTGCCGAAGCATCCAAGGAAGAGCTGAACAAATCCGGAAGGTATTTTGAGCCTGTTGTTACAAAGATTATTCCGTTTACAAAGTTTTATAATGCAGAAGATTATCATCAACAATATTATAAGAAAAACCCCTCTCATTATAAAGCTTACCGGAATGGTTCCGGCAGAGACTGGTTTATAAATGAAGTATGGGGAAAAAATGAAAACGGCAAATCCTGTCCTGCGTCCATATCAAAAGATGTTAAACCCGATCTTGAGACAAATCGAAAAAAACTGTCACCGCTGCAATACCAGGTGACTCAGGAAGAAGGCACTGAACCGCCTTTTAAAAATGAATATTGGGACAACAAGAAAGAAGGAATATATGTGGACATAGTATCCGGGGAGCCTTTGTTCAGTTCAAAAGATAAATTTGATTCAGGAACCGGATGGCCCAGCTTTACAAAGCCGCTTGAGCCGAAAAACATAGTTGAGAAAGAAGATGTAAGCTTCTTTTCAATTCGTACCGAAGTCAGAAGTAAAGAAGGCAATTCCCATCTGGGGCATGTATTTCCTGACGGCCCGGAGCCGACCGGAAACAGATACTGCATGAACTCAGCAGCCTTAAAATTCATTCCCAAAGAAGATCTTGAAAAAGAAGGATATGGCGGATATTTGGAATTATTTGAAGTTACAAATTGAGAGTTTTATATAAGTTCCCTTTTATGTTATGTACGGATACAGTCATAACATAAAATCTTATATTGGCTCTGTTCAGTGGCTCTGTATTAGTCCCAAAGAGCATCCTGCAAACCGGATGCTCTTTCCGTTTTTCTTGAAATTGCTGTTTTAAGAATACCCGCAGTTCCCAATATAGTCAATTTTCCTGTGGTTCTTGTAATGCCGGTATAAATAAGTTCTCTTGTTAATACAGGATAATCTTTTTCCGGCAAAATCAATACAACGTTTTCAAATTCAGAGCCCTGACTTTTATGAACAGTCATAGCATAAGCTGTGTCATGTTTTGGAAGAATGCCTGGTTTGAACTTTCTATCCGGTTCCAAGATTCCATGAAAATATGCGTACAAATTATTATCTGCATCCTGTGCGGGCATTATTAAACCCATATCGCCGTTATAAAGCCCAAGGCTGTAACTATTTTCCTTTATCAGAACCGGTCTTCCTCTGTACCATTGATTTGATGTATCTATAAATCTTTTTTTCGAGAGCACTGATTCGGCAAGAAAGTTTATGCTGTCAATTCCGAAAGGCCCTTTGTTTACAGCACATAGTATTTTAAAACGGCCAAAAGAATTAAGAGCAGCTATAGGGTCATTAATTTTAAGATATGGGCAATATCCCTCAAGTATTTTTTCTTCAAGCAAGCGATACAATTGCTGCTGAGATTTTATCTCTTCCCAACAAATTCCATCCTCATTTTTTTCTTTTAAAATGCCAATAGCACTCTCTGCTTCACCCTTATTAACAGCCATGCTCAACCTGCCTATACTGCTTGACTCTGAAAAACGGTAGTTTTTATTAAAAACCACAATACAGTCATTTAATACAGGTTTAGCAACGGCACTTTCTCTATCCGGAAATGCGATATCAATGCTGCCATTGGTTTCTTCATATAATTTATTATACAAATTGCAGGAATATCCGTGTATGTTTCCCCTGTTGCATAGATCTCCTAAAACCGATCCGGCTTCAACGGAAGCAAGCTGGTCTTTATCTCCTGCAAGGACAAGCCTGGCCTTATCCGGCAAAGCTTCAACAAATTTTGTCAAAAGTGCAAGATCAACCATCGAGGCTTCGTCAACAATAACTATATCTGCGGAAAGCTTGTTGTCGGCATTATAATAAAAACCGGAAGAGCCTGAGACAGTTTTTAACAACCTGTGAATTGTATATGCATCTTCGGGTATCAGTTTTTTAATCTCGTCGGAACAGTTAATATTTTTCTTTGTATTGCGAATGGATTCAGAAAGCTTTGCAGCGGCTTTTCCTGTTGGAGCACATAAATAAATCTTAAGTTTTTTTCCGGATTCAACTTCTATCAGAAGAGCAAGAATCTTTGCTATCGCAGTAGTTTTGCCTGTACCCGGCCCACCTGAGATAAGGCAAAACCTTTTGAATATGGTTGTGGCAGCAGCAATCTTTTGAAGATTTGTCTTTTCGCCTGAAATATCTGGAAAATATTTATTTAGCAGCATTTTGAAATGTTTTCTGTCATATTTTATGTCAGGGCCGCTTATGTCATCGATTGCTCTTTTCTTTATTGCATCAGAAAGAGTTTTTTCATAACTCCAGTACTTGTGCAGATATAACCTGTTTTTATCGTCAAGTATTAAAGGCCGGTAATCTCCTGGTTTACCTACAACATTTGTTCTGCCAAGCTTTTCTACCCAGACATCAAGGGCAGGACATGCAAGCATTTTTCTGTCTTCTGTTTCTTCAAGAATTACTTTTCCTGAAATTTTTTCAAGGTCAAGACAAACATCACCGTTTCCTGCTGCATTGCTGACAAGAGCAGACGCAAGAAAAAGATATGGATCTTTTTCATTTGCAAGTTCATTGATAAACTTACCGAAATGCAAATCGATATTTGTAAATATATTTTTATTGTATAACAATTTTATATAGTCATCATTCATAGCTTATGATCAATAACCCGGTATCATCGCCTTTCCAAGAGCATCAATTAAAGATATATCAGGCAAATCGTAATATATGCCCGAACCCGGAGCATTTAAAGAGTCTACTCCGCGCATAAAAATATAAAACACCCCCCCAAACGTTTTTTTATAATTGTAATCAGTATATTTTAGTCTCATATACTGGTGGAGAGCCAGCAGATATAAATGATACTGAAGTATATATGATTCTTTATCCATTGCTTCAAAAAGGCTGATTTTTTTATAATATCCAAAACTGCTTCCGAGATAATTTGATTTCCAGTCAACAAGAAACACCTTATCTTTTGCGTAAAACACCATGTCGATAAAGCCTTTCATAAAACCTTTTGACGGGGAAAAGGCAAGGTTTTCAATCCAGCCGGGATAATCATCATTTATTTTAATATTTCCGTAATCATAAAATATCTTTTTGATTATTTGAGGTGTAATCATGTTCAAGGGAAAATAAAATTCCATTTCATTAACCCTTTGTTTCATACTGACTTCCGACAATTTTATCGTAATCTCTTCGGAGTCAGGATCAGAACCTGTATAAGTGTTTAATCCGGCTTCAAGTACTTTATTTATCATACCGCAAACAGGTTCTTTCCACTTTGCAGCAAATCCGTATTCTGTCAGTTTTTCATCAACAAGCCTTTGTCTTGCATCGGAATCTGAATCAAGAAAACTCATATGCTCAAAAAGATCATGAAAAAAAGTACCGGATCTTGAACCTTTTGGGAATGAAAATATATCGCTTTCTTCCGAAAACCCGTGATCCTTTGATAAATCTTTGACAAAGCTTCTTAATCCTGCATCCATATCTTTGCTGTCATGGCCTGTAAAACTACTTGCCACAAGAGATGAATAACTTGATATTCTATAAGTATCATCAATTTTTCCAGTAAATTTTCTGGCAAAACACTGCTCAGCACTTATTCCCAAAGGATAGTATTTTTCATTGCCAGGAGGAGGAATCACGGAAACATCAATTGTTCCGCCGGCTCTTTTTGCAAGTTTATCCAGATCATTAAGCAGCTCATCGGTATCCTGGCTTTTAAAATAGTCTTTTACGGCATTAGTGATATTTTCATCACCATCATATTCATTATTGCGGGCATAATGAAAAAGATAAGACATGGGCGATGTTTCTGCTGTATTTATTCTCCCCCATACAAGATAGCATTTTTCTTTTGCTCTTGTTAAGGCAACATATAAAAGTCTTATGTTTTCGGAAAGAAGTTCTTTTCCGGCAATAGATCTGCTGTTTTCATTTCCTTCAAGATCCAGAACAAGATTTCTATCACTACTCTGATCATGAAACAGTACTTCCCCGTCTCTTATCTCAGATCCATGCCAGTTGAATGGACAAAAAACAACGCGAAATTCAAGTCCTTTGCTTTTATGTATTGTAACTATTTTAACAGCATCATCATCTGTTTCAAGACGCAGCAAATGCTCCTCCTCAGATTGCCGCAAAACATCCCTTTGTTCGGCAAACCATCTTATAAGTCCGGTAATGCCCGTTGTTTGTTCTATAGATACCTTGTGCAGAATTTCACAAAGGTGCAGTAAGTTTGTGATGCGCCTCTCCCCGTCATGAAATAAAGCAAGACGTTCTTTAACTCTTTCTTTTTTCATAAAATAGCCGAACATCTCAATAAAACCGTATTTATTCCATAAACGATGACATTCAATGAAAAGAGACTGCCAGTTCTCATAAAGCTCAGGGTGATTTTCATAAGAATCAATCTCTTCACCCAAAACGCCGAATATGTCTGTTACAATAGCAGCTTTAATTTTTCTTTCATTTGAAGGATCGGAAGCTGCCGAAAGAACTATGCCAAGCTCTGTGGCTTCATCGGAGGCAAAAACATTATCAATACTGTATATAACGGAATGGATTCTTCTTTTTAAAAGTGATTGTTTTATAACCCTGGCTTGTGTATTTGTTCTCACAAGTATGGCGATATCACTTTTCTTAATACTTTTTTCCGTTTCATTATTACTTGATGTCAGCAGTCGCAAAATCTCAGATGCAACAGACTCGGAAATGATTTTCTCGGCATTATTTTTAGTAATTGGTTTGTTATTTTTAGTATAGTCATCGGAAAAAAGGTGCCACAAAGTTAATGGTGCGCAAGACAAATAAGTTTCATTTTCCCGGCTGTAATTTTCCTTATTTCCGGAAACGCCGTTTATAAAGGAGATCTCTTCAAATACAAAGGGATATTTTATGCCTGAAAAAATAGCATTTACTGCCTCAATCAAACCCGGAATCGATCTCCAGTTTTCTATAAGTGTATTTTTATTATCAGAGTTTTTTGCTGCTTTAATGTAGGAGAATATGTCTGCTCCGCGAAAGCTGTATATCGCCTGTTTCGGATCTCCGATAATAAAAAGAACGCTGTCTTTAGAATCAAAAAGATTGGAAAAAATATCATACTGCACAGGATCTGTATCCTGAAACTCATCTATAAGTGCAGCCTTGTATTTCTGCCGTATCAGAACGGCAAGATCATTGCCTTCAGGGCTTAAAAGAGCGTCTTTTACTTTAGTCAAAAGATCATCATAATATTGAATATTCTTGCTTTGTTTACTCTTTGCAAGCTCATCATCTGAAAACTTTATAAATAATTTTTTGAGATAAATAATGTATCTGTCAAAATGTGCATTTACTTCTTTGCTTATTTCCAAAAGTTGATCACAAAGATTAAAGAATTTATGGGAGACAACTTTCTGTTTTGCCTTTGTGGATCTGCCGATTTTTTCCAAACAAAAGTATTCAAATTTGTCATAGATGGGAAAGCCGGCATGTCTGTCATCTAAAAATCTTTCCATCCCTGAAAACATGGAATGTATTTTAATCTCTCTTTTAGAAATACCATTTTCTGCAGGCTCACCAGTTCCGTAAATATTTCCTTTTAAAGCAGGATCAGAAAGTGCAATTCTGATTTCATCTTTTGATACTGACCATATGCTTTTCATCTCTTTAATGATGCTGCGGTAATCGGCAAGGATTTCAAATTGCGGTTTTTCGATTTCCGGTATTATGGTTATATGAGATGATACCTGTTTTGAAAGAAGCCTTGAAAAATAATCCGGCCCTGATATTTTTTTTAAGCAATAATTTATAAATTCTGGCTCAGCTCTGTAGAAATTTATTCTCCAGAAATCTTCTGCAATTTCCTGAACCAAATCCGTCTGGTCGGTAACAAGTTCGGTATCAAACAGGTTTCCTGTTTCAAAAGAATAATCGGAGAGAATTCTTGCGCAAAAACCATGAATGGTAAATATCGCCGCTTCGTTGAAATTTATCAGTGCGTTGTTTATCAGATCATAGACAAGAGGATGGTTTTCATATTTTTCATAAAGAGCACTAATTAAAGTGTCGTCCGGCAGGGTGTCGCCCGACCTTTCATCTTTTGTGCAATCGGAAAAAACTTCTTTTGCCTTTGATAACTTGCTTCTGATTCTCTCTTTTAATTTTTCGGTAGCAGCTTTTGTGAAGGTTACAACAAGTATCTGATCTATTGTAAGCTTATTTTCGATAATAAGTCTTAGAAAAAGGCTTTCTATGGTATAAGTCTTTCCGGTTCCGGCCCCCGCCTCAATAAGGTTTGTTCCGTAAAGCGGGGCATTAATCAGATCAAACTGTTTCATTAGTATTTAAGCCCTACTCTGTTGCTGTTGATTCCTTATTAAGCTCATCATAATAGCAGTTCAAAATAGAAAGCATTTCTTCATCACCGCTTGAAATTCTACAGCATGTGCTCCATAAATCAACCGATATCAAATTAATCAATGGCTGATCCACCTTTTTAATTCGCCTGAAAGCGGAAAGTAATTTCTTGTCCCATAGCCGGTAATATTTAGCTAAGTCATCAGGATAAACAATTTTACGGCGTTTTCCTTCATCACTCGGCCTGAAAGATCTAATTATATTAAAGCATCCATAGTCGTTTGTAATTTGCTCACCTGCTTTAATATCTCTGATAGATATTTCTAAATCATAGGCAGTAGTCATACAATTAGGATTAAAACTATGATTTACAAAGCGGGTGCTATCCCAGCACAGAACATAATTTCCGGATTTATTTCTGAAACAGTACTTACTCACAGCATCCTGATATGGTGTGGGATATTCTGTAATTTCCGAAGGTGAAAAAACGCGATCCAATTTATCAAGAACCCATGTAATAGTCCCTTTTGGAATGAATCCGGTAGCTACTACTCCGTAACCAATCTCGTCGTTTATCAGCCGCAATTCAGTATCAGGATGAATCAATGCTCAGACCCTCAAAAGACAATTAATCGGTTCTATTAAAATATTTAAATATGTTAGATACATCACCCATATTTTCCAGGTTTTTAAAATCCTTTATTACTTTTTCCGCCTGCATATCATCTAAAAGCATACGGGTATTTCTTCTAAACTTATCTGTGATATCATCATCAGTCATTTCATATTTTTTTGAAATACCAGACTTGAAATAAGTCTTTTTGTTTGCTTCTTTAAACGCTGTTACTTCAACTTCCGGTCTGATACCGGACTTATCATCAAGATCAATAATAAGATTGATTTTTTTCATAAACTCATGAATACGCCGATCCTCAATTGTTTCTTTTATCTGCCATAAAGGGCCTGTTTCTATCCTGTGTGCTGCAACAGCAAAAACAAAAGGTACGGAAAATTGTGCTTGTGCATTGGTTTTAACATCTCTGGTTTTCCATAAAGGAAATTCTGCCAGACTGTTTAATTTTACCGTAATTTCCATTATATCTTCGGGCAATAAATTATTTGTCGTGATAATTTCTTCCAGGTTGCAAAGGGCATTTTGCATCACGCCACAACAGGGATATCTCTTATAAAACAGCCTGTCGGTAAATACCCATTTATTTCCTAATCCCGAAGTTATGTATTCGGGCATCCATTTGTCGCAACCAAAAGCCCGCCAGAAACCATGATCACCATCCAATACCTCAACATCTCCTGTAGAGCCCATTTCAGCCGATATAACAGCAATTGTCTGCGCCAAAGACAAAAACCCCGACGACATATATTTTGCATCCGAAACGGGAACCGTGGTTACAAATTTGCCGACCATAGGTACAGGGGCATTATAACCGGCTATGCCCATTGCATGAGCTATCCTTAAGGCATCAAGCCCCAACAGTCTGCCTGCGGCAGCAGCTCCACCAAAAGCGCACACACCATATCCGGGTGTGGGCAAGGACATTGCAATCCCTCTTTCAGCAAGTTCGACAGAAAACCTGCGGCCAAAGACCATAGCCGATGCTATCCGTGTGGCGAGTTCATGAGCAATTGCCGTAGCAACAATAAGTTCTTTTCCCGATACTTTTTTCATCTCTGCGATAGCCAAAGGAGCGGCAAGAACATAGGGGGTGGCGTGGGCAGGTGGAGACAGCAAGGATTCATAATCAAGGGCATTCATCAGCTCACCAATTGCGTAAGCCGACTGTGCCGCACCCACTTTATCGCCTGTACCCCAAAGGCCATTTTCCGCTTGTCCGCCGAGCACACGTGCCAACCTTATCGCAATCTCACCTTTTTGGGTTTTTATCCCGCCTATCGCACAGCCTATAGAATCAAGCAGGAGTTTCTTGGTTTCAGAAACCACAAACGATGGTAAGTTTTCATATTGTATTTCTGCCGCAAAACGGGCAATCTCTTGAGTTAGACTCATATTATCTTCCTAAACAAAATCGCACTTCATCTGAATCTTTAATGCGATGAATTTTTGATTCGTTTTCAAGTTTTTCCAGATGGGTAAGAACTATTCCAAGGCATCGTGCAAGTACAATTACGCTGTCTATGGAGGGATAAACAACTTTCATCAAATCCATCAGGCTGCAATTGTTAGTAGATATAGCGTTAAAAATCTTATCTTCTCTGCCTTTAACAATCGCCAGCAAAGAATCCGTAAGGTTTGAAAAGGAAGTTATCGCCGGTCCGTGAGCCGGATATATACATTTTATCTGATCAAGGTATTTATTTATTTTTTTTAACGAAGATTCGTATGATATCAGATCGGAACCAAATCCGTTTAAACCGCCGGTCATTGTCGAACTTTTGCTGAGAAGAAAATCACCTGAAAAAAGCAAAGATTTTGTTTCTTCCAATAAAGTTATATCCCAGGGACTGTGTCCGGGAGTAAAAATCACCTTGAACTTAAGTTTTCCGGTACTGATTGAATCGCCTTCATCCAGTTGCTCATCTATCCCTATTTCACCATATGTGGGATTCCAGAAATGATCGACTACATCAAAATAGGTATCTTTTGCTTCAGGATATAAAAACAATAGTTCTGAAAATATATTTTTTGCAATTGATTTTACCGAACTCACATATTCGCCATATTTTTCTACCTTATTTTTTGCTTCCCTGTATATGCAATGGCGTATCCCCTTATATCCGTCGAGGCCAAGCCCTCCGCCCATGTGATCAGGATGCGAATGTGTATACACAATTCTTGATATATCTTTAATATCAAAACCTGATTGTTTGAGGGCATAAGTAAGTTTGCTGCTTTTATCTTCACTATAAGGGCCGGCATCAATCAGCATCAATTCATCGTCAATTACCAAAAATACATTGGCAAATGCCTTTTCATTTCCGGAAGAAAAATAAGGGATTCTGAACATGGCAAGATACGGGTACAATCTGTCTACATATATATCATCAATTTTATTCATAAATTTATAAATATGCACAGGCGTTATAGTAATAACCTTAAAAAGGCTTTATAATAGTGCCGTTTTACACTCCTTTTTCTGATTTTATAATAGAACAGGGTTAATATTTCATCGAAAGTTATAAACGTAAAGAGTTATTTTAGACTTTATGTTCTCTTGCTATTATAAATCCGGATATTGTCAGCGTAAAGGATTTTAATACCAGACAACAGATGAGATGGGATAAGTGATATAAATAATCTGACCGGGAAAAATATTATTCTCTTTGGCTTTCTCCAATGGAATCTGAAGTGTAAATTTCTGGCCGCCTATGCGAACAGATAACATAACTGCATTAGCTGCCGGTTCAAGTGACAACGAAACGAGTACTCCTTTAAGCAAATGTTCATCCGGCTTTTGAACCGGCGGGTTAGCGCTTATGTTAATAAAGCGCTGCGGAATAATCGCTGCGAAAGATGTTAAGGGCGAATCTCCCTGTACAAGTATACGCTGCCCGTCATTAAGTATCTTTTCATATAATCCGGTTGAGACCTGATTCCATGGTCCATAGAGTATGTTTTCAAGACTTTTTCCAATGATTTTTCCGTTTAACATCTGAATAACATTATCACAAATTTCATGAAGCCATTTCCAGTCATGACCTGCGATAACAAGAGTTGTGCCCCATTCCTTTGAGGCCATAAGAGCACTGTCCATAATCTGCTGGGCACTGACAACATCCACTCCGGCTGTGGGTTCATCCAGAATAAGAACCTCAGGCTTTAATACAAGCCTGGCTGCCAGCGCAACTCTGTGTACTTCACCTCCCGACAGCTGATACCAGAGACGGTTGGAAAAATTGTCGGGAGAAAGTCCCACCAGCATCAAAGCATCATTAACCTTTTTCAAATACTGCGATTTGTTAAATCCTCTGAGTTTTAACCCATATGCAATATTTTCAAATACAGAGCGTTTAAGCAAACAAGGCTCCTGGGGCAACAGGCTTACACGGAAACGGACTGCTTCGGAAAAGGGATGAGCCTTTTGTCCTTTATATAATATTGTTCCTTCCGACGGACTGTCTACAAAGGCAAGCATGTTAAGAAGGGTGCTCTTGCCGCACCCGTTGGGACCCACAAAACCTGTTATTGAACCTGCAGAAAGTGTTAACTCCTGGATATCGGCGACCTGACGCCGGTTATAATATTTTTTAATGCCGGATAGCTGATAAGCAGGTGTTTGCATGGATATTAACGTTTTCTGAGAAATGAAAGGGAATAATTGACAAGACCTGCTATAACTAACAGAACAAGTCCCAGTGCAACACCCATGACAAACTCACCCTTGTTTGTCTCAAGTGTAATGGCAGTAGTTATGGTTCGTGTATGCCATTTTATATTTCCACCTACAATTATTGAGATCCCGACTTCTGTAAGCACCCTGCCATAGGCATTCATACAGGCGGACAATATACTGTAACGTGTTTCCCAAAGGGTTGAAAGAAGGATTTGCCTTGGATTAGCGCCCAGAGAGATAAATGTCACCCGGAGTTTATCGTCAATACTTTCAACAGAGGCCGCCGTGAGAGCAATGACGATAGGCAAAGCAAGAATAGCCTGGCCTATGGCAATGCCTTCCAGGCTAAAAAGTAATCCATATTGTCCAAGCGGACCTCTGTGTGTTAACAGTGAATAAACTAAAAGGCCTACCAGCACTGTAGGCAATGACATAAGGGTATCAACAAGAGTTCTGATCTGCTTTTTTAATAAAAAATCATGATGTCCAAGTATAAAACCAAGAGGTATACCTATAATAAGACTTACCACCATAGAATATGTGGATACTTTTAGGGTAGCAAATATAGCAGAATAGGTTTCCTGGTTTCCGCTTATCAATAATCGGAACGACTGGAACAAAGCATCAATAAGAAAATTCATTATTACTCAATCTGAAAATTGTCCAAAAAAAATAATTTGTTGATTTTATAAAAAGTCCGCAAATCGTCATACCGGTGAATCTCTACCCCATAATATATTTAAATTGCCGGGTTCGGGCTTCACCGGTATTACGGAATATGATGTTTTCAGACTTTTTACGAAACCATCTTATTTGGAGATGAAAAAAAGCTGTTTTCCTGATAGCTTGAAATCAGTAATAAGCTTCCGGGTAGACGGTTTTGACATCCACTCTGAAAATACTTTAGCCAGATCCGATTTTACATTATCGCATTTAGCCGGATTCACCAAAATTACGCTGTAAATATTTTTAAGCAACATATCGCCTTCAACAAGTATCTTAAGCGGCGGATTTCTTTTCATGGTATCTTCATATTTTATATAGGTTCCGCGGTCGGTAAGAGTATAGCCATTCAGTTCTGCCGCCATATTTATGGTTGAAAGCATTCCCTGGCCTGATTGCACATACCAGTTCTCTTTATCCGGAACTGAAAGTCCGCTTTCCTTCCACAATTTCTGTTCGGCCTTGTGTGTTCCGGATTGATCACCTCTGCTCAAAAACTTTTCGTTTTTGCTTAAAACCGTATTCAGGGCTTCCTTAACACTTTTGCCTTTGATACCCGCCGGATCTGACACAGGACCGATAATGACAAAATCATTGTACATGACAACATTGCGATCTATGCCGAATCCATCGGCTATATATTTTTTTTCCGCATCAGGTGCATGAACCAGAAGAACATCCGCATCGCAATTCTCCCCAAGCTTGAGCGCTTTGCCGGTTCCGGTCGCCACCCATTGAATATCAATCCCGGTCTCCTTAACAAAGTAAGGTTTTAGATAGTCCAGCAACCCTGTGTTATCAGTGCTGGTTGTTGTAGCCATTCGAAGCGTCTTAGCCTCTTCGCTCATAACAGGACTGCTGCAAAGTAAAAGCGAAAAAAGAGCAACTATCATAATCAAAGAAATTCCAATATTACGTTTCATCAAGATCCTCCCTTATATATAATATTCAAATTTAACAGCTCTCATCTATAAGACAATAGATTTCCACCATCCCATAGAAAGACAGCAAAAAAATACGGCTCCGTAAAAACTCCATCATATTTAATCCCTTGCTGCTTCCTGAGGAAATACCATTTTTCCGCTTGAGCTTGTGTCGTAACCTTCAAATTGTTTTGCAGCCTCACGGAAGGACTCATCATGCAATAGTCCTATAAACAGCTGGACCCCCTTGTCAAAAAACCATTCTTTTTGGATAAGAAGATCATAGCTTTCCCACCTGAGCGTAATAAAATCAAGCCCCAAAAGGGAAGCCACCGGCCGGATACATGCAGCTGCATCGGCCCGGCCTGTCAGCACTTCAACGCCTGCATCCAGATGCCTCGCCACCTCATTATGGTAACCTTCTATTTTCTCACAATCTATTCCTGCCTTGTTTAATTCCCGATCAAAAAGCAGCCTTGTGCCGGTTCCAAGAGGCCGGTTTGCTATACGAATTCCAGGTTTTACGAGATCGGCTATTTTCGATATCCCCTTGGGATTTCCCTTTTGAAGTATAATTCCCTGCTCTCTTCTACAAAAATTGCAAACAGCAGGCATATCGCCAAGTTCTTTAGAGGCAAAGTTAAAATTATAGTCATTTTCATTATCTTCAAGCAAATGACTCGAAGCGATGTGACACAAATTATGACGCAGGGCTCTCAAACCACCCATACTACCGAGGTTTCCAAAAACTGCCACATTATCAGGATATTGGGTATTAAAAAGCGTAATAGTCTTATCCAAAAGCAGGTCATTGCTTCCTGATATTATCAGTAAGCCATGGTAAGGAGGAAGGATGTTGCCAGGTTTCGGATAATTAATTGTGCTGTTTTCTACCCATTGCTCAACAAGATGTAAGGGAAAGAGCCATTTCCCTGTTATTTTTGTAGCCGGAAGCCCTTTTTCAGTGATAAGAGCATAAACCATCTTCTCATTAATTCCAAGATATTTGGCTACTTCTTTTGTTGATATCAGTTCTTTCATATTAGATATCCTTCCTTATACGAACCATTAATGACTAAATATCGCGATTAATTACACCTATTATTATAATAACTCGAAGTCAATATTTTTCATGCTTTAATACATTCGAAAAAAAGCATTCCCGAATCAGCCAGTAAACCGGTATATGTTCAATGCTTTCAGTAATTATTTATATATTACGAATGCAAACTATATCAAGTTGCAAAACATTTTATCTTAACAAATTCGATTAGTTAATTTATTCTTGACATAACAGGCCAATCTCTATAAGGTCGAGCGATAATATTATCTTAGCCTTGGATTAGCCACTGTTGGCCTGTTGGTAGAATTCTTACCGTTCAATCAACAGGTTATTTATAATGAAATCCCATGGAAAATTATTATGAGCACTCTTACGATACTTGTTGTTGATGATGAATACTTTATACTTGATTTAATCACACGCTGTCTTACCAATGATAAATACAGAATTCTTACAGCGCAAAGCGCTGAAGAAGGACTGAAATTGTTAATAAAAAATCAGGTCCATCTTGTAATAAGCGATCAAAGAATGCCCGGAATGACCGGATTGAATTTTTTAAGAAAGGTAAAAGCAAACTATCCTGATATTATAACTATAATATTAACCGGGTATGCAGATATCGAAACAGTGCTTGAGGCAATTAATTCAACCGGGGTTTACAAGTTTATGTTAAAGCCTATGAATATGATTGATCTTAGAATAACTGTTCAACGCGCTTTAGAATGGAGACAAATGATTATAGACAAAGATCTTCTTTCAGACAAGATTAAAACTTACGAAGCAAGGCTTAAAGAACTCGAACGATTGCATCCCGGCATAACAGATTATAAAACAGATGAAAGCGGAAACATAATTCTTGATTTGGAATAAACCAGTAAAAGGCCGTATCACTTGATTAACAGTTTTCTTATTAACTTACCAGGCAAAGTCTCAACGGCTTTCAAAGCTCCTTCCGGACAGACCTCAATACAGCAATAACATCTGATACACTTTTCGTAATCAAAAATTATTTTTTCTTTGTCATATGCAATAGAACCGGCCGGACAGTATTTCCAGCATTCGCCGCATAACCTGCACAAACTGTTGTCTGCTAACGGCCTTTGGATAAAATGTCTTCGCATAGTTTTTTGGATAGACCTTGGCCCAAAAACCAGCGGATCACGGAACGGAAAAACAAAATTATTTACCTGCTTAAAATCGCCTGTCATATTAATATCGTATCCGGTCAGATTCATTTCTTTCGCAGCTTTGTTTGTAGGAAGAATATCCGGATTAATGCCAAGCATTTTGCATATGGCCACATCCACAGCAAATGCACTTTTACCACCAATCAGCATTCCCAAATAACGCGGGGTACCGCCTTTTCCGGGCCCCTGCCCTTCCATTCCAAGTATGCCGTCTACAATTGTTGCCTGCGGGTTAACTGCCCTGCATATCCGCACGACAAGACTTGCAAACATTTTTCTGCTGATTCCGCTTCTTAAATGCCATTCCGGCTTTTTCATACCTACTATACAGCCGAAAAGATTTTTAACTCCAAGAGTAAGAAACATCTGGGCATGGGTTTTAAGCTTTGCAATATTAATAATATAATCTGCTTCCATCGCATCTTTGGAAATATCAATAAATCCGAACGGCTCTTTGATATCAACCTTAACCGATGTCTTAAACATTTTAAATTCCACATCAAGTCCTTGAAAGGCTTTCCTGTATCCACCGTCTCTTAATATTTTATCGAACAAAGCGACGGCAGGACTGTCTGATATCTGAACACTTGCACCTTTTTCAAGGACATACTCTGCCGCTGCTCTTACCACCAAAGGATGGCTGATAACTGCAAATTCAGGTTTTGCGGGCAAAAGCATGTTTGGTTTGATAAGAACCTTCATACCTTTTTCAATAGATGTCCCGCATATAGAATCAATCATATCAAAAACAGCGGGTTTTAAAACTGCATAATCATATTCCGCTTTCCTGAAAACAACATCGTTCATCACACAATCCCTCCAACAAGAAAAACTTCTTACCTGCTTGCTAAAAATTACTTAATTGAATATAGTTTGAGCCAGTTTATATATACAGACCTTATAGCGCAAACTTTTTAATCAATTATTGTAATGAATAAAGCAAACTCTTATAAAATCCCCAGTCGCGGATATTTTTATGTTGTCACAGCTGCTGTTTTATGGGCGATTTCAGGCTCATCATCCAAATATTTATTCAATTCCGGGATATCCCCTTTTCAGCTTGTCCAGCTTCGCATAACAATTTCGGCAGGGTTTCTATTTATTGTGCTTTTAATCTGGCGCCGCAATTTTTTGCGAATAGAACCAAGAGATTTTTTTTACTTTTTGTTTTTAGGAGCTGTTGTAATGGCTTCCGTGCAGTTTACCTACCTGTTTACAATAAGCAAAATAAACGTAGCAGCAGCCATACTCCTGCAATATCTTGCGCCTGCTTTTATAGCTCTTTATTCCTTACTGTTTGCAAAAGAAAAACTTCACACCGCAACCATGATATCTGTTTTTGGCGCTATAACAGGCTGCTATTTTGTTGTCGGAGCCTATAACCTTAATCTTCTTGCTGTAAACAAAATCGGGATAATATCCGGCATTCTGTCCGCTGCTTCATTTGCATGGTATTCAGTTCACTCAGAATACGGAATGAAAAGATATGATCCGCTTACGGTAGTATTTTACTCGCTTTTTTTTGGCGCATTTACATGGAACATATTGCATCCTCCTTTTGAAGCCCTGCTTTATGTCCGTTCACCCTTACAATGGGGGTTAATTATTTATATCGCAATCTTTGGAACTGTTATTCCCTTCATTCTTTATCTTGAAGGAATCAATCTTATACGTTCAACGCGTGCCGCCATTACCGGAACACTTGAGCCCATCACTGCTGCCGGTATTTCATATCTGTTTTTAAATGAAACTCTTGAACCATTGCAGATAGCTGGAGGAATACTGGTAATAGCATCTATATTGCTGCTGCAGTTTAAGGCGCAATATGACAACAACACTCCGGATCTTATCAGGGCAAAGAAAAAGTGAATAGCATAAGTGGGAATAATTCTCTTTCAAAACGGATTAAACGGCATGTAGTTGGCCGAGAAAAGTCTTTTTATGCCTCAACATCTCCCGGCCTTGAACCTGTTTGCCTTCATGAGCTAAATGACGAACTTAAAGCTATCTTATCTCAAGGATTAATACCCGGAGAACCTTTTATTGCAGACAAAGGAGGAATTCATTTTAAGGGGCGCTTACAGAACTGCTATATTGCAAACCTTTATCTTCGCACGGCAAACAGAATTCTTATGCGCTTAGGAGAATTTAAAGCTACAAACTTTATGCAGCTTGAAAAGAAACTGTCAACATTTCCATGGGAGCTTTATCTGCCTGTCAGTACAAATTATATTCCGGAGATAAAAGTTTCGACAAAACAGTCAAGACTTTATCATAAAGAGGCTATATCTGAGATTTTTACAGAAAGCATCAGCAAACGGTTCACACAAAACGGTACTTTAGCGCAGGGTTCTTCACAAGCACAGAAAGTCTTTGTCCGTGCCGTTAATGACAGGTTTGAAATATCAATAGACAGCAGCGGAGAGCTTCTTTACAGGCGCGGCATAAAAACGCATATGGCAAGAGCACCTTTACGGGAAACAATTGCTGCTGCAATTTTAAAACTATGCGGATACAATGGAAGTGAACCCCTGATAGATCCAATGTGCGGTTCCGGCACTTTTTCAATTGAGGCAGCCATGATGGCTCAAAACATACCTGCAGGCTTGTTCAGAGATTTTGCTTTCATAAACTGGCCATGCTTTGGTTCTGAGAGCTGGGAATATATAAAACAAAAAGCGAAATCACAAATCAAAATGTTTTCCATACCCTCAATCTTTGCATCAGATACCGATTTAAAAGCCTGCGATGTGTTTATGACATGCATTAAGCAGTATGACTTCCTCAAAATGGTTGAAGTACGGCAAAAAGATTTTTTTGATCTTTCCTCTTCGCTTTTTAAAGACAAAACAGGGCTTGTTGTTATTAACCCGCCTTACGGGCATAGGATAGGAAGCCAATCGGAAAGCATAAAACTCTTTCAAGGCATATGCAAAAAACTTAAAAAAGATTTTTCAGGCTGGAAAGTCGGGATTATAGCATCAGACATCAACTTTATAAAATATCTTCCCTTCACGCTGGAATCTCAAACTCTTTTTCATGGCGGTCTTAACATATACTTGCTTTATGGAAGAATAACATGACTGGGACATAATTCAGGCGAAAGTCAAGCCGGCATTTTCTTGTTGATATTATATAAGAATGGGCGGCGTTGTTCAGGATTTGATTTTCCCGGATGCGCCACCCATTGCAAAATCACTATGACTACTGTTTTACAAAAAGCAAATACGCTGGAAAATATACTTGATTCAGAATAGATAGCTTCTATAAACAGAAGTTGTTAATTAAAAGTTAAAGCTTAGCTATTTCACGGTAATTTTACCGGATGCCAGTGGAGCCTTTCTACCTTTTACATATATATCATACTTATAATCACCGGCTTCCATAAATCTTAAACTTGACGTCGCTCCTTCCGGCAAGAAATCAGTAATAAAACAACCCGTTTCGGGAGTAATACTATACCCAACAGCAGACTTGGTAGTCGCTGCGCATGTTTTACCTTCTTTAAAGCTTGTACTGATTTCAGGACCTCGTACCCAATTAACCCAGACAACACATGATCCTACTGGAACATTCATATATTGAGGAGTTATTGTTATTACCTGATCCATTTTTGCAGCACTCTGAGGAGAAATATTTCCATTCAAGGATACTACAAAGCATTGATCCTTTGCTTGTTCAACAGCATTAACAGTACCTGGGTTTGCAACAATAAATGACGCGATGAAGAATAACATAACAACAATACTGGCAACCAAAAACTTAACTTTTTTCATGATGCTCCTCCTTGTTTAATTTTATGTTAATAAATATTCAACACGAACTAACACACTAAAAACAGCTTAGATTATAAATTGTTAAAGTCAAGAAAAATATTGAAATAATAAATTATTACAAATAGTTTGAGTATTATTAAACATAATGGCTTCATAAGGAGCAAATCAGGATAATAATATAAATACTAATTATTTTTTAGAATTGCGTTTTTGTTTTTGATAAACCACAAAATAATTTTAATATGAAAAATATCCTTTACTCTACAAGCCCTCTTTTAAATTATTTACAAATTCTGCTTTATTATCGGGAATTGATAGCCCTGTATAAATAACATTGCCCTTTCCGTTAACACCAACTATATAAGGTAATCCTTTAACTCCGTATGTTTCAGTTGATACTGTTCCACCAGTATCTAAAAGTATAGTATAATTTATTTCTTGTGTTTTTTTAAATCGTTGCACAACTTCCATTGGCTGCCCATAGTTAATTCCTAAAACGACAATATTTTGTTTTTGCGCCATTTCGGCAAATTGTTTTATTTCAGGCACTTCTTTCATACAGTGGGTGCACCATGTTGCAAAGAAAACAACCACGACGCCTTTTTTGCCTTTTAAATGACTCAAAGTAACTTTCTCTCCTGACAGCGAATCAAGAGTAAAGTCCGGCGCTGGTTTTTCTAAAGATATTAAATCAGTATTTTGAAGCGGTTTTTCTTTGTTTGTTTCAGGGGCAGCGGTTGTTTGTTCGGTTGAATTTTTAATTTCTGAATCTGAGAGTACATTAAATTCAGCTTTTGCAAAGAACTGGGTCAGATTTGGGAAATCTGTATTTTGACCAACGAATACGAGAAACAGGCTTGCAGAAATAATAATTATAAAAGCAAAGCCTTTTTTAATAACTTCCATCCAGACTCCTGCTTTGGGCAATTTTGAAATGAAACCTGTCATTATTCCTGCCAGAATAATTATAGTACCCTGGCCAAACCCAAATAAAAAAAGCTGCGTTCCACTCTTTAGCAGATGCAGAACATAATCAACACCATGAGACTCTTCCAGAGAGATGGCGATTGCTCCTAAAGCAACGGCCAGAATAGGTCCGGTGCAAGGGCCTACTACTAAGCCGCTGACTCCGCCAACTATGAAAGCACCAAATAAGCCTTTGAGATTTGCCGATTTAGCCTGGAGTCTGGAAAAGAATTCAGGATTGGGAATATAAAGCGCATCCAGCATAAAAAGGCTCATTAATAAGAAAAAAATAGCGATTGAATACATAAGCCATCCGTTTCCCATAATAGAACCGTATGTTCCTCCAACTGCTGCAATGCTAATTCCGAATAAGGCATATACGAAAGACAGACCGCTTACCAAAGAAAGGCTTAAATAAATAGCCTTCTTTCGGTTGTCACTTGCCTGGTTGCCGATATATCCGATTATCAAAGGTAGCACAGGATATATGCATGGGGTAAAAGATGTTAAAATCCCACCGCCAAACATCAGAAAATAAAGCGATATAGTATCATGACGAAAAGCCAATTCTACAAGATTAAGAATATAATCTATCATTATCATCCCCCTGCAATAAAACAGGAATTAGAATTCAGCCGGCCTAAAACAGCAATTACCGTTGGCCTTGCAATTATTGTTTATTTGCTTCTTCAAGAGCCTTTGCCAGATCTTCGAGAAATGGCCGCTCATTTATGTCATGGATATCTATATATACTATAATTCCTTTTTTATTTATTACAAACAAAGCCCTTTCACTAACACCTTCTGAACGCAATACACCATATCTGGAAGCCACCTCACCATGAGGATAGAAATCAGAAAGGACAGGAAACCATATTTTTTCTTTTGGAGTACTCATCTGTTTAATCCAGGAATACAACGTGGGAATATTGTCAACCGTTATGCCAAGTAAAACGGCGTCATATTTTTCAAATAGGTCTCTGGAAATGTTGTAGCCCGGCCACTGATCAGAGCAAACCGGAGTCCATGCAGCAGGAACAAACGAAATAACAACATTATGTTTACCAGCATACTGTCCAAGAGATATCTTGCCACCGGCAACAGCCGGAAGGGTAAAATCAGGTGCAGGATCGCCAACTTTTAACTTAGAAACGGTATCCGTGGGTTTGAGTTTTCCAACCGGATAAATTGATTCAATAAATTTATCCGGTTGCCCATAGGCTGCTGTTATTCCCGTTACAATCATAAAAGCACTGAGGTATAATAAATATCTACACTTATTTTTTTGTTTGTTCATTTTTATCTCCTGATTCCATTCCCGACAATTTTATGATTTCAGCCAGAAACTTCTGAATATCATCAAACCCTCCTTCTCTTAAATAAAATTGTTCAAGAGATCCATTTTCATTTACTTTAATACCTATAAAGGTAGGAGTACTTCTTGCTTGCAGTAACTTAAATATTCCCATGCTTTTGTCAGGAAAAAGCGGAAAGGGTATTTGGTATGTATTCTTGAAGGAATTTACCTCATAATCACTATTGCCAACGCCTATGCCGATTATTTTTATTTTTTCCTTTATCGCATCCTGTTTCTGCATTTCCTGATAAAGTTCGTTTACTTTAGGTGCTGCTCTCTGGCAGTGCGGACAATAGAAACTAAATAATTCTATTATTAAAACCTTGGCTTTGATTTGACCAATATTGAAATTTCCTGTTTCTGTATGACCCAGATAACTTTTTTCCGATTCATTTTTAAGTGCAGGAAGTTCGAATGCAGGAAAGTTCTTAATACTTACATGATAAGGGCTTTCGGCATCGGAAACAGGCTCTGCTCCTTTAGCCTCTTTTAAATTGTATTGATAAAATAATATCACTATCAACAAATAAAGGATAACGAACTTTAACGATTTATCTATTTTCATAAATTATCCTTTCAAAACAATACAAATTCACCGAATACAAAAATCGACCCTCTTAAAACAGATTATTCAGGAGTATTAAGCAAAAGGCTTAGAAAGACACTCATCATTATTGAAAAAGATTCAAGATACGTTTCTCACAAACTTCTGAGCCACTTTCAAAACGTTTCAGTTTGGTCAAGCTCAAGGCGGGTGAAAATTTCAACCACAGGAATACATAGAGTATTTCGAGGATTGAAATTTGAGCCCAACGCAGAGATCGGCCAAAATGGGGCGTTTTGAAACTGGCTCTTCTTATTTGGTTTTAAGGGCGGACAGGTCTTGATATAGTTGTTTGTTGTGCGAATACGTGAGTCCTTCCTCAAAATCAATTTGTCCTTCTTTATACAACTCGGCAAGTGACAAGTCTAAGGACATAAATTCTTCACATCCGGTTTCCATCTGGGAGCGGATTTGATGCAGTTTACCTTCACGTATGAGGTTGCCCACACGATTAGAATTTGAAAAGCGTTCAAGAACCAGAATCTGTTTGGTTTTATCTTTACTGAGTATAAGACGTTGCGCAAGAGATAGCAGCAGGGTATCCGCCAATAACATGCTAATAAGGTTTTGCTTGCTTTCCTCGAACATATTTACAATGATGCGGATAACCGCTGTAGAGTTAGCGGCATTCATGGTGCAAAGGACAAGACTGCCGGTTCCGGCAGCCTTGAGCGCAATTTCAAACGATTCCTTATCTCGCAATTCACCGATAACCACCACGTCAGGGGATTGCCGGAAAACAGCGCGCAGACCTTTGGCAAAACTTTCCGTATCCCTGCCGATTTCCCTCTGGTTGATATTACTTTTTTTATGTTTGTGCAGATATTCTACCGGATCTTCTAAGGTTACAATGTTGCATTGCCGGTTTGTATTGATAATGTCTATCATGGCACACAGAGTCGTTGATTTTCCATGACCTGCCGGTCCGGATATAATTATCAGACCCTGGGGTTTCATTGCGTAATCTCTGATCCATTCCGGCAAGTTGAGCTCGCTCATTGTGGGTAGACGGTCATACAGACGACGGATGTTGATAGATATGGAATTTCTCTGCCTGTATAAATTGATTCTGAACCGGCCTACATTCGGATATGTTGCCGCAATATCCAGATCGTTGGTCTGCTGGAATTTTTCCCAGCCGTTATCATTGTTAATCAGAAGCTCTTTGGCGTATAGTTCACAGTCAGCAGGAGTTAAGGAAGCGGCCGCCATTCGCTTGACCTGATTGCTGACTTTAATGGAAGGGGGAACGCCAACAGTCAGCAGCATGTCAGTGGCCCCTGTTTTAACAAGATAGGATAGTAATGATTCGATTTTGGGGGAAGCATTGGCTTCGCCTTTATCCTCCAGCGCGATGCTTTTGATTGTCTCACCTTTGACGCCGTTCACAGAATTTATGGATAAAAGGTTCAGCGCGGCCTCCATCATCAAAAACGGCACCACAACAGGCTTGATTTTGACTCCCATGGTAAATTCCAGATCACTGATCACCACAAAATCCTGAGGGCTTACCATGCCAAGCGTCAACTTATTGTTTTCTTTGGATATGGGAAGAATTTTATACTGTCTGATCTGGCTGAGTGGGATTAATTTTATGATTTCATGAGGAATGTTGATGTTGAACAGGTTAATGTAGGGCACACTAAATTTTTTCGACAGAAAGTCCAGCATGTCTTCGGTCGATACAAATCCCATTTTGATGAGCAATGAACCTATGGGCATCTCAACCTGAGACCGTCTGACAAGGGCTTTTTCCAGTTGTTCTTTTGTGATAAGCTTGAAACTGACAAGTTCTTCACCAAGACGACCCGGATGGGAGGATGAAGTGATACTGCTCTTGGATTCAACAGGCATTGTTTAAACTCCTTATTCGTTCGCAGACTTCGTTTTAAGGGTGAATATTAGCAGAAATATATCAACACAAAACAAATGTCATTTGAATGATGAGTGTTTCAAAATAAGTACATGAATATTTATAATAACATAAGGTTATTTTCAATAAAAATAAATAACCGGCCGTTATTTTGCGTAAAAAAAGCAGACTTTAGCAAATGACAGACTTGCAAAAAAGTCTGTCATTTGCTAAGTTCCAACTTAACAGCAACCCCTATTTTCTCAATTGTATACGGTTTCTTTATGTAAGCACCGGCACCAATCCTGAGAGTCTCCTTAACCCTGTATGTTTCTGAAAATCCACTTGCGATAATTGCTTTTTGTGCCGGATTCACTTCCAGTATTTTACGATAGGTATCCAGCCCGTCAATTCCTGTATCCATAATCATGTCTAAAATCAGCAAATCCGCTTTATTGTTTTTTAGATATTCAACCGCTTTTTCTCCGCTTGAGATGCAATTTACTGAATAACCAAGTTTAATTAATATGCTATTTGCGATTTCCAGCTGTTCTTCCACATCATCCACAACAAGAATTGACTCTCCATTGCCCATAAAATTTTCAATCAGCTTTTTAGAATTATTTTTTGTGAATAGTTCGCGGGTAATCGGAAAGTAAAGTTTAATTGTCGTTCCTTTTCCAGCGGCACTTTGAACGTCAATATAACCATTATGGTCCATAACAGTTCCCCATATCACTGTCATACCAAGGCCTGTTCCGCTTCTTCCCATTTTCTTTTTTGTGTAAAACGGCTCAAATATTTTCTCTATGTGTTCCTCAGGAATACCAATTCCATCATCACTCACCTTCAAAACCACATAGTCTCCCTCTTGAACATTATCAAAACCTTTGATCGGCCTGTCTATATATTGATTTTCTACTGAAATCGTAATGGTTCCTCTATTGCCTATGGCTTCGGCAGCATTTGAGACCAAATTCATTATGGTTTTTGACAGATGTATGGGTGAACCCAAAATATTAAGCAAATCGGATTTAAGAAGAGTTTTGATTTGAACATCCGGATAATATGATTTCAGATTTTTATATTCAGCACTATTCAGATAGTCATTAACAATATCATTGAGGTTTACAATATCATTTACCACAACGCCTCTGCGCGCCAGAGTTAACAAGTCCTGAACGATAGCAGCCGCTTTCTCTCCGGATTTTTGAATGGTTAATATCTGTTTTTTGAGCAGACTTTCTTCTGTAAGATCCATTAATATCAGCTCCGGATAACTGATAACAGCACTTAAAATATTGTTTAGATCATGGGCAACACCACCGGCCAGTGTACCGATAGCCTCCATTTTTTCAGAACGCCGTATTTGTGATAACAGTTTCTCTTTTTCCTCAAGCGCCTGCTTGCGAAACGTGATATCTCTGTCGAAAGTCAGAACATACTTTTTATTTCCCAATTCAAGCAAGCCGGAATTGCTTTCAACTGGAAACAGAGTACCGTCTTTTCGGTAATGTTCAATTTCTATATCAACCCTATTGCCTTTAAGCAGGCGTCGAGTAATGTCAGGTAGTTCTTCCCCAATATCAGTAGTATTAAGATCTATTATGTTTAATTTTAAAAGCTCCTCTACTGTATAACCGTGCATGATTCCGGCAGCTCTGTTGGCAGCAACAATTTTACCACGGTTTTCTTCTTCAGCGTCAATCAAAAAAATTGCTTCGGAAGCATTTTCAAACAACATCCGATAGCGTATTTCGATCTCCTTAAGCGCCTTTTCAACAGATTTGCGCTCTTCTATTTCTGCCAGCAGTTGTATATTTATTTGCACCAGCTCTTGTGTGCTCTCTATGATTCGACTTTCTAAATTATTACGGATTTCTATAAGTTCACGCTCCACTTCCCACTTTGAACATAAAGAAATTGCAAATTGATATATTTCCTGTGGATATAAAGGCTTTTGAATGAAAAGCAGCTTATGGGCAGGAGGAACTTGCTGAATAATATTTTGGGGGAAATCGTAAGAATATGCCGTAACGATAACTATCTCAATATCCGGATCTAATTTCCTGATCTGCCGGGCTGCCAAAACACCGTCCGGACCGGGAGGCATATGAACATCAAGAAAAACCAAAGCAAAAGGACGTTTTTCTCCAAGCGATTGTTTTACAGCTTCAACGGCTTCATCTCCCTGACAACAGGTTGTAAGGTCGAATGGTGCAGCTGTAATATTTATGCTACTTTCTCCGGAGAAACTATTTTCTGATGTTTCCAACTCAGAACAAAAGGTTTGGCTTAATTCGTCGGGAGACAGCACTTGCCTGTATAAATCCAATGAGTATGGTTCATCGTCTGCTGCAAGTATTCTATAGTTTTGCATGTTATACTTTTCTTAGATCTTTCTGGCTGTATGGCATTAAACTGATAATGTATTATTAGTTGATGTATTCGTAAAAATCAAATTAATTGTCTCTTTACGTTGTACGTATAATTTTTCCATACCGGATTCCCAGTCTATCCATCCTGAACCGAAGAGTGCTTGGATGCAGACCGAGAATTTCTGCAGCACCACCCACCCCGTTAATTTTACCTCTGGTTTCTTTCAGCACAGATTGGATATGGATGGCATCAACCTCATCCAGTGTAAGTGTTTTCCCGGCGGATTTTGAGATTACCGGTGTTTCTTCAATCTGAAAAAAATTAAAGCGGTCAAAGCTTAATATTCCTCCGCTGTATTGAATCAAAGCTCTTTCCACCATATTTTCAAGTTCACGCACGTTTCCTTTCCACGGATAATCCATCAAGCGGTCTATAGCGCCAGGGTCAATTTGAGGAATTGTGCGAAAATTAAGCTCTCTTGATTTGCGTTTTAAAAAATGATCAATTAGTGCCGGAATATCTGATATTCTCTGTCTTAATGGGGGTATTATGATAGGAAAAATGCTCAACCTGTACCAGAGATCTTCACGGAATGTATTCTTTGCAACCATTTTTTCAAGACTGCGATGAGTGGCGGCAATTATCCTGACATCCACTTTAATCGTCTCACTCCCGCCGACACGCTCCAATTCCTTTTGCTGAATCACCCGTAAAAGCCTGCTCTGTGCCTGAAGGGGCAAGTCTCCGATTTCATCCAAAAAAATCGTTCCTCCATTGGCTCTTTCAAAACGCCCTCTTTTTTGAGTAACCGCACCTGTGAAAGCACCTCTTTCGTGCCCGAACAATTCGCTGTCTATAAGACCTTCCGGGATAGCCCCGCTGTTTACCTTTATAAAAGGCCCGTCTTTACGGTGTGAAGTATAATGAATTGCATTGGCAATTACTTCTTTACCAACCCCGGTTTCTCCCAAAAGTATTACAGGATTATCCCTCGGCGCAACCTGATGAACCATGTCCATAACATTTTTCAGTCCTGATTCGGCACCTACAATTTCTTCTCCGGCCAGTTGACGAAGTTCCTGGACAAGATACTTATTGTCATCTTCTTTCAGTTTAAGTAATTCTTCATGCCTTAAGGCATTGGACATGGCGATTGCAATCGGGTCATGAAGCATTGTAACAAGGCGGGCGTGTGAATCCGAAAAACGATCTTTTCCTGTGGCTCTCATAACAAAAATACTTAACCTGTTGCTGTCGGTAGACAAGGAAAAGACCAATGACGATGAATCCGGATAACCAAGAGAATTTAATAAATTTAACGCAAGCGGATTATCTTCCGTTCTGTTAATAATATTAACTTTTTTCGGTGTAAAATCATGTTTACCAAGCTCATTTCTTATTGTCCACGGAAGATATATGATTTTATCCATTTTTCTTGCACCATTATGATCCGCCCCGGCAACCGCTCTTAATTTGCCTATATCTTTATCAATCAGAACCAGCCACATTTCATCTAACGGAATAAAATTTTTAAGATATTCAAACGAATGCAGCAATGCCTTATCTATCTCAAGACTGCCGCAAATACGCAATGTAGCCTGATGAAAAAAATCCTGTTCATTGATATTCATCTTACTTCCCTTTTTTATGCTATATCATACACTTGATAGAGCTGTCTGAAACGCACTCTCAATATATTGAATATTAATACAACATTTCTCAATATATTGAAAGAAAGATTCAACATATTGAGTTATTTTGCTCATACTTATTTAAATTACTTATTTATATATATATTTATATTGGCCTGATTTATGCTTTACTGATATATATATAATTCTGAGGTCTCAAATAATAATTAAACAATTTTTTATCCGGATATTATTTTTTTTAAAAAACAAACAGGAGGCTTACTATGAAACAGCTCGTAGAGCTAAAGGTAAATGGGGAATCTTATGAAACAGCTATAGATCCGCACAGAACTTTGCTTGAGGTATTAAGAGAAAACATCGGAATGACCGGATCAAAAGAAGGTTGCGATCTTGGAGCCTGTGGTGCCTGTACAGTTGTTATAGACGGAAAGGCGGTTCTTGCCTGTCTTACTCTTGCTCTGGAAGCCCGGGGAAAAGAAATCACTACTATCGAAGGTTTGGCTAAAGATGGCAAACTTCATCCATTGCAGCAAAACTTTGTTGACCATGGAGCAATCCAGTGTGGTTTCTGCACACCGGGAGTAATTATGTCTGCCAAGGCATTGCTTGATGAAAATCCAAAGCCTACTCAAGTTGAAATCAAAAGAGGCATTTCAGGCAATCTATGCCGCTGCACAGGATACACCAAGATTGTAGAAGCCATAGAGGTCACAGCAAAGTAAATAAAGGAGAGCAAAATGGAAAAATACTCAGTAATAGGTAAACGCCTTCCCAGACTGGACTCAGTGGCAAAAGTTACAGGCGATGCCAAATATGCAGGTGATTTTTTTCTTCCTGGTATGCTGCATGGAAAAATATTAAGAAGCACCGTGCCTCATGCAAAGATCCTTAATATAGATACATCAAGAGCCGAAAAGCTTCCCGGAGTTAGAGCTGTTGCAACCGGAAAGGATATCAGCGATATTCCTCACGGATTTATAAGAGCAGCTCCTGCCCCATTTTTTTTAAGGGACAAATTCTCACTTGCCAAGGAAAAAGTTCGTTTTATTGGAGATGAGATAGCAGCAGTTGCGGCAGTTGATGAGGATACGGCAATGGAAGCCCTTGATTTAATAAAGGTTGATTATGAAGAACTTCCGGCATATTTCAGCCCCCAGGAATCAATGGCGCTTGATGCTGTCAGAATTCATGATCACGCAGAAAGCAATGTCTCTGTTGTAATTTCCTTTCATCTCGGCAATATAGAACAGGGATTTGCGGAGTCTGATTTTGTTTTTGAAGACAATTATTCAACCCAGTACATTCTTGCCTCATATATTGAGCCACATGCGGCAGTTGCCGACTTTTCCCAATCGGGAAATGTAACATTATGGCTTAGCACTCAGACACCATTTTATGACCGAACAAACATAGCCGAGACTCTTGGTATACCGGAAAGCAAAGTACGGGTCATAAAACCTCCTGTTGGCGGTGGATTTGGAGCAAAAACAGAAACCCACACTCTTTTTACCGCATCAGCTGTACTTTCAAGAAAAGCAGGAAGGCCTGTAAAGATTATTTATAGCAGGGAAGAAGAATTTACTTCTACGGCACATCGGCATGGAGTAACAGTAAATCATAAGATAGGGGTTAAAAAAGACGGCACGATAAAAGCGGTAGATTCCAAATTCTTTGCCGACGGAGGTGCTTATAACAGCCATTCCGCAATAAGTATGTTCATCATGGGAACACTTCAGAATGGACCATATAATATGGGCAGTTTCAAATATGAGGGAATAAGAGTGTATACTAATAAACCCTTTGCCGGTGGTGTCAGGGGACATGGAGCAATTCAGCCCCGCTTTGTTATTGAAACCATGATGGATTCAATATCGGAAAAACTTGACATTGATCCTATTGAAATAAGGAAGATGAACGCTGTTAAGGCCGGACAAACAACTATAAGCAAATTCAAAATAAGAAGTTGCGGACATACCGAAGCTTTAGATAAAGCAGTAGAAGAGATCGGGTGGAAAGACAAATGGAGAAAATTACCGGATGGGAAAGGTGTTGGACTGGCCTCCATGTTCTTTGCCTCAGGAGCGGCTTTTTCATTTTTCTATGATAATCCTCCTTCCTTTTCAGGTGTTAAGATAAATGCCGAAACGGATGGAAATTTTACTCTCTTTACAGGAACATCCGATATCGGCCAGGGTTCTGAAACTACACTCGCACAGATTGCAGCAGAAGAACTTGGTGTCGGTCTTAATAAGATCAGCGTTATAGCCTCAGATACTGCCACTACTCCTCTGGATATGGGAAGTTACTCAAGCAGGGTTACAGTATTTGGGGGAGGTGCCGCAAAAATTGCTGCGTACAACATGAAAATGAAACTATTTGATATTGCAGCAGATATGCTTGAAGCAAACAAAGATGATCTTGAGGCTAAAAATGAAAGGATTTATGTAAAGGGGACTCCGGAAAAGAGTGTTTCAATCGCTGATACTGTAATAGGATACTATAATAAAATGAAAGAACATCTGACCAGCAGTGGCGACTATAATCCACCGGCTGATGTTGGCGGTGAAATGAGACTTGATCTTGGGGAAGTTAACATATCTCCGACATTCAGCTTCGGCACTCATGCCACGGAAGTTGATGTTGATAAGGAAACCGGTGAGGTTAAGGTTCAAAAGATTGCGGCGGCTCATGACTGCGGGTTTGCTATAAATCCGATGGCGGTTGAAGGACAGATTGAGGGCTCTATTCAAATGACTTTTGGACAGGCACTGCTTGAAGATTACAGAATGGAAAAAGGCTGGTCGATAACCAATTCTTTTATTGATTACAAAATGGCCACATCTGAAGACATGCCTTATATCAAACCAATAATTGTTGAATCCATTGATTCGGAAGGACCTTTCGGAGCCAAGGAAGCAAGCGAAGGTACAAATGTTGCCACAATTCCTTCTATTGCCAATGCAATTTATGATGCTGTAGGAATAAGGATGAAAGATCTTCCAATAACTCCTGAAAAGATTTTAAGGGCTTTGGAAAAGAAAGAAGGAGGAAAATAATGAGACTACCGAAATTTGAATACCTTGAACCAAAGAATGTAAAAGAGATAACCTCTCTTCTTAAAAAGAATGAAGATGCGATTCTGATTGCCGGGGGAACAGATATCCTGCCAAAGATGAAACAAAGAATCGTAACCCCTAAATATGTTATCAATATAACAAAGATCGAGGATCTGAAAAAAATAGAGTTTGCTGAGAAAAAAGGGCTTACCTTAGGCTCTCTGGCTACCCTTGATAATATTTCAAAATCCAAACCGGTAATAGAAAAATTTACGGCTCTTGCACAGGCAGCCGGAAGAGTGGCCAGTCCTCAGTTAAGAAATATGGGCACAATCGGCGGCAACATAAGCATTGAATCAATGTGCATGTATTTCAACCAGTCTCACGAATGGCGTAAAGGAAGACCTCATTTATGCTTCAAGCTTGGCGGAGACAGATGTTTTGTTGCAAAAGGTTCCAAAGATTGTCTCGCCCTTTTCCAGGCCGATACGCCTCCGGCTTTAATAGCTCTTGGCGCACAAGTAACGATAGTAGGCGCTACAGGAAAAGAAAAGATTATAAATATTGAGGATTTTTATACACAGAAAAGCAAAAAGGTAAACATCCTTAAACCTACCGACTTTGTTAAACAGATCCATATACCCACACCGCCCAAAGGCACAAAAAGCTGCTATCTGAAGATGGCTCAAAGAGCGGCTATTGATTATCCGATTGCAGGAGCAGCTGCATGCATAACTGTTTCCGGCGGGAAATGTAAAAATGCGGGAATTGCAGTAACTGCTGTAGGATCAGGGCCCTTAAGACTTAAGGAAGCAGAAGAAGTACTTATCGGCAACAGCATAACAGACGAACTTATAGAAAAAGCAGCCGATGCCGCTTACGAAAAGGTCCGTCCCATGCCTCATTTTAATATTTCGGCATGGTATAAACGCAAACTGATAAGAGTACTTGTAAAAAGATCAATAAAACAGGCATGCAGTAAGGCAAAATAAAAAGAGAGCATATACCAAGTTGCATTCAAATTATAGCTGTGTTGGCTTCGTCGGCTCTGTCCTCGGCTTATTACATATACGACTGCGGAAAAACCTCCTTGCCGCCTTGCTATCTTTTTGAATGCAACTTGGTATTAAACAGCCTATTGCCAGAATATCATGGCACATATTTTGCAGAAACGTGCCATGATAATAATTATATAGTGATGCATAGCCCGGAAAAGTCTCACTGCCATAAATAATATCCGATTGAGATTTTATTATTTACTATCATTTTTATGGAGTTTACTCTTTTTTCCATAACTGATCCCAAGTTTATCCATCCTGAACCTTAGAGTATTTGGATGCAGACATAAAAGTTCTGCAGCACCTCCTTTCCCATTAATTCTTCCGTTTGTTTTTTCAAGCACCAAGCGGATATGGCGGGCATCGACCTCGTCCAGTGTTAAAATCTTGCCGTTTGTACCGGATGGGAACAAAGTATGCTCAACTGGATGAATATTTAAATGATCAAAAGTTAATTGCCCGCCTCTATATTGAATAAGCGCCCTTTCCACTACATTTTCAAGTTCACGAACGTTTCCACTCCATGGATATTCAATCATTTGTTCAATTGCTCCAGGCTTAATTAATGGGATGTCGCGAAAATTCATTTCTCTTGATTTTCGCTTCAAAAAATACTTTACCAGCGCAGGAATATCTGTTTTTCTTTGTCTTAGTGGTGGAATTACGATAGGGAAAACGCTTAACCTGTACCAAAGATCCTCACGGAATCTTTTCATTAAAACCATTTGTTCAAGATTACGATGGGTTGCTGCAATGATCCGGGTATCGATAGTAATTGTTTTAGTTCCACCCACACGCTCAATTTCTTTTTGCTGAAGAACACGTAGTAAACGGCTTTGCGCCTGAACAGGAAGATCTCCTATCTCATCAAGAAAAATTGTACCTCCATCTGCCCTTTCAAAACGTCCCCTTTTTTGACTGACCGCACCAGTAAATGCTCCTTTTTCATGCCCGAAAAGCTCACTGTCTATTAGGTGCTCAGGGATAGCTCCACTGTTAACCTTGATAAAAGGTCCATCTTTGCGGTTTGAAGCATAATGAATAGCATTGGCTATTACTTCTTTGCCGACTCCGGTTTCTCCTAAAAGCAGTACAGGATTATCCCTCATCGCAACTTGTTGAACCATATCCATAACATTTTTCAACCCGGATTCAGCGCCTACAATCTCTTCTCCGGTAAGTTGACGCAGTTCCTGAACAAGATATCTGTTGTCATCTTCTTTCATTTTAAGTACTTCTTCATGTCTTAAGGCATTAGACATGGCAATTGCAATCGGGTCATGAAGCATTGCAACCAGATGGGCATGTGAATCCGAAAAACGATCTTTTCCCGTAGCTCTCATAACAAAAACGCTTATTCTGTCACTGTTGGTCGACAATGAAAAGACTAATGACGAAGAATCAGGATAACCCAGAACATTTAATAAATTAAACGCAAGCGGATTAAGTTCCGCTCTGTTAATGATTGTTACTTTTTTAGGTGTAAAATCATACTTATCAAGTTCCTTTTTTATAATCGCCGGGACATGAATAAGCTTATCCATTTTTCTTGCACCTGAATGATTTGCACCGGCAATTGTTTTTATTGTACCTATATTTCTATCTACCAAAATCAGCCACATTTCATCTAATGGTATAAAATCTTTCAGGTACTCAAAAGTATGCAGCATCGCCTGTTCTATCTCAAGATTACCGCAAATCCGGATAGTGGCCTGATGGAAGAAATCTTTCTCATTGATATTCATTGTATTCTCTCTTTTATTTCTTTGTACACAATCTGATACGCATAATTGAAGACGTTTAAAATATAGTTTCAATATATTGATATTTTTTTACAACAAATTCCGATATGCTGAAACCATATTACGATATATGGGAATATGGTCCGTGTATTTATACATAACATACTATTATAATACTATATATTATATTGGCTCACTTTATGCTTATCAATATTTAATCCGATATTAAAGCACAAGCGACATTCAACCAAGTTTACTGAAGAATAAAAATAGTTGAACTATCACAAAGCTGTTATTTTAGTAATAAATTATATTCGTACCATACTGATTATAACAATACAATATGTGTTAAAGCGGAGTAAATGACACTATAGTCATGTCTGATCGCCGGGAGATTTAATCAGTAAAAGCACTGGAAAATATCCGGAAAATGTTTACGGTTATCCTTGGGGGCCACTTTCAAAACGTTTCAGTTTGGTCAAGGTCAAGGCGGGTGAAAATTTTAACCGCAGGAATACATGGAGTATTTCGAGGATTAAAATTTTCACCCAACGTAGAGATCGGCCAAAATGGGACGTTTTGAAACTGGCTTTTAGAACTAAACGCCAGCTTTTTTGGTGTAAATAATTTCTTGCTGTTGTCGAAATAAGATGGATTTTCAATAAGCTCACAAACCGTTATGTCGGCGAAAGCCGGTATCCAGATTATAATGCTAAAATATATTAAAAGGGTTAAATTATGATTGGTTTTGATTTAAGTGAAGAACAGGTTGCTTTGCAGGATATGGTAGCCAAATTTGTAAAAAATGAAATTATTCCTGTAGCTGCCGAATATGATAAATTAGGTATGCTCCCTATGGATGTTGCTCAAAAGGCGCATGAACTGGGATTGATTAATGCAGGGGTTCCTGAAGAATATGGCGGCGCCGGCATGGGGATGATGGAATCATGTCTGATTGCCGAGGGATTGACTTATGGTTGTGCCGGCATAGCCACTTCGCTGTTGTTAAACAGTATTGCTGCAATTCCTATTATGTTTTTTGGAACATCTGAACAGAAAGAAAAATATTTAAAATTGATCTGTGAATCCGAAGAGATAAAGTTTATATCTTTTGCTGTAACCGAACCGGGAGCCGGTTCGGATGTGGCTGCAATTACCACTAAGGCAGATAAGAAAAATTCAGAATATATTATTAATGGGCGGAAGACTTTTATTACCAATGGAGATTTGGCATCAATATATGTTGTCCTTGCAAAGACCGACCCTTCCAAAGCTCACAAGGGGATGAGCGCTTTTATCGTTCCCAGAGGAGAAGGAATAATAGTAGGCAAAAAAGAAGATAAAATGGGAATCCGGGCATCTCATACGGTCGAGCTGATATTTGAGGATGTCAGAGTGCCTGAGAAAAATTTATTAGGCAAAGAAGGTCAGGGTTTTGCTGTGGCTATGGAAGCGCTTGACCGTTCAAGGGCTTTGGCTGCTGCTACTGCTTTGGGTCTGGCACAAAGAGCATTGGATGAATCTTTAAAGTATGCTTGCCAGAGGGTTCAGTTTGGCAAGCCTTTGATCTCTCAGCAGCTTATTCAGAAAAAATTGGCTGAAATGTCAATGGAAATAGATGCAGCACGATTGCTTACCTGGAGAGCTGCGTGGATGGTTGATCAGGGAAAGCTGCCTATATTGGAGTCATCCCAGGCTAAGGCCATGGCTGGCGACGCAGCTGTGAGGGCAGCCGTTGAAGCCGTCCAGATTTTCGGAGGATACGGATATTCCAAGGAATATCCGGTTGAAAAACTTTACAGGGATGCCAAGATTTTCCAGATATATGAAGGAACGAATGAAATACAGCGTTTGGTTATAGCGGCTGAACTTGCCAAAAAAGTAAAATAATTATTTTCTTTTGCGTTTTATAAAACTTTTATTAGTTATTAGAGATAATTATCAATGAAATTGATATAAGGAGAAAGCTATGGCTGGTATAATTGGATATGGGGTGACAATTCCAAAAAAGAGAATCAGTACTAAATCAATAGCCAAAATTTGGCCGGGAGGAGGAATCGCGGCCGGGATTAAGGAAAAGAGTGTAGCAGCTGAAGACGAAGATATTGTGACTTTAGCTGTGGAAGCTTCTTTTAATGCCTTAAAGCATGCCGGCCTGAGCGCTTCAGATATCGGGGCTTTATATTTGGGCACCGTGTCGAGCCAATATATAGACAAGTCTTCTGCGATTTTGATTGCCGAAGCTATCGGAATTTCCTGTGATGTGAAAATAGCTGATTTTGGCGGATCGGTACGTGCCGGATCAGCAGCTTTTCTTGGATGTGCCGGTTTGATTGATTCGAAGAAGATAAAATACGGTTTGGCTATAGGCGCGGACTGTCAGGCCGGAGAAATGGGAAGTCAGCTGGAAACTGCATATGGTGCAGGTGCGGCTGCTTTCATACTCGGAGCAGATGATGTGATCGCCGAGCTTGGAGGTTGTGCTTCACAATCAACTTCCTTGAATACAACATGGCGTGTTGCAGGCAAAGATTATGTTAATTTTTATGATGATGCCCGTTTTCACAGAACAGCGGGTTATTTTACACATATAAAGCAGGCTATCGGCAAGTGTTTAGCCGAAACGAATCTTAAACCGGAGGATATTTCTTATCTGGCCGTTTCCCAGCCTGATGGGAAGAGTCCGGTTGATGTAGCAAAATCTTTAAAATTTAAACCTGAAGCTGCAAGTTTTACCATTCTTTCTCCAATGATGGGAGATGTCGGTTCCGCATCATCTTTAATAGCGCTTGCGGCAGCTTTGGATAATGCCAGGCCGGATGAGAAGATATTGGTGGCTTCTTATGGATCAGGTGCTGGAAGCGATGCTTTCATTGTTACTGCAAAAGAAGGCATAAATGCAAAAAGAGGACGTATAACACCGGTTCAGAATTATTTTGAAGAAAACAGCAAACAATACATAGAATATATTCAGTACGAAAAGATAAAGGGAAGATTGAAGAGTCAGGCTCTTCCAGAACCTATGTCTTCTGTTGATTCTTCTCCTTCCTTGTGGCGGGATAAGGATTTTGTTTTTGGCCTGATGGCTTTAAAATGCAGTAAGTGCGGGTCCATCAATTTTCCAAGGCGGAACATTTGTGTTGAGAAAGATTGCAGGAGCCGTCAGTTTGAGAAAGTACCGTTACCGCGTTGCGGTGTGATTGAGACATTTTTTCATCAGTATGTGGTTTATCTGGATCCTGAACAGGCGCCATTTCCCATGTGTATAGCCAGGTTAGCCGGAAAACAGGAAGAATACGGCGGTAAAGTTACCGCCATGATGGTTGACAGCCCTATGGAGGATGTAAAAGTGGGCGCAAAAGTCGAACTTGTTTTAAGGCGGCATGGCATAGAGAATGACATAGTAAAATATGGATATAAATTCAGACTTATAAAAGAAGATAAAGTAGGGGGGTGATTTATGGCGCGAGTTAAGAATCCGTTAAACGTAGCTATGGTGGGCGCTGGGATGATTCGCTTCGGAGAGCTTTTTGAAAAGAGCCTGGAAGACATGATTTTTGAATCATATGAAAATTGTTTGAAAAGCGTTGATAAGGGAATTGAAGAAAATGCAATTGAAGCAGCATGGTTTGGCTGTTGTTTGCCCGGAACAAGTTTGAGAAAAGAGATCGTAAGCGGAGCAACACTTTCCAATGCACTTACTTTTTATGACAAACCGGTAAGCAGGGTGGAAAATGCCTGCTGTACCGGAAGTGATGCACTTCGCCAGGCAGCTTTTGCGATAAAAGCCGGGGTATATGATGTGGTGCTTGTGGTTGGTGCCGAGAAGATGAGAGACATTCCGGGGCGCGAATCCATGATTGGACAGGCCAATACGTCTTATCATCAGTGGTGGCATCCCAGAGGATTGACAGGTCCTGCAATGTACGGGCAGTTTGGAGTAGCTCATATGGCAAAATATGGAACAAAAAAGGAGCATTTTGCCATGGTTGCGGTAAAAAATCATCACAACGGCACTTTAGATCCATATGCCCATTTTCAATTTGAAGTAACCATGGAGCAGGTAATGAATGCTCCTATGATCAGTTGGCCGTTAGGACTGTTTGATTGTTGCCCGACCACAGATGGTGCTGCTGCGGTGATATTGGCTAGTGAGGATATAGCCAGGCAGTTTACCGACAAACCTGTCTACCTTTGGAGCAGCGCCTTAGTCTGTGACGATTTCTACGGACATCAGAAACGACATTACTACCAGTGGGATACTACAACGATTGCAAGTAAAACGGCTTACGAAATAGCCGGAATATCTCCAAAAGATATTGATGTTGCCGAGATTCATGATTGCTTTACCTGTACCGAACTTATTGATTATGAGGATTTGGGTTTTTGTGACCGCGGTAAAGGCGGTCAATGGATAGAAAATGGCGGCCCGATGTTAGATGGCGAAATACCATGTAATGTAAGCGGTGGGTTAAAATCCAAGGGACATCCCATTGGAGCCACAGGCGTGGCCCAGGCCTGCGAGATATTCTGGCAGTTAAGAGGAGAGGCCGGAAAACGTCAGGTCAAAGATCCGAAGATAGGCTTGACTCATAATTTAGGAGGAACCGGAGCAGTGGCGCTTGTGAACATATTCGGGATTGAACCCCGGCAGGTAAGTTGATTTTGCCATAGAAATTACTGGAAAGGGAAAGTATTTATGAAGCAAATAAAAGTTGTAGTGTCCAAAATCGGCCTTGACGGGCATGATGTAGGAGCTAAGGTAGTAAGCGCGATGCTGCGCGACGCCGGCATGGAAGTGGTTTATCTCGGCAGATTTCAAAGTCCGGCAACAATATTCAAGGCCGCTGTGGAAGAGGATGCGGATGTTATTGGAATTAGTTGTCAATCATCAAACCATACCAGGCTGGTCCCCAAGTTGATTGATATGCTCAAGAAAGAAGGAATGGATAATGTTGTTATAGTAGTTGGCGGTACAATTCCGGATCCATTTCCTGCCGAACTCAAGGCATTGGGAGTTGACGCAATTATCGGGCCTGGCACTATGTCAGGACCGATAGTAGAAACAATTACATCTCTTGTCGAACAGAAAAGACAGGCCGCAGGCATAAAGGAGTGAAATTGACATTATGAAAACAACGATTCAGGGAGACACTAACAGAAAATTTGAGTCGGGTTCAGGCATTCCGTTAAAGGAGATGTATACAAAGGAAGACTTAAAAGATTTTGATTATGACAGGGATCTTGGCGAAGCAGGAGAATATCCTTATACACGAGGTTTATATAAGGGAATGTATAGAAATAAGATCTGGACAAGGCGGTTTCTTTCCGGATTCGGTTCTGCTAAAGATTCCATGGAAAGGCTTAAGTATCTGGCAAGCATCGGATCGGAAGGAGTTGAGGTTGTAAATGATTATCCCACTCAGGTTGGCATTGACGCTGACCATCCTATGGCAGTCGATGAAGCCGGTTTAGTGGGTATTCCTGTAAGTTCATTGGACGATGTAGAAACAATTCTGGAAGGCTTTCCGCTTGACAAGACAACAATTACGTTTGAATCTTCAGGAGCAAGCGGCCCTGTTTTACCCTGTATGTATTTCGCCATGGCGCAAAAACATGGTGTTCCTTTTTCAGCCTTAAACGGCGGCGCGGCTCTTAATTTATACTGCCAGTATTACAGCGGCTTCGTCACTCCTCAGCCTCTGGATCTGTGGTCCAAGCTTGCTGTTGATGTTGTAGAATTCTGTTCTAAAAATAAACTGAGATTTGCAACATTTCATACAAGCGCACATAATGTATCTGAAGAAGGAACGCCTGCGGTTATGGAAATAGCTTTGGGATTTGCTTCCACAATCGCGTTTGCCGACAAGCTTGTTGAGCGTGGGTTGAATTTTGACGAATTTGCAAACAGAGTTCCTTTTACTTTTACTATCTGGATGGATTTTTTTGAAGAGATCGCCAAATTCAGGGCATCCAGAAGAATATGGGCGAGGATTGCAAGAGAAAGATACGGTTCCAAGAATCCAAGAGCTCAAAAGCTTTATATTGCTGCCCGTGTATCGGGTCTTACTGCTATTGCCCAGCAGCCCCTTAACAATGTAGCGCGGATTGCTTACCAGCTTATGTCAGCCGCTCTTGGAGGCTGCAACGCCATTGATCCTGTTATGTATGACGAGCCTTTATGCCTGCCGACAGAAGAGTCAACCTGGCTTGCGATGTGTACACAAAACATCTTAGCCTATGAGACCGGCATCCCCAATGTAGTTGATCCGCTTGCAGGATCTTACTATGTTGAATGGCTTACAAACGAGGTGGAAAAGAGATCATGGGAACTTCTTCAGAAGATCCTTGACAAGGGAGGTCTGGAAGAAGGCGTCAAAGACGGATGGATAAGGGCAATGATAGACGAAGTTGCTATAAAACGCCAGAAAGATATAGAAAGCGGAGCAATCAAGTTAATCGGAATAAACGATATGGTTCTCCCGCCGGAAAAAGAATTTAAGGTTCCCATTCATCAGGTATCAAAGGCTTCCACTGCTGAACAAGTGCAAAGAGTAAGAGATATTAAAAAGAAGAGAAACAACAATGCAGTAAAAGAATTGTTAAAGAAACTTATTGCTGAAGATAAACTGGACAATATCAATCTTGTTCCAACCATGATAGAAGCTTGCAAGGAATATGCAACCCTTGGTGAAATATGGGGTTCATTGAGAGTGGGCCGCGGCCTTCATTATGACCCGTTTGAAATGATTGAATCACCTTTTAAAGACTAAAAACATCAGCCCATGCTTTTTAAGACTATGGGCTGATTACTAAGGATCATAAATTCTGTTACATATTATCATTTCGAACAAGAGGCTTTGTCATAATAGTCTTTTGTTCGAAATGATGCCGAAATTATGAAATGGAATACTTATACACCATTAAATTTATCTTATCCGCCAGGCATTTGTATTTTCCTGTTTTGCTCTTCGATAATCCTTTCCAACGCCCCGGAAGATCTTAGCCTTTTGACCATAACATCCAATTCTATTTCATACATTACAGGGGCATATTGAGCATTGGAATGATCATGACCCTCTGTATCCCCGGATACTATCCTTGCCCCGAAATTACAAAAAAATTCTTTGACCTCTTTTGCGGCCATATTAAAAACAGCCAGATAACTTTTTTTTTGTTCTACCTTTGCAAGGTGCCAGGCGCTTCTTATCAACTGTGCATAACCAACACTGGCATTAACCATAAAAGCTGAATAAAAGAAAAACACCCCTTTGCGAAAGGCTATTATGTCACTTATTCTGTCTGCACTCAGAAAGTTTTTCCAGTTTTTTGCTTTCTTGAGTTGCTCATATACTTCTATGCTCATAGGTAAACAGACGAGATGGCCCACATAATGACACCAGCAGTCAAAGGCAATGTAATTCAGGTCAGGAAGGATCTTGTTGGCTTTTTTAATTGCATCTTTTGCCAACAATCGTTTTGAACCGTATATATCGCTATGAGTCGATAGAATTAAACTGATGTGCTTATCTTTTGTAACACGTTCATATCTTTCAATATCACCGGCATTGGATTGATCGCGGCTTTTCAATAAATTTTCGATCTTAAAATTCGCCATTTCGATTGATGTATAAGCAAAACGCCTTTCCCGTGATGAATACCAGATTGGCTGATCCGCATTCAGAGCCAGACAAACCTGCATCGGTATGCCGGTGACTTCCGACAGGTCGTGAAGATTGTTCATATGGGCTCGATGGCGGTTTGTTTCCCACCTCTGTAATTCCCGGGAACTGATGTCTATTGCTTGTGCCAGGGTTTCCTGATTTATTCCGTGTTTTTGTCTGTAATCTTTGATAAGTGAACCAAGCGATCGGTAGAATTTGAAATTAGCAGTTTCAGGGTTATCAGTTCCTTCATTAAATCCAGCGGCATTCGATGACTTTTGCTTTTTAGAGCCGGGAGAACACAAGGAATATGATCGCCAGATACGACTCACAGCGCTTTGGGTAAGACCGCATTCCTTTGCAATAAAACGCGTACTGAGAGATGAGGAGTTTTCTTTACTCAGTTTCTTTGTTTTATCGATCACGCGTTTTATGTCTTCATCGGAGATTTTTCGGGGAGGTCCGGAACGAGGCTTATCCAGCAGACCATCTATACGATATTTAATAAATCGTGCCCGCCATTTTCCCACTGTTGACTGAGTTAGTCCAAAGGCGATTGCTACATCGCTGCTTTTCTTCCCTTCAGCACAGGCAAGTATCAGACTCGATCGCAAAGCTAACTTTGGCGTCGTAATTGAACGGGACCATTGTTCCAAAGATTTTTTTTCATCTGCACTCAGATAAATGTTAGTAAGCGGACGTCCCGGAAGCATCAAATTCTCCTGTGTTTTTAAATAAATAATGCAATGAAGAATATTATTTATAATACTATTTCGATCATAATAAATACTTTATCAGGTTATCAATACTTACGATCCGGTTATATATAACAAGATAAGATTATTTATGCAATTTAATTATGACTCATGCAGACATTTTTTGTCGTGGAAATCAAGATTTTATATGTTATCATGTAGCTTAAATAATAATTAAGTTATGGCAATCGGAACAATATTTAATACATAAATAAGGAGGCAAAGAAACATGGCTGTTAAATTAGGAAAGATGAAAGGTGCAGGACCGTATTATGGGATGTCATTGGACGAATTGAAAGCCAGCCTTACCTGGAGTCCTGAAGAGGAAAGAGAGATAGAGCGATACTGCGGGAAGATTCATAAAAATATCTCCGAGGAAGAGATGACGCCGATGGAACGATTCAAGGCAACGATGGAAGGCAAACAGAGAGATCGTCTGGTTGTTGAAACGTTTTTCCATCCCTCTTATGCCATGCGTGCTTTAGACGGATTTGCCGATGCCGTTAAATCCATAGATGCTTACTTTTATCCCAAGTTGCTTGTTAAATCCCATCTTGCGACCACAGCCCGCTATAAAATGGAAAGAATGTTTTGCGGACCTATTTCTTATGGCGAAGAATTGTTCGGTACAGATTCAATGTTTATTGAAAATGGCAATCCTGTTCATGAAGGAGAAATGTCGATAAAAACAATTGAAGATCTGGAAGGTCTTGAAGCACCCGATCCAACAAAACACGGCATGTTTGCCCAATATCTCTGGTTTTGCCAGGAAATAAGACGGATATTTGACAAATATCAACTAAGCGATATTATGCCCATTGAAGGATCTTTTTGTGAAGGACCGGACGGATTTGCCTGCTCTCATATGATGGGCTATAATCAATATTTAAAGCTTCTTCGCAAGAATCCGGAATTCTGCAAGAAAGCAGCAAACCTTGCCTCCGATTGGCTGATAAAATTAGGTATAGCGGTAAGCAATTTGGGTAAAGTAGATTACAGCTATATGTGCTCTGTTGTCGGAATGTACCCCATAAAAGGCACAGAGTGGATTGCCGGTGAATATGCAAGGGTCGGCAAGGCTGTTAAAGCTGCGGTAAAAAAGCCTATCGTTCATGCCTGGGCATTTAACGGAGCAATCGATTGGCTTGATGAATTGCTTAAAGCCGGAGCTTTGGGAGATGACAGCTTTGACGGTGTTATGTGTACGGGGGATATTATCGATTACAATACTGTAAATGATTTTCTGCAAAAAAATAACATGTACGGATGCTATGCTCCTTCAGACAAGCTTCTTGTCAGCGGACCTATGTCCAAAATAGAAGAAGAAATAGAAGGAAGATGTAATGCAGCCAAAAAAATACCCAACAACAGATGTACGATAGGTTTGGGTGCTATTGACTATTATACAACCCCCGAGCATCTGGATGGCAGCATAGCGGCAGCTATGAAATTTGCCAAGATATAAGAATCGTCACAAAGGGAAGGTGAGAAATATGTCAAGTAAAGCAGAAATGTTGGTAAAGATGAAAGATGCCGTCATTGATCTTGATGACGACTTATTATTTGAGTTGAT
>JAHIFE010000117.1 GCA_018901125.1 Pseudomonadota bacterium | reverse complement strand
CTCCACTTTTGTCATTCCGGCGAAGGCCGGAAACCAGTAATTCCATTGGGTTCTGGATACCGGATCAAGTCCGGCATGACGGTTTGGGTGTTTCACAAAATTATTAAATGGCATATTAATTCTAAATGCGGTTACCCTGGATGCCTTAAGCGTTGACTTTAAAAAAGTAAACGGATATGTATAGTAAGAACAAAGTATTAGGATTGTAAACAGCTAAACAGTAAATTAATATTATTAAGATGCATGGAAGGAATTTTATGAGATTTCATACAAGAATAAATAGTTGTGTTCCCAGTTGTATAAATAGAATTTGTTCTATAAAAAGATTAATATTTCTTCTCTTATGCATCTTAACTGTTTTTTGTACAGTGTCTATGGTATGGGCGGAAGATCAGATCTCTAAATCTGTGGTCAAAATAATTGCTACTCAAAGATTGCCTGATATTATAAAGCTCTGGAGCAAACAGACTCAGCGTGAAATATCAGGATCGGGCGTGATTATTGAGGGCGGCAGAATACTTACCAATGCCCATGTGGTGGCTTTTGCGCAACAGATCTATATTCAACCCTATCAATCGGCAGATAAGATTGAGGCAAAGGTAATAGCGCTATCCCCTGAAATTGATCTTGCTTTGCTGAAAATAGATAATAAGGAATTATTGAATAATAATTCCCACATGGTTTTTGCAGACAAGCTGCCGAAAACAAAAGATCCGGTTTCTGTATATGGATATCCTATGGGTGGCTCTGAGCAATCTGTAACAGAAGGGATTGTTTCAAGAATAGAGTATCAGGCCGTTTTTTATGGGGTTCCCAGTTTATTAATCCAGATCGATGCGGCGCTAAACCCAGGAAACAGCGGTGGAGCCGCAGTAGCTGAAGGAAAGTTAATCGGTCTTGTTTGCAGCAAGATTATGGCAGCAGAGAACATTGGGTTTCTTATTCCTGTTGAAGAGATTAATATGTTTTTAAAAGATGCCTCCGATGGCAAGTATGAAGGTCAACCTATGATCGATGGAATTCAGGTTCAAACGCTTGAAAATGATGCGTTACGAAGTTGTCTTAAGATCTCGGAGGAGACAACCGGAATGGTGGTTCAGGATGTGAAAAACATAGACCCTGAATTTTTGCTTAAGCCATGGGATATTATCACTCATATTGGTGATTATCCAATAGATAATGAAGGCCGCATCCGGGTTAACGAAGATTTAAGGCTACCGGCTACTTATCTTGTTCCCAGAATAGCCAAAGAAGGAAAAGTTCCTCTTACCATTATCAGAAACAAAAAGCAGTTAAAGCTGAATGTGCCGGTTAGTGTTGAATCTCAAAAACTGATCAGGTTTAAAGGCTTTAATTATCCAAGATATTTTATTTATGGTCCGCTGGTTTTTGTTGAATTAGACCAGTTTTACATTCAACAGTTATTAAAAACCGATAAAATGTTGCTTTTGCTGGCTGCTGTTGGAAGTCCTGTTATAACACGTATGTCGGATAATATATCTTTTAAGGATGAAGCTCTTGTCGCTGTGTTTTCTCCTATGTTTTCCAACAGGATTACAAAAGGTTATGATACAAGAGGTCCATTTGGAGTAGTCAGTCATATCAATGATGTACCGATTAAAAACTTGATCCATCTTGTTGAGACACTAAGGGACAACCGGAAAGAATTTGTTGTTTTCAAATTTGCAAATTCAAGAAGTGAAAGTCTTGTTTTCAAGCGTGTTGAAATTGAGGCGGCCACAGAAGATATTTTGAATGAAAATGGAATTCGTTATCAGTTCTCCGAAGATCTAAAAGATGTATGGAACAGAAAATAGTTAAAGGAGCTGTCTTACTATATGACCAATGTTTTTAGCGGACTTGAAAATTTTATAAAATCACCCCCGTCTTTTATTCAGGGTAAGCGCCTTGGGCTTTTATGCAATCCGGCTTCTGTTGACAGGAATTTTAATCATGCCAGGCAATTGATAAACGAAAAGTTTCCGAAAAAGCTCGCAGTTCTTTATTCTCCTCAGCATGGTTTTTTTTCAGAGAAACAGGATAATATGATTGAGTCTGAAAACATGGTTGACAATACTACAGGCGTTCAGGTTTTCAGTCTTTACGGCAAAACACGCATACCAACCAAGGAGATGTTTGAGCCTATTGATATTCTGCTGATAGACCTTCAGGATGCCGGTACACGAGTGTACACTTTTATATATACGATGTCATATTGCCTTGAGGCTGCCAAAAAATTCGGGAAGAAAATAGTTATTCTTGACCGGCCGAATCCAATCGGTGGTATTGAGGTTGAAGGTAACTGCCTTTCTTCGGAGTATATCTCATTTGTAGGGCGTTATCCAATACCCATGCGACACGGCCTTACGATTGGAGAACTTGCGCAGTTTTTTAATAAACATTTTGAAATAGATTGTGATCTTGAAGTGATTCCCATGAAAGGTTGGAGAAGAAAAATGCTATTCGCAGATACTTCTCTTCCATGGATACCGCCTTCTCCTAACCTTCCAAATCCTGTTTCTGCTATTGTTTATCCCGGCCAGGTTGTACTGGAAGGCACAAATATATCTGAAGGGCGGGGCACAACCCAGCCGTTTGAAATATTTGGGGCTCCATTTATAGAATGTGATAAAATAATTTCTTTTTTAGGCACAAACAAACTTCCCGGTGTAATACTGAGGCCCATTGCTTTTGAACCTACCTCAAACAAATGGCAGGGTGAGTTGTGCAGAGGTTTCCAGATTCATGTTATAGATCCGGATAAGTATAAACCATATTTTTCAACCCTGAAATTACTTCAGGCAGTATTTCAAACCTATCGAAATCATTTTGAATGGAAACTTCCTCCGTATGAATATGAATTTGAGAAGTATCCTGTGGATCTTATAACCGGCAATCCGGCAATCCGCGCTGCGATTGAAAATAATGATAATATTGAAGAGATCGAGAAATCATGGAGAACCGAAATTGATCAATATCTTGATATAAGCCGTAAATATTATCTTTATAGTTGAGCCAGTTTCAAAACGTCCCATTTTGGCCGATCTCTGCGTTGGGCTAAAATTATAATCCTCGAAATACTCCATGTATTCCTGCGGTTAAAATTTTCACCCGCCTTGACCTTGACCAAACTGAAACGTTTTGAAAGTGGTTCAGTTGATTATAATTTATTGACAGGGCCATTAATTATGGAAAATAATGATATCTTGTGGAAGAGAATGATGTTCAAGGGCAACAAGGTCTGGCAGGCCTTTTCTTCCGATGAAAAACCGTTAATTAAAAGTGGCAAAGTACTGATTAAATACAATACAAAGCAGGATTATGAATACTGGGTTTATGAAAACAAACTTGAGCCTGTAGATTCTATGGACTCCGATACCCCGGAAGATAATAAAAAAGTACAGGATAGAAATTCTTTTGCAAAGAAAAGATCCGATAAAGATTCCGCCCGTCAGGAAAATATACCTTCCGATGCCATTTGTATTTATACTGATGGTGCGTCATCCGGCAATCCGGGACCATCAGGCATAGGAGTTTTTTTCCGTTTTGGAGAACATGAAAAACAAATATCAAAATATATCGGAATTGCTACAAACAATATCGCAGAACTGGAAGCAATAAGAGCTGCTCTTACTGAACTTAAAACCACCAGAAAGCCGGTAAGAATTTTTACGGACAGTTCTTATTCTTATGGCGTTCTTTCTCTAAACTGGAAACCAAAAAAAAATATTGAGCTAATAAACTCAATTAAAATTATAATGAAAAATTATGATGATATTAAACTTATTAAAGTTAAAGGTCATGCAGGCCATAAAGAAAACGAACTTGCCGATTTTCTTGCAACAAAGGCTGTAAAAAACGGATCAAAAACTTAATATTAAGGATTCAAGGGTCCAAGGGTTCAAGGATTCAAGTGAAGGGTGCTTATCTCTTGAACACCTGAACCCTGGAACCCTTTTTTAAAGGAGATTTCAATGCCCGACAAGATTACTGATCAGGAAGCACAAGCTCTTGCATACAGGAAACGCTACCGTGGAGTTATAGGCGTTTCTCCCAAGATACCTATAAAGGATTCAAAAATATTAAGCCTTGTTTATACTCCCGGAGTTGCTTCGTCCTGTTTGGAAATAGCCAGGGATCCCGTACAGTCTTATTTGCTGTCATGCCGTGGAAATACAGTAGGGATTTTAACAGACGGTTCCGGGCTGTTTCGCCTTGGTCATGCAGGGCCTGAAGCAGCACTTCCTGTTATGGAGGGCAAGTCTGTTATATTCAAGACATTTGCCGGTGTGGATGCTCTTCCGATATGCATCAGGACAAAAGATCCTTATGAATTTATTGAAACTGCGCTTGCTCTTACACCTACTTTCGGAGCATTTTGCTTAGAAGACATTGCCAGTCCACAAAGCTTTACAATTACAGATCATCTTGAGAGAGCTGCTGACATACCGGTATTTAATAATCATGGGCTTGGAGTCGCAATACCCGTACTTGCCGCTCTTATAAATTCAATGAAAGTTGTTAATAAGGATCTTATCAACTCCAGGGTGGTAATAAACGGTGCCGGTATGGCCGGTCTTGCCAGTGCTGATCTATTGGTAAAAGCCGGAATAAAACAGGTGATAGTTTGTGACAGAGATGGCGCTCTTTATAAATACCGCCTGAAAGGAATGAGCTGGGCAAAATGGGAAATAGTTAAAATCACAAATCCTGATAATTTTACGGGAACTCTTGAGCAGGCTCTTAAAAACGCCGATGTTTTTATCGGCCTTTCGTCCGGAAATGTTCTTAGCGGGGATATGATAAAATCCATGGCAAAGGACCCGATAGTTTTTGCGCTTTCAACTCCTCATCCTGAAATTATGCCTGAAAAAGCGCGTGATGCAGGTGCAAAAGTTATGGTATTTAACAGAGCTGATTTTCCGAATCAGTCTGATGTTGCGATGATTTTCCCTGGTTTTTTCAGAGGCATTCTTGAAACAAGGGCAAGTAATATTAATACTGAAATGGCGCTTTCTGCGGCTCAGGCTCTTGCTGATTGTGTAAGTTCCGATGAGCTTGCTCCTGAGCATGTTATGCCAAAGATATTTGATTTCCGGGTTGCACCAAAAATTGCGGAAGCGGTTGCAAAGGCTGCAATACAGACAGGGGAAGCCAAAGGAGATGTGGACCCGGCTATGATTTCCGATATGACACGCAGATATGTGTATGAAGGACAGTGGCCTATTGATCCGCCTGATCCGAAAAAAAAATCAATTGCGGAAGAATCTCTTGAGTTCCACAGGCGATACCGTGGTGTTCTTCAGATCAGGAGCAAGATAGCAATTAAGGATAATTATATTCTAGGCCAGTTTTATATGCCCCCTTTAGCAGAAGTGCCGGCGCGCCTGATAAGGGAAAACCCTGAATTGATATATGATTACACCGCCAAAGGAAACCTTGTTGCCATTGTTACGGATGGAAGTGCTGTGCTCGGTCTAGGAAATATTGGCCCGCAGGCTGCAATGCCTGTAATGGAAGGCAAAGCAATTCTATTCCAGACTTTTGCGGGAGTTGAGGCTTTTCCGATCTGTTTATGTACGCAGGATGCAGATCAAATTGTTGAGATCGTAAAAAGAATGAGTCCGACTTTCGGGGGAATAAATCTTGAAGACATATCAGCACCTCGTTGCTTTTATATCGAAAGACGTCTTAAAGAAGAGATGGATATCCCCGTATTTCATGATGACCAGCATGGAACTGCGATTATTGTTACAGCTGCTTTACTTAATTCACTTAAAATATCCGGCAAAAAAGCTGAGGATGTGAAGGTTGTGATAAATGGCGCCGGCGCCGCAGCCATTGCAGTTTGCAAACTGATAATGGAGATAGGAATAAAACATATTATACTTTGCGATAAAAAAGGAGCCATATATAAAGGACGTTTGGAAGGCATGAACTGGATGAAGGATGAAATGGCCGAGCAGACAAATCCGGAAAAAATAAAAGGAGATCTTGCCAAGGCTATTAAAGGTGCTGATATTTTTATTGGCCTTTCTGTTGCTGGGGCTCTTACAAAAGAGATGCTCGCAACTATGGCAAAAGATCCCATAATATTTGCGCTTGCCAATCCAACCCCTGAGATTTTTCCGGATGAGGCAAAAGAAGCCGGAGCATTGATTGTTGCGACAGGAAGGTCGGACTTTGCTAATCAGGTTAATAACTCACTTATTTTCCCTGGTGTGTTCAGGGGGGCGCTGGATGTCCGGGCAAGGATAATAAATGAGGAGATGAAGATAGCGGCAGCAAGAACTGTAGCCGGCCTTGTCTCAGACAAGGAGCTTAATCCCGAATGGATTATTCCTAAGGGAATGGATTTTAAGGTTCCTCCTGCGGTTGCTGCCGCAGTCGCACGTGCTGCCATGGAATCGGGTGTTGCAAGGATTAAAGTAGATCCTGAAAAAATTGCTCAAAGGACACGTACGCTAATATACGAGGGGGAGTCGGGGTATCATCTTGTAAAAGATTAAACAGACTTCCGGATAAAGTTTTTGGACTGCGTATTATCAGTTCCCCCTTCGAAACGTACCAGCTCTGTACGCCTTACTCAGGGGGGTTCCTTCTGGCTTTGCCAAAAAAATTATCTGAAAGCTATAGTTTGTAAAATTATTGCGGTGGAAGATTATCCAGATCAAGAAGCAGGGCAATATCTCCATTTTCCATAATACCTATTCCGGAAAAAAGTTTTACTCCTGACAAAAGGTCTCCCACCGGCAATACCATAAGAGGCCGGTTTCCGATTATATTATCTACCAGAAGATGCCTGCAGGATTCTTTTCCATCATTTGTAGGTTGATCAGTTGTTGCCTGGTCTGTTGTTGTTTGGTTAATGGTTGATTGATCGTTGGCATATTTCAGATTTAATACACTGTAAGAACTCTTTTTGTTTTCAGCTACTCCGAGAACTTTTTTGATGTCATAATAAGATTTACGGTCATTGTCAGAAAAGATATCTATATTGCTTATTGATTTGACATGTAAGGTAGGAATCGCAAGAGTATGTTTTCCTATTGAAAATGCAATTGCATAAATAATTGAGAGTGACAGCGGTAATTTTATTATAAACTCTGTTCCCTTTCCGCTATCAGAAGATATGGACAAAGAACCTCCGAGGTAATCGATCGACTGTGCCACAACATTCATACCAATACCTCTTCCTGATAATTCTGTTGTCGTTGAAGACGAGGAAAATTCCGGACTTAAAATAATATTATAGAGTTCTTCTTCAGACATCCTGCCGATTTCTTCATCAGTCATCAATTGTTTGTCTTTAAGATGATTAATGATCAATGATTTATTTATACCGCGTCCGTCATCGCGGATTTTAATGTATAAATTTTCTTTTTCACTCTTTGCTTCAATTGTGATTTTGCCGTTTACGTTTTTCCCCAGATTGGTTCGCTCTTCTACCGTTTCAATACCATGGGCTATGCAATTTCTGAAAATGTGTATCAATGGTTCACGAAGGCGTTCAAGAAGTGTTATGTCTGCCTGTATTTCGCTGCCTATTATTTCAACATTAACGCTTTTATTATTCTCTTTTGCTATATCTCTTATGCTTTTTAAAAAAAGATCCGCAAAATCGCCGACAGTCATCAGTCTTAGCTGGGTTAACTGAAAGTAAAGAACTTTCATCAAAGCAGTATAGTGACCAATCCAGTTTTTTAAGCCTGAGGACATCTGTTCATTTAAAAAAGACGGGAACTTTTTAGCAAGAAGCTGTATTTCCTGTGTTAGTCCAAGAAGCTCCTCAATAAAAGAATACTTTATTTTTACATGATCTATAGTTATAGCCGGAGATTGATAAGAGGCCAATGCTGGAACTGTCTCAGTGAGAGAACTCGATTTGGAAGGTTCGTCAGGGATTTTTTCAAATTTGGATATCAGATTATTATACAATTTCTGATCTTCAAATGAGTCAATCCATCCTTTATTTGAAACAAGATATCCTAAGAAATTCGAGCCGTCAAAAAGGGCTTGAACAGCAGCAGGAGAGCTTATTCTTGTGCCCTGTTGAAAATTCAGGCACCAATCTTCCATTAAGTGGCATAAGTCTGAAATTTTCGTAAGACTCAGAGCCCTTGCCATCCCTTTAATAGAATGGATTTTGCCGTGAATCTCTGCCCACAAAGCAAGGTTTGACAAATCTTTTTCGACCGCCATTAATAGATCTTCAAGCTCTTTAAGATACTTGCGAGATTCCTGGTCGAAAATTTTTTCATATTTAGTGATGTCCATAGGAAAGCTCTAATAATTTTTTCCAGATATAATCAGGTTTTATTAAATTTATATCTTTGTTTTCATGGCGATATGAATTTAAGCCTTCATAATTACCGTCTATCCATATCATCCCGATTATTTCATCAGGAATAACTGCCAGCTTTTTATTATGCCATTTGATAATGATTATCCGTTGATTTTCAACCGGTTCATCATAAGTGTTTTCTAAATGTCCGGAATAACCAAGAAGGAGTCTGATATTTATTACATCAAAAAGTTCTCCTCTGTAAAATATCAGACCGGCATAACATTTTGGAGTAAGGCAAACCGGTGTTATTTTATAGTCGTCAATTATTCTGTAAATATATTCAGATTCTATGCCTATATACTTATCTTTTGCTTTGAATACAAATAATTTCATGTTTATTAATCTTCTTCTTCCGGCTTGTCTGATATTTGTTTCTTCTGTTCAGGAAGACTGAATTGCTGTTGCGTTTCAAGCATCTTTTTAGATAGTTTATCCAGTAAATTTATTGCGCTTGCCATTCTTTTTACTTCATTTTTTTGATTAGCTGCTGCAACAGTAGTCTTTTGAGTAGAGTCATAGTTTCTGGATGCAGAAACTGAAAGCTTTTGAAAATGTTCCGAAAAACTTCTGAGTTCCTGAGCCTGTCTAACCGTTGCATCTTCCATGCTTTTTATTTCGGAAAATATATCTTTTACACCAAGAAGCATATCGCTAAATGTTTGCACAATGCCGTGTATAATTTTATTGCCTTTATCAATTTCTGACTGGTTCTTTGTTAAGAATTCTTTAAGCATTTGATTATCTTCTAAAATGTCTTCAACCAGTTTTGCAATAGCTTTTGATGACTGCTTTGAACTCTCAGCCATATTCCTTATTTCTTCGGCAACTATGGCAAAACCTTTACCGGATTCACCGGCTCTCGTTGCTTCGATAGATGCATTTAATGATAGAAGATCGGTTTTCTGAGAGATAGCTTCTATTACATTCATCACTATTTTTATTTTTTCAACTTTTTCGGGCAGTCTTGAAAGGGGTTGTGCGGATTCACTCATTTGTTTAAGCACAAGCTCAAGATGGCTTATTATTTCGCGGGCATTTGATTCACCCTTTTGAGTCTTCTTGATTGCTGCATCTGCCTTTGAAATAGTTTGGGACGATTGTTGTACCAGCTTATCCATCACCTTAATGCTGTTGTTAAGCTTAATGGTAGTATAGTGTACTATTTCTGTTTGTTTAGCAGAACTTTCTGCAATAATTTTAGCCGTAATATCTATTTCATTGCTGTTTTGTAAAAGTTTTTTCGCCAACATTTTCAATATTGAATTAGTGTTGTGGATTTTTAGGGAAACATTTTTCATATCAATAAGCAGAGCTCTTAAGTGGTTGACCATTAAAGAAAATATTTCTTCAAGGTCGCGAACTTCATCGCTGGATATGATTTGTATTTCTTGTGTTAAATCACCGCAGCTAATTTTTCCTGCGGCATCGCTCAGCTTTTTTAAACGCAGAGTAATAGAACGTGAAAATATAATTCCAAACACTGTTCCTATTGCCATAGCCAGAGCAATTGAAAGTCCCTGTGCTAAAAAGAAATCTTTCGTGGTCTGATTTACTACCTCAATTACAACAATTACAATTAACAGCAGAACCAAAAAATACATTATCAGTTTGTTTTTTATGCTTGTTCTTCCCATTTGTCACAATCCTCCAAAGCCAGTATCAGTCCTATATTTTTCTTTTCAACAGTTAATAATGTAACCACAACTCTTATTTTTTTTGAATCGATAATAGTGGTATATACGGCTTCACTTGATTCACTGTTATGAATAAAATTTTTTATGGTATTAATAAGTTTTGATCTGTCCTCATGAGGGAAAATATCGGTAACAGGTCGATTTAAAAGTTCGATTGTGGTTTTGTTCAATATATTAAGAGCAGATGAATTAATTCCAATAATTCTTGCGTCCAAATCAATATTTACTATTCCGAAGCCAACACATTCAATGATAGCTTTGTGAAACTGTATGGAATCTAATAAATCAATGGCTTCTCTTCTTGGAAAAAGATTTCCCGATTCGACGATTTTGGCACCTTGAGATTTATCAAAAGAATTATTATCAATATTATCTAATAATTCATTAATATTAGCTGCCATTTTTTCCATAGGCCCTTTAGCTATGTAATAATCGGCGCCTATATTGGATAGAGTATCTATGCGCTCTATTATTGTGCCTGATACTGCCACTATCGAAAAGCAATTTTCAGGATATTTCATTCGTACAAATTTAATTAGCTCTGTTCCGTCAATTTTCGGCATTACAATATCTACAAACATCAGGTCGATATTTTCATCATCAATTTTTGAAATGGCTTCCTTTCCATCGTAGGCTTTTATGACATTATATGCTCTGCTTTCAAGAAGTTCTGCTAAAAATTCTACAAAAAAGAAATCGTTATCAACTACAAGGACGGTTTTTGGCATAATATTACCTTTAAGTTTCAACTTCGTTGTAAGCAACAAAGGGTGCCTGGGATAGTTGCTCTTGTTGATCAGTTTATACAGACTCTTCCGACTTCGTTCATATTCGTCAGTCCTTTAAAAACTTTTATTATTCCATCCTGTTTTAAGGTGGTCATTCCATCTTTATAGGCTTGAATAAAGAGTTCTTCCGTATTTGCTGCTTTTTTAATAAGACTCTTTGTTATGGGAGTGCCTTCCATAAGTTCGTGTATAGCCATTCTTCCTCTATATCCCGAGCCTGAACATTCTTCACATCCTGTAGGTTTATATAAAACAAGATCGGATGAATATTCGATACCTGTTGCTTCGAATTTCTCTTCACCGTATTCAGTCACTAACTCATCGAACTCATCTTTTGTGGGATTAAAAGCTTTCTTGCATTTTGAGCATAATCTTCTGGTTAATCTCTGTGCAAGAACACCAAGGAAAGCATCGGAAAAATTAAGAGGATTAAGGCCCATATCAAGAAGTCTGGTTATGGTTTCAGGAGCACTGTTTGTGTGAAGAGTTGAAAACACAAGGTGTCCGGTAAGGGATGCTTCAACGCCTATGGAGGCTGTTTCCTTGTCTCTCATTTCACCAATCATTATAACATCCGGGTCAAGACGCAGAAAACCACGCATAACTCTTGCAAAATCGAGTCCTATTCTTGGCTTTACTTCAACCTGGCGTAAACCCGGCTGTGTGATTTCTATAGGATCTTCTGCTGTCCAGATTTTGATTTCAGGTTTATTAATGTGGCCGAGAGCAGAGTGAAGAGTTGTTGTTTTGCCGGAACCGGTGGGTCCAACAACGAGTACAAGCCCGTATGGTAGGTTGATTATTTTTTTTATAATTTTCAAATTGCGTTCATTAAGACCCATTTCATCGAGCTTCATTGCGCCTGCTTTTGCAAGAATTCTTAAAACCGTATCTTCATATCCTCCTGCGGTAGGCATGGTGGACATGCGCAGCTCAAACGAGGGAATACCCTTGCGGTTCATTTTGATTTTTCCATCCTGCGGAAGCCGTCTTTCAGCTATATCAAGACCTGCCATGATTTTCAGTCTTGAGATAATTGCAGGGGCCATTGTATTTGGAACCTGGAGATATTCATTGCAAACACCGTCCATTCTAAAACGTATAGTTATTTTCTTGTTTATAGGAGAAGGTTCAATATGAATATCGGAGACTAGCTTTCTGTAAGCCGTTATAATTATCTGATCAACAAGCCTTACTACCTGACTGGAAGATTCATCTACGATGTCTTTATCTATCTCGAGTTCTTCTTCTTCAAAAGAAAAGTCAGGTATAAGTAAATCAAGATTATCAAGGGTTGAATCCATATTTTCGAAAGATTTGTCAGCAGAAAAGAAGTACCCTATATATTTTATTATATCTTCTTTGATTCCTATGGAAAACTTTATGCTTTGGTTTGCCATCAAAGCCTTTATGTAATCTGTTTTTCTCAGATCTTTGGGATCATCAACAAGAATTTCTATATAGTTCTTTCCCCAGCTTAATGGAACCCATGTGTAATGAAGAAGAAAAGATTTTTTAAGTTTTCCTATAAGTTCTATGGGAACCGGTAATGATGGATCAAAACTTTTAAACGGACAATTATAATATAAAGAAAGGGATTTTCCTATATCTTCCTTTTTTATATTAAAAGTTTCAATCAGAACAGACTCGATACTTTTACCGGTTTTTTTTGAAAGTTCCAGAGATTTTTGAAGCTGATCTTGAGTAACCATTGATGAGCTAAGGAGAAAATCAAATTTGGAATTGTTGGAGGAATTTGATAACAGGGAATTTAGCTTATTTGATGCTTCTGTATTATTGGGGTCAAGATTTAACGCTTCTTTAAATAATGAAACGGCGATATCATTGTGGTCCTTTTTTGCCATTTCCTTTCCAAGCCATAATTTTATCTGAGATATATCTTTATGCTCAAGTTTGTGCTCGCTAATAATTGTATTTGATTTCTCAAGTACAGTTTCAAAAGATTCAACTTTAAACAGATTTGAAAGCACTTCGGCAATTATTTTAACCGGTGTATATCCCGCTTTCGAGTAATCGAATTTTAAAAACTTTTCAAATTCGACAGCAGCTTTCCTTGCAAGGCCAAGCTCTTTAAGGGCATATGCATTATTAATAATACCCTTTAAATCCCCTGTATCTGTTAACGATTTTTCAATAAGAAGAATATCGCTTGCCGATAAATCCGGTGTGTGTTTTATTTTGTTGATACGGACCTCTTTTTTTATCTGTGTTGCTTTTTCTTTGATATAAGTTATTTCTATTGAATCAGCAAAAGAGTTGTCTGCTAGTATCTGTTCATAGATATGCAAAGAATCATCAAGCATTCCCATGGAATAGTATATTTCGGCTTCTTTGATTTTATTTTTAATTTGGATTTCACTGGAATTGCTGGTGGTCATATACAACTAATTCCTTCGGCTAAAGTGATAGCCTCTTGATAAAGTACACCTGTTCAGCTAAGAAGAATTATACCTCAAATCACTCTGTTTTTTTATCGTGCAATGAGATAGCTTGGCTGATAGAATAGAATATAAATAATAAGAGCATGATCTGATAAATGCAATGCTTTCTGATAATATAACTGCTTTTTCAACAATAAAATGAATGTAGAACCTATGTTAAAGACAGCATTTTTTAAAAAAAGATGATTAATTTGTGTAAATTAAATAATATATTACGTTGCATTTTTGACTTTTCATTTAAAATAACGGCTCATTTCCTAATAAATTCCGGCATATTGCTATATGAATCCCCGCATTTATAAATCAAATCAGCTTATTCATTTTTAAATAGTTATATATTATATACTAAAGTTTCGCAGTTGAGTAATCGAGTTGATTACAAAGTACATTTTCAATAACTTCAAGAATATATAATATATTATTTCTGTCAATTTCATCAGATAATAGCTGACTTGACATAATGATAAGCTCTTTGACATTACG
>JAHIFE010000116.1 GCA_018901125.1 Pseudomonadota bacterium | reverse complement strand
ATTCCTTCAGCAACCTCCAAGCAAATTCGAAAAATAGTGGAAATATGCAACAACAACAGCATAAAATTTAAGATAATTCCGGGATATAGTGAACTTATTGATGGAAAGGTAACTGTAAATACAATTCGCGAAGTGTCTTATAGTGACCTTCTTGGGCGCGATATAATTAAACTGGATGATGATAAAATCGGCGGATATTTAAAAGGGAAAATAGTACTTGTAACAGGAGCAGGTGGCTCTATTGGTTCAGAACTTTGCAGGCAGATATGCAGATTTAAACCGGACAGTATTATTCTTTATGAAAGAGCTGAAAGTCCTTTATATGAAATCGAACTTGATATCAGGCATCTTTTTGCTGATATAAAATGCATTGCACTTCTTGCAGATGTCAGAGACAGTCTCCAACTTGAAAAAACGTTTTTAAAATACAAACCAGAAGTTGTTTTCCATGCAGCTGCATACAAGCATGTCCCTTTGCTGGAATTACAGCCATGGAAAGCAATTGAAAACAATATACAAGGAACACTTAATCTGATTGATGTTTCAAAAAAACATCATGTTAAACGTTTTGTTTTGGTTTCAACTGATAAAGCAGTCCGTCCGACAAATGTTATGGGTGCTTCAAAACGCGTGGCGGAAATGCTTACACAGAGCCAAAACGGGAACAACCAATTTTCAACTTTTTTTATGATAGTTCGTTTTGGCAATGTGATAGGAAGTGTTGGCAGCGTTGTTCCTTTATTTAAAAAACAGATAAAAAGGGGCGGGCCGGTTACAGTTACACATCCGGATGTGACAAGGTATTTCATGACTATTCCTGAAGCATGCCAGCTAATTCTTCAAGCTGGTGCTATGGGAAATGGTGGTGAGATCTTCCTGCTTGATATGGGAACCCCAATAAAAATTTCTAATATGGCACGAGACCTTATAAAACTGTCAGGACTTGTGCCGGATGAAGATATTAAAATTGAATACATAGGACTGAGGCCTGGAGAAAAGCTTTATGAGGAACTTATTACAGAAGGTGAAAATGTAATTCCTACAAGTCATGAGAAAATAATGGTGTTAAAAGGGTTAGACTATAATATTAATATGTTAAATGGAAATATAGATAAATTATCTAAATTTTCCGAAGAACAGGACCAGGAAAATATTAAAAAAACCCTTGAAATAATTATACCGGAATATATTCCTTCAAAATAAATAAGCTGTTAAGAATATTTAAAACATGATGACCAGAAACATACCTGAAAAAATTGAGATTCTTTTAAGAAAAGGAGCTGTTTTCCCCGATCCTCATAATGTTATTATAGGTGATGAAGTCGATATAGACAGGATTTCAGGAAACAGGTTAATAATATATTCAGGATGTAAAATATATGGTTCTTCAACACTTATTCTCGACGGCGTAAAAATTGGATACGAAGGCCCAGTTACATTGGAAAACTGCCAGGTTGGTTCTGAAGTAAATTTAAAGGGCGGCTATTTTAAAGATTCTGTTTTTCTAAAGAGTTCTATCTTAGGTTACGGTTCCCATGTTAGGGAAGGTACTATACTCGAAGAAGAAACAAGTATTGCCCACACAGTAGGTTTAAAACACACTATACTTTTTCCTTATGTGACACTCGGAAGCCTTATTAATTTCTGTGATTGCTTTATGTCCGGAGGTACAAGCAGAAAAGATCATAGCGAAGTAGGAAGTTCCTATATTCATTTTAATTATACTCCCAATCAGGACAAAGCCACTCCATCTCTTATAGGAGATGTACCAAACGGTGTAATGTTGAAACAAAAACCAATTTTTCTCGGAGGGCAGGGGGGACTTGTCGGACCATGTAGACTGACTTTCGGAACCACAATTGCCGCTGGTACTATCTGCAGAAAAGATGAACTCCGCCCCGGACGTTTAATAATAGGCGGGCCGGTAAAAAATGAAAATATACCATTCACTCCGGGAAATAACATAAATATAAAAAAGATAATAGATAACAATTTTATTTATATTGCAAATTTGTCAGCGCTTATGTTCTGGTATAGCCAAGTGCGATCACAGTTTATATCTTTAGATTTTCCTGAAACTCTTTTGTCAGGGCTTAAAGAAAAACTTAATCTTGCTATTCTTGAAAGAATAAAAAGATTAAAAGAATTGTTCGATAAAACCTATGATAATAACGCAGTAATAGAGCGGATATGGTCTGAGATCGAAAATAATTTTATCAGTGAAGAAGATCTGCCCGGTTTGATTCCTCTGAAAAACAGTTTTCTGGATATAATATATTCAGGAATTAAAAATTTTGGGAAAGAATATTTACCGGTTATAAAGAATTTGTCAGATGAAGAAAGCAATATAGGAACTCAGTGGCTTCAGGGAATTGTTGACATAAAAACTGATACAGCGTTAAAGCTTTTACAACCGGTTTGCCCAATTAATCTCTTGCAGAGTTCTCAGAGAGAGCCGATAAGTCCATAGAGCCAGTTTCAAAACGTCCCATTTTGGCCAATCTTTGCGTTGGGCGAAAATTTTAATCCTCGAAACACTTTCTTTATTCTTATTCCTGATCCACGTATACTGACACCTGAACACAGCCTTTCCTATTCTCTGTTAATAATTGAAGCCATATATCCTGCTCCAAAACCATTATCTATATTTACTACGGCAATATTTGAGCTGCAGCTGTTTAGCATTGCAAAAAGAGCTGTTAGACCACCCATGCTAACCCCATAACCTATGCTGGTAGGAACAGCTATTACCGGACGGCTTACCATTCCTGCAACAACGCTGGGAAGCGCTCCCTCCATTCCTGCAACAACGATAAGAACGGAAGCACCATGTATCATCTTGCTGTGATCAAATAATCTGTGTATTCCGGCTACTCCCACATCAAAGACTGATTCCACTTCGTTACCCATTGTTTGAGCAGTCAGGTATGCTTCCATGGCAACCGGAATATCGGATGTTCCAGCAGAAATCACAAGTATCTTTCCTCGCCCCTTTACCTTATGGGTTTTTTGTTTTTTCCAGACAATCATTCTTGCATCTTCATGATAAACAGCGTCGGGAAATTTTGAAAGTACTGCAAAAGCTTTACTCTGGTTAATGCGTGTTACCAATATGTTTTCTTCCTGCAAGGTCATTTTTTCCATGATGCCTGTAATTTGCTCAGCAGTTTTTCCTTCACCGAATATAACCTCAGGGAATCCTTTGCGAAGAGATCTGTTATGATCTATATGGGCGTATCCAATATCTTCCACATTAAAATGCGTAAGCGCTTTTAAGGCATCTTCAACGGAAGTTTTGCCGGCAGAAACACTTGAAAGAATTTTTATTAAAGAGTTTTCGTTCATGCGCAAAAAATATTTACAGATCCTGTTCGATTATTTTACCAGGCTTTGAAGGTGAATCTTTTATATATGGTTTACTATATGTATTATCAGGTTTTAAAGGCAAAGCTTGCGGAGTAGGTGTTTTTATAGTTTTGTGCTCCAGTTCATATAGCTGCCTTTTTATAGCATTTATTTTTTGCTCAACATTTTTTTCCAACTGACTTAATTCATAATCAAAACGATTTTGCTCATTTTTTATTGCCTGTTCAATTTCTTTTTTATCTGCTTTTGATGCAATTTTTTCCGAAACAGTTGCATTTAATGATGTGCGGAATTTTACAAAATCATTTTCAATTTTATTTAATTTTTCTGTAATGCTCGATATTTTTGGAGTTATATCAGAGCTTACATCTTTTATTTTACTCGAAACTGCAGATATGTCTTTTTGCGTGTCAGTTAGTTGCTTGTTTATCTGTGCCATAGAATTTGTTGTTTTAATATCATTATCTTTTGCTTCTTTTCTTATTTCATTTACTGAATTTTTTACTTCGGTTTTAAGTGAAACCCCCATTTTATCAATATTAGCTTTAAGAGAAAGCCCCATCTTGTCTACATCAGATATTTTCTTTTTAAATGAGTCTTCAAGGTTTGAATAAAGAGAAGAATACTCGGCTGATTTTTTATCAATGGTTTTTGACAGGTTTTGAACTTCCGTAGCACCTGAATCATGCACACCAGCGATCTTGTTTTTGATGTCAAAATAAATAATCATAAGCAGTATAACTACTATGCACGGAAACAATATCGAAATAATAGTGATTTTACGATTCAATCTTTCAATGCGAATATCTTTTTTCTCTTCTTTTTTCTCTTCAATAATAAAAGAATCAGGATTTATCCCATCAATATTAATTTTAAATTCCGGAGCGTTGTCTTCTTCCATATATAGTTATTCCCATTCAATAGTAGCAGGAGGCTTTGAACTTATATCATATACAACTCTGTTTACACCTGCAACTTCATTAATTATCCTGTTGGAAATTTTGCCCAAAAGCGAATAAGGAATTTTAGCCCAGTCGGCTGTCATGGCATCCTTACTTGTTACGGCTCTTATTGCTATAATATTTTCATAAGTTCTCTGATCGCCCATTATCCCAACGCTTTTCAAAGGAAGTAAAATTGCAAAAGACTGCCACAATTTTCTGTACAAACCGGCTTCTTTGATATCAGTAAGCAAAATATCGTCTACTTCCCGTAAAATTGAAAGTCTTTGTTTTGTTATCTCTCCGATTATTCTTATGGAAAGACCCGGGCCCGGAAATGGTTGTCTCCATATAAGATCTTGATGCAAACCAATTGTTTTTCCCAGTTTACGTACCTCATCTTTAAATAAATACCTTAAAGGTTCCACAAGTTTAAGTTTCATGTTCTTTGGAAGGCCCCCGACATTATGATGAGATTTAATTACAGCAGTTGGACCTCCAAAAGCGGAAATGGATTCAATAACATCGGGGTAAAGTGTACCCTGTGCTAAAAATTTTGCATCTTTTATTTTTTTAGCTTCAGATTCAAAAACATCCATAAATACTTTGCCTATAATCTTTCGCTTTTTCTCGGGGTCTGTAACTCCGGAAAGCTGTTTTAAAAATTTATTTCCTGCATCGACATATCTAATATTAATATCAAGATTTTGCGATAAAGTTATTTTCAGCTTTTCGGCTTCGTTTTTTCTAAGCAATCCGTTATCAACAAAAATACATGTCAGATTTTTCCCAACTGCTTTATGAATAAGCATCGCTGTAACCGAAGAATCAACGCCTCCGCTTAATCCAAGGATTATTTTATTATCTTTAACGGTCTCTCTTATTTCGGAAATCGCTGTGTTAGCGAATGATTTCATTGTCCAGGAACGTTTGCATTTGCATATATCCAAAAGGAAGTTTTTAAGCATTTTTTTTCCCATTGGAGTATGTTCTACTTCTGGATGAAACTGAAGACCATAAAATCTTTTATTCTCATTGGAAACAGCTGCTATTTCAGTGTTATCCGTTGAAGCATTAATAATAAAACCCTCAGGTAATTGTTTAATTGAATCTCCATGGCTCATCCAGCACCATGTGTTTTTTTCTATTCCTTCCAATATTTTTTTCGGGTTTTTTATATATAATTTAGCAAAACCGTATTCTCTTTTTGCAGCTTTTTCAACTACTCCGCCAAGGGCATAAATCATAAATTGCATGCCATAACAAATACCCAGAATTGGAATTCCAAGATTAAATATTTCTTTATCTATCTTTGGACTGTTTTTTTCATAGATGCTTGAGGGACCTCCTGATAGAATGATACCTTCCGGTTTTAAATCATTTATATACGAAATATCGATATCTGGCGGCTCAATCCGGCAGTATATTCGGCTTTCCCTGACTCGCCGGGCTATCAACTGGTTATATTGGGATCCGAAATCAATTATCAGTATCATAATATTTTTATGCCTTTTTGTCAGTTACTTACTTAATCACCTTGTTTTTAATAACAATTTGTTTAGAGAAAGAGAATATGTTAGAGATGGTAAAATTGTCAACTCTATTTTGAAAACAAAACTTCAGAAGAGGAGATAAAAAAAGCTTATCTTGTGAAAGAATTATAAATGATAACTCAGATATATGAAATCCAAACGCCTGATGAAGCTGAAGCACTGATTGAAGCAGGCGTTGATAATATCGGAAGCGTAATAACTTCAAAAAGTCAATTAAAACAATCATTGCTTAAAGATACAATTGATATTGTAAATAAATCAACCTCCAAGAGTTCTTTGATTCCTCTTTTTTCAGATTTATATTCTATTGAACTGGCTCTGGATTATTATAAACCTGATATAGTACATTTTTGCGAAGACCTGACAAAATATTTAAATGACGACGGTTTTTTGAATTTGCTTATAAACGTTCAGGAAAGTATCAAAAGAAAATTTCCTGAAATTAAAATAATGCGTTCAATACCCATTTCTCCATCCGGAGTTGCAAAATTCTTCTCTCCGCTTTTATTTGCAAAAAAATTTGAACATATCAGCGATTTATTCTTAACAGACACCATTTTGTTAAATAATTCAAATATCCAGCCTGTAAACGGATTTGTGGGTATTACCGGCCTGACTTGCGATTGGGATGCGGCAAGAATTCTTGTTGATTCGACAAGCGTACCTGTGATACTGGCAGGTGGACTTTCACCTGATAATGTCTTTGCTGGGATAATAGAAGTAAAACCTGCCGGGGTTGATAGTTGTACACAAACAAATGCTTGTGATATATATGGAAAACCTGTTAGATTTAAAAAAGATCTGTCAAAAATAAAGCGTTTTGTTGAAGAATCTATACGAGCTGAAAAACATTTAACTAAATATTCAGGTTAAATTCTTGTTATTCCGCCTCATTGCGGTTAACCTGTATTGTAAACTTTGCATTAAAAATTATAAGGAGAAACAAAAAATATGTATGAAAGTGGTGATCTTAAAAAGGGTCTTAAAATTGAAATAGATGGTGATCCATATGTTATAGTGCAATTTGATTTTGTAAAACCGGGTAAAGGACAGGCTCTTTACAAATGTAAACTGAAAAATATGATTAACGGTACCCAGTTTGACCGCACATACAGATCCGGTGAAAAATTCAATGAAGCGCAGCTTGAAGAACAAGAAATGGAATATTTATACTCGGATGGCAGCGGTTATTGTTTTATGAATACGTCCACTTATTCTCAGGAATTTCTTTCGTCTGCCCAAGTTGGCGATGCCATACATTTCTTAAAAGAAAATACAACATGCAATGCGCTTTTTTTTGGAGAAAAAGCAATCGGCCTTACTCTTCCAAATTTTATAAACCTTAAAATAATTAAAGCCGACCCGTGGGCAAAAGGTGATACTGCGGCAGGAAGCACCAAGCCTGCAACACTTGAAACAGGATATGTTGTTCAGGTTCCTCCTTTTATCGATGAAGGTGAATACATACGTATTGATACTCGTACAGGCCAATATGTTGAACGGGTAAAAAACAAGAATTGAAATTATAAGGATAATATTTTCAAATAGCTATTTAACGATTATTCTATGGTTTCCGGGCTTTTATGGCTTTTATCAATTATTTCAACGATAATAGAATGAATAGATTTTTTGCCTGAGGATCGTATGGTAAGTTTTATGCCATTATAAATTACAGTTTCCCCTTTTTTTGGAATTTTGCCCATTAGTTTGAGCAAAAAGCCCCCTACAGTTTCATAATCTTCCTTGGGAATGCCTATATTCATTATTTCATTTGCATTCTCTATTTCCATCCTTGCATTTACAAGAAACTTATTTTCCCCGAGTTTGATAAACTGCTTTTTGTAATCGTCATATTCATCATTAATTTCACCCACGACTTCTTCAAGAATATCCTCTATAGTTATTATGCCTACCGTACCGCCATATTCATCCAGAACTATAGCGATTGAGTTTCTTGTTTTCTGCAATAATATTAAAAGATCATGTGCTTTTGTTGATTCAGGAACGTAAACAACTTCACGAATAAACGGGTTTATTGTAATATTATAATCTTTAACATGAATCAAATCAATAGGATGAATAATACCTATCAGATTATCAATTCTACTTTTATAAACAGGAAGCCTTGAGTAACCGGTTTCGTTGATGGCATCTATGGCTTTTTCTACTGTAGCTTTAGATGAAATTGCAGTTACATTTACAAGAGGAACCATAACATCAGATACATTTGATTCGAAAAGATGGAAAACCCTTTTAATAAGTTTTTTTTCTCCGATTTCCAAATCGCTTTCTTTCTCATTAATAGAAAGAACAAGCTCCAATTCTTTTTTTGAAATGTATGGATTTTGGCCGGCGGAGTCTTTTTTAATTAAATTATAAAAAAACCTGCTGGTATAAAATACCAGATATGTAACAGGTAAAATAATACTGGAAATATATTTAAACGGAAGTGCGATTTTTAATGCCAAATCATCAGCTTTTTGCTGAAAAATTGTTCTGGGCAGGATTTCGCCTAATATCAAAAGAAAAGGGGTTAAAATAAGAATTGACCAGAGTTCACTGTTATTATGAAATATATTTTCAAACCAAACAGCAGTAAATACTGATGAAATAATAACAAATAAGTTAGTGCCGGTGCTTGTTGTCGCAAGGGACCATTCAGGAGTTTCAATTAATTTAAGAAAACGGGCAGCACCTTTATGACCCCTCCTTGCCATATGCCTGATCTTTGTTTTATTCGAAGACAATATAACCATTTCGGCACCGGAAAAGAAACCCTGAAACAGAATGCACAAGCTTAATACAAGAATATTAATAACTATAATACTCACTTTAACTCCCTGTCATATTCATCATAAATTTCTCCGAATAATTCCTCAAGAAGGTCTTCCATTGTCACAAGGCCTGTTACTTTACCTTGTTTATTTAAACAAATGGCAATATGTATCCGTTTTTTCTTTAATATATGGAAAAGCTCATCAATTTTAATATTTTCTGAAATAAAAAAAGGTTTTCTATAAATTTTTTGAATTATCTTTATATTTCCGTTGCGTTTTAAGGAGTTAATTTTTAAAAGATCTTTAGTGTAAAGAATTCCAACTATGTTATCAGGGTGATTTTTGTATACCGGTATTCTTAAGTACTTGGTTTGTTTAATATTATTTATAGCCTTTTCAATTGTAACATCTTCAGATAAAGAAAATATTTCATTAAGAGGGGTCATTACTTCAAAAGCTTGGGTATCATTAAATTCAAAAACATTTTGTATAAGATCTCGTTCAGCTTTATTAAGTTCGCCGCTTTCGTGACTTTGGTCAACCAGAGTTCTAAATTCATCTTCCATAATTGCAGTAGAAGCATGCTGTTTTTTAAACCCTATTATTTTTGCAAGTGTAATAGCAACGTGATACAATAGAAATTTTATAGGAAATATTATTTTTGAAAAAATATTAAGTGGTACGCTGATAAGAGGTGCAAATTTTTCATTATAGGTAATTGCAATTGTTTTGGGTATTACTTCTGCAAAGATAAGTGTTAACGGTGTCATTACAGCCATTGCAAGCCAATCGCCATGCTTCGTTGAAATCGATACAAACAGTGAGGTTGCAATTACGGAAGCTGCAATATTAACCATGTCATTTCCTATTAAAATAGTAACAATCAGGGCTCTTGGTCTTGATAGCAGCTTGTTTATTATTAATGATTTTTTACTGTTGTTTCTTTTAATCCGTTCACGTTGAATTGAAGATAGTGAAAAAAGTGCAACCTCGGAACCGGAAAAGAACCCTGAGAATATAAGAAGAAGCAGAATTATTGCAGAATATAATATTTTTATTTCCAAAGCAGTACCATTATAAAAGAATATTTAAGAAAATTATCAAGCAGAAAATAATATATACTCTTTTAATATATTTATCAATAACAATGCTGTTTATAAAAATGACAAGGAAATATTATTAATTATGCATAAACTTTTTGGGACAGACGGCATCAGGGGTGTTGCAAATGAATATCCAATGACTCCAGAAATGGCTGTTATTATAGGAAAAGCAATAGCTTTAAAGTTTAAAAGCAGAGATAGCCGCTCTCAAATAATAATAGGCAGAGATACCCGCATTTCAGGTAATATGCTTGAATATGCTTTAACATCAGGTATATGCTCAATGAATGTTGATGTGTTGCTTACAGGTATTGCACCAACTCCTGCTATTGCCTTCCTGGCATCTGCATTAAAAGCGAACGCAGGTATTGTTGTATCAGCTTCTCATAATCCATTTCACGATAATGGTATTAAAATATTTGATGGATCCGGTTATAAACTATCTGATGAAACGGAAACTGAAATTGAGAATTTAATAACAGATGATACTTTATTGCACCAAAACATGCCTGATAAAAATACAGGTACTGTTAGCTTAATCGAAGATGCGCATATAAAATATTTAGAATTTCTCAAAAACACTATGCCTTTCGGGTTTTCCCTTGCAGGTATTAAGATTGTGATAGATTGTTCAAACGGAGCAACTTACAAAATAGCGCCAGCCCTTTTTTCCGACTTTGGTGCTGATGTAAAACTTCTAAATGTTAATCCGGACGGAAAAAATATTAATGATAATTGTGGTTCTGAACATATTGAATATCTTGCCCAAAAAGTTATAGAATTAAAAGCTGACATAGGAATTGCTTTCGATGGAGACGGCGACCGTCTAACAGCTGTTGATGAAAACGGCAACACATTATCAGGAGACAAAATACTTGCAATTATTGCTATAATGATGAAGAAAAATAATATTTTATCAAATAATCATATTGTTAGTACAGTTATGAGCAATATGGGTCTTGTTGAATTATTTAAAGAAAAGGGTATAAATCATACTATGTCTCAGGTTGGAGATAGGTATGTAATGCAAGAAATGATAAGAGCAGGTTCTGTTCTTGGGGGAGAAGATTCCGGTCATATTATTTTTTTGAATCATCAAACAACTGGAGATGGAATATTAACCGCTTTAAAATTAATTGAGTTCATGAAAGATGCATCGCTATCGCTTTCTGAGTTGGGAAAAATCATGAAAGTTTTTCCTCAGGTTCTAATAAACGTAAATGTTTCAAAGAAACCGGATATAAATAAAATTCCGCAAATTAATGATGCCATTAATTATGTTGAGAATATTCTAGGGGAAAAGGGTAGGGTGCTTATCAGATATTCAGGCACACAATCAATTTGCAGGGTAATGGTCGAGGGGCCTTCTCAGGATGAAACCGATAGACTTTGTAGCTTTTTGGCAGATAAAGTGAAAGAATGCTTAGGTTAATTGAGCCTGATCATTCTACACATAATACCAGCCGGCAGTATCTTGACTCTCACAATGCCGGCTGGTAAATTAAAAGCATGTTTTATCTTCTGTCTCCTAATATTCTTAACAACATAAGAAAAAGATTTATAAAATCCAAATACAGTGAAAGCGCTCCCAATATAGCTCCTTTTCGAACAACACCTGCATCGAGCCCTGAAGGTTGTGTCAATGCCATATTTTTCAATTTCTGAGTATCATATGCAGTTAATCCAACAAACACTATCACTCCGATATAACTGATAATCATATTCATAGCAGAGCTTCTTATAAATATATTGACAACTGAGGCAATTATAATGCCTATTAATCCCATGGCCATGAATCCGCCCATTGATGTCAAATCACGTTTTGTTGTCATTCCATATATGCTACATGCTATAAAAGTAGCAGAGCATATAAAGAAGGTAGATGTGATAGATGAAGCTGTATATATAAGAAATATTACTGATAAAGTAGCGCCGTTTAATGCTGCATAAATTATAAACAATGCGGTCGCAGTTGATGCTTTCATCTTGCTTACTCTGGCACTTATTGTAAATACCAGCGCTAATTCGGCTATTATTAAACCGAAAAATACAAGTTTATTACCAAATATCAAGTTTTGGAGACCGGCATCGTTTGAAACATAATAAGCAACCAGACCTGTGAGGGCAAGACCGATTCCCATCCAGTTATAAACACTTCGTATAAATTCATTTAACATAATCTGGGTCTGTGTGTTTTTAAGTGGATATGTTTGTTGCATATTTTCCTCCTTCATATTTTACTGGTTCATAATAATTCTAATTTAGTGTATATAATAATCAAGTTTGTTTGGTATAATTTTCGAAATATTGATATTTCTATTTTGTAATTATACATCGTTAATTTTATATTTCAAGTAATTTCGGATAAGTATATTATGAAATCAGATCGATTATTTCATGAACTATTAAATATAATAGAAAAATTAAATATTATAGCAAGAGAACAAAATCTGCGTAAATCAGGAATAAACATTAAAAGCGGATTTTGTATAATAAAAGGCAAAGAGCATTTTATTATAGATAAGGGACTGTCAATTAACAAGAAAAACGAAATACTTGCAGAATTTATTAATAAATATGAGTTTGATAATATTTATATTATCCCGGCAGTCCGTGATTTTCTTGATAAAAATAAGTTTGATATTGGCTGATAATTTAAAAACTCATCGGAGGAGTGGTATCTATGTGACAAGCCGATGTTCCTTTATAAACATTAATATTAGTTTACATAATATATATTATCAGACGTTATAAATAAATACAATTTTTCCAAATTACAGTGTTCAATAACTTTACTAATTGATATCATAAAATAAAATATGGAAATAAAAATATTTTCAGTATCAGAATTAACATCAGAATTAAAAAAGTTGATTGAAGAAAAATATCCGCTTGTTTGGGTGTTTGGTGAGATATCAAATTTAAGCACTCCGTTTTCAGGACATTTTTATTTTACTCTAAAAGATGAATCAGCCCGGATTAATGCAATAATATTTAAGGGACAAAGAAAGAATTTAAAATTCACCCCTGAAAATGGCATGTCTGTAATTGGTTTTGGAAGATTGGGCATTTACGAAACAAAAGGCTCATATCAGGTCATTTTCGAATATTTAGAGCCCAAAGGCATAGGATCTTTACAGATAGCTTATGAACAACTTAAATCAAAGCTTTCATCAGAGGGGCTTTTTGATAGTAAATACAAAAAGGACTTGCCTTTTCTTCCTAAAAATATCTGCATTATTACTTCACCTACCGGATCGGTATTATATGATATTATTAATATTATCAGCCGAAGGTGTCCGAGTGTAAATTTAAAAATAATACCTGTTTCAGTTCAGGGTGTATCCTCAGAACAAGAAATTGCTACTGCAATAAAGTTGTTAAATGAATATTGTTGCTCTGATGTGGCAATAATTGCTCGCGGAGGTGGGTCATTAGAAGAATTACATGCATTTAATTCAGAATCGGTAGCAAGGGCTATTTTTGAATCTGAAATTCCTATTATATCTGCCATAGGACATGAAACGGATTACACAATATCAGATTTTGTATCAGATTACAGAGCCCCCACACCTTCAGCTGCTGCTGAAATCGTTGTTCCTCTTAAAAATGAACTCTTACTACAAAATCAAAAATTATATCTATCTTTAAAATCAAGTATGGAAAAGATTTTAAAGGTGCATCGAAATAATCTGCAAAAAACAACAAAGCAGATTAAAGATCCAAAAAATAAACTCTATGATTTGATATTAAAATATGATGATATCACAAAGCGCTTGATAAGAGCCGAAATTAATTTCATAAGTCAACTTAGAGAAAGAGCTGTATGGAAAATAGATAAATTAATGATTAATAATCCAGTAAGATATATATCAATATATAATGATAAAGTTAATATAAAAATTAATAACTTATATAAATCAATCAATATTATAATCAATAATTCTAAACATAAATTAAATGAACTCTCAGCGAAACTAAGTGTTTTAAACCCCGAATCTATTCTTAAACGTGGATACAGCATAACCAGAACAATACCTGATAAGCATATTATAATGGATTCGAATAATGTTGAAATAGCACAGCACATTGAAGTAATAATTAATAAAGGCTCCTTAATATGCAGTGTGGAAAGGATAATTTATGGCAAAGATGATATTTGAAACAGCAATGAATCAACTTGAACAAATAGTAAACGAACTCGAATCCGGGAACCTCTCTCTTGAAGATTCTATAAAAAAATTTGAAGAGGGAATTAAGCTTTCAAAATTTTGCTCTGCAAAACTCGATGAAACCGAAAAAAAGATTACAATTCTTCTAAAGGAACAGGATGGAAATATTACTGAAAGAGAATTTTCACCTGAAAAGGTTTCAGAATGAAATTTAATAATACTGAGAGTTATCTTTCCCAAAATTTTGATCTTGAATCCTACTTTGCAGCAAAGACAAATATAATAAAAAATGAATTAGCTAAAATTATTAATAATTCCAATGTATCCGGTCACTTGTTAAAGGCTATGAAATATTCTTTAATGTCTGAAGGCAAAAGAATAAGGCCGGTTCTTTGTATCGCTTCTGCCGAATCTGCAGGAGGTAAAGAAACCGACGTTTTACCGGCAGCTTGTGCTATTGAGATAATTCACACATATTCTTTAATTCATGACGATCTTCCTGCTATTGATAATGATGTATTAAGAAGAGGAAAGCCAACATGTCATGCTGCCTTTAATGAAGCTACAGCTATCCTTGCAGGAGATGCATTGCTTACTCTTGCATTCCAGGTGCTTTCATCAGTTGAATTGCAAAATAGTTCTAATGCTCTTAAATGGTTAAAAATAATACATTCCATTTCAACTGCTGCCGGCTATATGGGAATGATTGAAGGACAGATGAGAGATATCGCTTCGGAAAACAGTCAAATCTCATTAAATGAATTGGAAGAGTTACATTCTTTAAAAACCGGTGAGCTTATCATTGCCTCTGTTGAATCCGGTGCAATATTAGCAAATGCAAGTTCGGATCAAATAACGCAGCTTAATATTTATGCAAATAAAATTGGATTAGCTTTTCAGATAGCTGATGATCTTCTTAATGTGAAAGGTGATCCAACCATTACCGGCAAACCTGTAGGAACGGATAATGCCCGTAAAAAAAGCACCTACCCTTCCCTTCTGGGTATTGTCGAATCGGAAAATTATGCAAAAAAACTTATAAAAGAAGCCTTGCATGCACTTGCATTATTTGATAATAAATCTGACCCTCTCAGGGCTATTGCACTATATATTATTGAAAGAAAAAGATAAAATTTAAGGATAATCTTAGTTGAGCATACTTGAAACGATTAATTCGCCTGACGACTTAAAAAAAATTCCTCGTTCGGATCTTCCGGATCTTGCTTCGGAAATTCGAAGCTTAATAGTTGAAGTCGTTTCTAAAAATGGCGGACATCTTGCTTCAAGCTTAGGTGCAGTTGAACTAGCGATAGCCATTCATTATGTTTTCGATGTTCCCAACGACAAAATTATCTGGGATGTTGGACATCAGTCTTATGCACACAAGATTATTACTGGACGTCGGGAGAAATTCCATACGCTACGAAAGTATGAAGGTATTTGCGGCTTTACCAGGATGTGCGAAAGCCGGTATGATTCATTTACAACAGGCCATAGCAGCACATCAATATCAGCTGGACTTGGAATTGCCTGCGCAAAAAGTCTGAAAAATGAAAGTGATAAAGTAATAGCAGTGATCGGGGATGGTTCCATGACTGCCGGGCTTGCATATGAAGGTATGAATCAAACAGGATATCTTCATAAGAATAAAGATATTATCGTTATTTTGAATGATAATGACATGTCAATAGCAAAAAATGTAGGCGCTCTGTCCTCATTTTTAAGCAGAACTTTTTCAAAAAAATATTTACAGGACCTAAGAAAAGAATTTGGGGAATTTTTAAAGTCTCTTCCAAAAATCGGTGATGATTTATACAAATTCGCAAAACGTTCGGAAGAATCTTTTAAAACATTTGTAACTCCGGGCATGCTTTTTGAGGCCTTCAATTTCGACTATTTTGGCCCGATCAACGGGCACAATATAAATCATCTTATAGATATACTTAATAATATAAAACATCTGAGAGAACCGGCACTTCTCCATATTACCACAACAAAAGGGAAAGGATATCTACCTGCTGAAAAAAATCCCATATATTTTCACGGAATCGGAAGCTTTAAGGTTAAAACAGGAAATTGCAATAATACGAATAACGGAATCCCAACCTACACCGAGGTATTTGGAAAAACAATGGTAGAGCTTGCCGATAAAAATGAAAAATTAATCGCGGTAACTGCTGCAATGCCGGAAGGAACAGGTCTTACAGAATTCAGCAAATTATTTCCTGAACGGTTTTTTGATGTTGGGATTGCAGAACAGCACGGAGTTACTTTTTCGGCAGGTTTAGCCACCGAGGGTTTCAGACCTGTAGTAGCAATATATTCAACTTTTCTGCAAAGAGCTTATGACCAGATTCTACATGACGTATGTTTAGAAGCTCTTCCTGTTATATTTGCAATAGATCGGGCGGGCATCGTTGGTGAAGATGGAGCTACTCACAATGGATTATTTGATCTTTCTTATTTGAGAAACCTGCCCAATATGGTAGTTATGGCACCCAAGGATGAAAATGAGTTGCGTCACATGCTTTTAACCGCACTTTCCCATGACGGCCCCATAGCATTCAGATACCCAAGAGGAACAGGTGTTGGTGTTCCTCTTGACCCCGATATTAAACCACTTCCTATCGGTAAAGGAGAAATACTTAAAAAAGGAAAAGATATCCTTATTCTGGCAATTGGCCAGTCAGTCTGTGAATCACTAAACGCATATGAAAAATTAATTTCGGAAAATGGAATCAGTGCTACTGTGGTAAACTGCCGTTTTGTCAAACCGATAGACGCCGAATTAATTACATCACTTATAAGAGAAATTCCACGCGTAATTACTGTTGAAGAAAATGTCCTTCAGGGAGGATTTGGAAGCGCTGTACTTGAGTGCTTAAGTGATAAAGGTATTTACGATTTTAAAATTGAACGTCTAGGAATACAGGATGTTTTTGTTGATCATGGCCCTCAAAATCTGCTCAGAGCCAAATATAAAATTGATTCTAATGCAATAGTAAATTCAGCTATAAAATTGATGGGTCATATCCAACAAAAGAGTTAGTGAAATAAAAGATCTCTGATGAGCGACATTACATTGTTAACTATTTAATATAAGAAGTGCCACCATGTCTGAAAGCAAGAAACGACTTGACGTTGCTGTGCATGAATGCGGTTTGGCACAAAGTCGGCAAAGAGCAAGAAGCCTTATTATGGCGGGGAAAGTTCTTGTTAATGAGAATATCTTCGATAAACCGGGAGTTATGGTTTCAAGAACAGATATTCTATCTCTTAAAGAACCGGATATGCCTTTTGTAAGCAGGGGTGGGATTAAACTCGAAGCAGCTTTTAAAGAATTTAATATCGATGTAAATGAATTGATATGCCTTGATGTTGGCGCTTCAACGGGAGGATTTACAGATTGTCTGCTCAAACACGGAGCTAAAAAGGTTTTCGCAGTTGATGTTGGCTATGGTCAACTGGCATGGGTGCTAAGACAGGACGATAGAGTAATTACTATTGAACGAACAAACATAAGATACATGCTCCCGGAAACTCTTGGGTGCCTTGTTGATTTTGTTACTATCGATGTTTCATTTATATCTTTGAAAACTGTTGTTCCTGTTGTTATAAAATTTTTAAAATCCACTGCCTGCATAATTGCTCTGATTAAACCACAATTTGAGGTAGGAAAAGGAAAGGTCGGAAAAGGTGGAGTGGTAAAAGACACCTTATTACATACTGAAGTCGTCAACAGTTTGTCGGATTTCTTTTCAAAAACCGGATTAGACATAGAAGGTGTCATACCATCTCCTATATTCGGGCCCAAAGGGAATAAAGAATTTTTAGTTTATATGAAATATCAAAGAAACAACTGATCCCATTAAGCCAACAAAGGTTTTTGAACTTGATTTTATTTTAATATAAATATATCGGTATAAATTAACTTCTATTGATTCAGCCGATCAAAAAACAATATAGAGAGGAGCGTAAATGAGTGAAAGATTAAATAAACTAAGAAATATTGCTCTTGTTGGGCACGGTAGTTCCGGAAAAACATCTTTATCCGAAATTATATTATTCAAAACCGGTATAATTAAACGGCTTTGCCGTGTGGAAGATGGAAATACCGCAATGGATTTTGAGCCTGAAGAATTAAAAAGGCTTATAAGCATCAGCAGTGGATTTCATACAGTTAACTGGAAAAAAAATATCATTTCACTTATTGATACTCCTGGAGATCAAAATTTTTTCACCGATACAATCAACAGTATGCAAGCTGCAGATGGAGTTGTTGTAGTTGTTGATGCAGTTGATGGAGTTAAGGTGCAAACAGAAATGGCGTGGGATTATGCCGAACAATTTGGTCTTCCCCGCATAATATTCATAAATAAACTTGACAGGGAGCGGGCTGATTTTTTCCGTACTTTCCAAGATGCCTCAAACATATTTAAACCAAAACTGATAATACTCCAACTACCCATAGGCTCCGAATCCGGATTTAAAGGAATCGTGGATCTGATCTCAATGAAATCATATATATATGATTCGGATGGTAAAGCCACAATCGGTGATATCCCGGCAGATATGCTTGAATCGGCAAATAAGGAAAAAGAAGCTCTTATTGAAAATATTGCAGAAGCAGACGACACGCTTATTGAAAAATATCTTGAAGGAACAGATATATCTGATGATGAAATCAAAGCAGCTTTAAGAAAAGGTGCAATATCAAAAACATTTGTCCCTGTTATATGTGGTTCAGCTATTAAAGACATAGGGATCGATCTTCTTCTGGATTTAATTTCAACCTGTATACCCTCACCTTCAGAAGTGACTCCCAGAAAGGGTACGGATTCAAAAGGCAACGAAGTTGAACGCAAACCAGATCCTGCTGCTCCTTTTTCAGCATTTGTATTTAAAACAGTTGCAGATCCTTACGCCGGACGTCTTACAATAATGAAAGTTGTTTCAGGTTCACTAGGAGAAAGCGGGAATTTTTACAATATCAATAAATCTTCAAAGGAACGATATAACCAGCTTCTTGCTATAGCCGGCAAGGAGCAAAAACCCATAACTGAAGCAGGTCCAGGTGAGATTGTTGCCGTTGCCAAACTGAAAGAAACTGCTACAGGCGATACATTATGTGACGAATCCGGCAAAATAAAATTTGAATGTGCCAAACCTCTTCCTGCCCTGATTTCGTTTGCAGTTGGATCCAAAGTTAAAGGAGAAGAAGATAAAATATATATTTCATTATCAAAAATATTAGAGGAAGACACCGCTTTAAAACTGGATCGAAATGCTGAAACAAAAGAAATACTCCTTTCAGGCAGAGGTCAAGTACATATTGAAGTTGTTGTTGAAAAGTTAAAACGAAAATTCAATGTCGATACCCAGCTTAATACTCCCAAAGTTCCATACAAAGAAACAATCAAGAAAAAAGTAAGAGTTCAGGGCAGACATAAAAAGCAGTCAGGCGGTCATGGCCAGTTTGGTGATTGCTGGATACAGATGGAACCTTTGCCTAAAGGAGGTGGATTTGAGTTCGTTGATGCAATTGTCGGCGGATCCATTCCCAGGCAATATATTCCTGCTGTTGAAAAAGGCATAATAGAATCCGCCCAGAGAGGTGTTCTTGCCGGATTTCCATGTGTTGATTTTAAAGTAACCTTAGATGACGGATCATTCCATGCTGTTGATTCATCGGAAATGGCTTTTAAGGTTGCAGGTTCACTGGCATTCAAGAAAGCTGTTCAGGAAGCAAAACCGGTTCTGCTTGAACCGATCATGAAAGTTACAATTACAACTCCTGAAGAATACATGGGAGATATAATGGGTAATTTGAACAGCAGAAGAGGCAGGGTTCTCGGCATGGACTCAGCCGGCAAAAATCAGATAATTATCGCCAATGTTCCGATGTCAGAATTTCTTACTTACGAACCGGACTTAAGGTCAATGACCGGAGGACGCGGTATTTACGCCATGGAATTTTCTCATTACGACGAAGTCCCCGCTCAGATGGCAGAAAAGGTTATTGAAGAAGCCAATAAAGAAAAAGAATAAAAAGAAACAGGGCTCAGTGGTCAGGGATTGGGGGTCAGCAATAAGGGTTAAGACAAGTTGGTAAGCTAATTATATTCTACTTCTTGAGCCCTCGAATCCTTGACCCCTTGAATCCTGATTTTTTATTTTTGAACCATTTTTGTTATTACTTCAACAATTTCAGGGTTAGCCAGCGTCATCACATCACCGACATCTTTTTTGTTTGAAATTGCGCTTAGAACACGCCTCATTATTTTTCCTGAACGGGTTTTCGGCATGTCGGGAACAATCCATACTTTTCTCGGTTTTGCTATTGGTCCGATTTCTGAAGAAAGGGCATCTGAAATCTTTTTTTCAAGTTCATCATTTTGTCGAAAACCGGATTTTAATGCAATATACAGATCAGGCACCTTACCCTTAATTTCATCATTTACCGGAACCACCGCGGCTTCCGCAACTTCGAAAACAGTCAGAGCAGCAGACTCAAGCTCTTTTGTTCCAAGCCTGTGCCCTGATACATTAATCACATCATCCATTCTGCCCAATATACGGTAGTAACCATCGGGAGCCTCTACTGCGGCATCTCCTGAAACATACGGCCAATCCCGCCAGTCTTTACTGTCTTTATTCTTGCAATACTTTGCATAGTATGTACTGACATATCTGTCGCGATTACCCCATATTGTCTGGAACGCCCCTGGCCATGGATTCAGGATGCATAGATTACCAGCCTTTCCTGCTCCTTTGGGAAGTACATTTCCTTCTTCATCATAGATAATCGGATAAATTCCCGGCATACCCGGTCCTGCGCTTCCCGGCTTCATTGGTTTTATAGCCGGCAAAGTACTGCATAAGAAACCCCCGGTTTCTGTCTGCCACCAGGTGTCTACAATTACAGCCTTACCTTTTCCCACAACATTGTAATACCATTTCCACACTTCAGGTTCTATTGGCTCGCCTACGCTTGTCATATGCTTAAACTCATAATTATACTTTGCCGGTTCATCAGGACCGACTTTTCTTAAAGTACGAATAAGAGTAGGTGCAGTATGAAATATATTTACATCAAGATCCTGGGCTATTCTCCAGCAGCGTCCAGGATCAGGATAGGTTGGTACGCCTTCATAAATTACAGTTGAAGCGCACAGGGCAAGAGGTCCGTAGACAATATAGGAATGTCCGGTGATCCAGCCGATGTCGGCCATGCACCAGTAAACATCTTCGGGATGAATATCCTGGACATATTTTGATGTACCGGCTGCATATGCAAGAAATCCTCCCGTACTGTGCTGGCAGCCTTTGGGTTTTCCGGTCGTCCCGCTTGTATACATCAAAAAGAGCGGCGCCTCAGCAGGCATTGGAACCGGTTCTACCCTTTTCCCATAATATTTCTTTAAAAGATCATTTACGAAGAAATCGCGTCCGTCAACCATTGGAACATCTGAGGAATATTTGCCCGGATAACGCTGCCACACAAGAACTTTATCAACAATCTGCCCTCCTTTTCCGGCTGCTTCAACTGCTATATCAGCTTTTTCCTTATGGTCAATGAGTGCACCGCTTCTGTAATAAGAATCAATGGTAATCAATACCCTGCTTCCCGAATCAATCACTCTGTCTGCAGCGGCTCTCCCGCTGAATCCGCCAAAAACTTCCGAATGAATAACACCCAACCTTGCGCAAGCAAGCATTGTTATGGGAAGTTCGGCTGTCATAGGCATATGAAGTGTTACTCTGTCCCCGGCTTTAAGACCTGCAAAATCCTGCAAAAGCGCTGCAACCTCATTAACACGGACATATAATTCCTGATATGTAATGTGTTCAGTTTTTTCATTTTCCAGTTCAGGTACAAAATGAATAGCTGTTTTGTTTTTATTTTTCGGTAAATGTCTGTCAATGCAATTATAACTGGCATTTATTTTTGCTCCTGCAAACCATTTCCAACAGGGAGCATCACTTGTATCAAGAATAGTATGCCAGTACTCATACCAATCGAGAAGATCCGCATATTCTTTGTAGCAGTTCGGAAAATTATCAAGGCTGAAACGATCATAGATTTTATCATCAGTCATATTCGCCTGAGCAATAAATTTTGCTGAAGGATAATAGTATTCTTCTTCCTGCCAGTGTACAGCTATCTGGGCTTCCGATGTTTCTAAAACTTCTTTTTTTGTCATAGTTTAACCCCCTTCTAATAATTTAAAGCTGCTGTAAAAAGATATAATTCGATCAGTAATATCAAAAAGCTTCATCAAAAACATTTCTTGCACGGAGCATAACCTTCCCAAAAAGCATCCCACTTCCTGGTAAAATATTTAATATTTCTTTTGCTTATTTTAGTGGCAAACCAACATTTTTTATTATGAAATCTTTTAGATCTTAAATTTGCAACATACTCACCGTTGTTTTCTTTCCAGTTTTGCCATATTCCTTTTTTTAATTTCATTGCGTTTTGCTGTGATTTTAAAAAAAGCTTCTCATGCTTTAAATTTGGCGGGTTTGGCAGGCAATAAGCAAAACCTTTTTCTATCATTTCATTGTTTACAAAAGTGCCGTCAGACAAATAAACATAAGCAAGCAGCCGATCATATTGATCATGCTTTTCGCTATCAAACTCCAGACGTACTTTCTGTAAATATACCAGTTTTTTGTTAAATTCTTTCGCCTTGTCGCCATAAGGTTCTGCTTTATTTTCTTTATGTTCTATTTCAGGCGCATTTATACCGATGTAGCGAATTTTTCTGCCGTCTTTTAAAACAATTGTATCGCCGTCATTCACCCATTTTACTTCGTATAGTTCATAACAATATGCATAATTGCAGGTAAATAGAATCAGCAAAAGAAAAGATAGAATAACATAATAAAATGTTTTTAAAGTTCTTGCCATTATATATTTTCCTTTAAAAGGATATGTGAGTAATGTTATGAAATTTTTAGGCTTGATAACGCTTGTCTTTAATTTGGCTATGTTTTTAATAATAACAGCTGTTCAAATATATAAAAAGAAATATTTAAAATAAAAAAAGCAGGATTTTATCAGTAGATTACTAAATTTCCTCAAGCCATATGTCATATCGACGCATCCTTCCCATAATCATCGGCACAACATCAGACATTTCAGGATTATTTCCACATTGACAGACAGGACGTCTTGTCCTATGCTTTCTCCACGAAAAAGTGAGGCCTTATAACGGATCTTCCCCCTGATATATTATGCATATATGGTATAACTAATTAATATAAATTGAAATATAACATAATAAAAAATAATATATGTGGACACAATATAATTTATGTAAATAGCTTGACTTATAGGTAATATTTAT
>JAHIFE010000115.1 GCA_018901125.1 Pseudomonadota bacterium | reverse complement strand
GCGTAATGTCAAAGAGCTTATCATTATGTCAAGTCAGCTATTATCTGATGAAATTGACAGAAATAATATATTATATATTCTTGAAGTTATTGAAAATGTACTTTGTAATCAACTCGATTACTCAACTGCGAAACTTTAGTTTATAATAAGAATTTGCTTCCTATACAAGTATTTTTTAAAAGCGTGTGATAGGCCCTTAAAACCTTGATAAAATCGTCAGGATTAATCTTTTAACATTTAAGGAATTAAAATAATGAGTTGGGATTGGGAAAAACTAAAGAGCCAGCAGGAAAGCAAAAAAGTAGTCCCGCCGCAAGTGGAAAACTTTTTTAAGAAGTTCTCCAAAAATAAAATTCCGGGACTACCGATTGTTATTCTAGTTATCTTTGCTGTGTTTCTTGCCTCGTCAATGTTTTACGCCGTGGGAGTAGATGAGGTAGGAATCATCCAAAGGTTTGGAAAATATATAAAAACAACCCAACCCGGGCTTAATTTTAAACTGCCGGCCTTCATAGAAAAAGTAACCAAAGTCAAAGTAAGGCGCGTTTATAAAAAGGAGTTTGGTTTCAGCTCATTAAGATCAGGTGAAAGGCAACTTTTTTCTCCACAAGCCGGAATTGAAGATGTATCCCTGATGCTTACAGGAGATCTGAATGTAGCTCTTGTCCCCTGGATTGTACATTACAGAATTAATGACCCATATAATTTCTTATTCAAAATAAGAGATGTTGAAGCACTGCTGTCAGATATGTCCGAAGCAGCAATGCGGCTTGTTATAGGAGACAGAAGCATAAATGAAGTCATAAGCAAGCGCGGAGAAATAGCAGATGAAGCAAAGCTTGTTCTTCAGGCTGAACTTGATAAATCCGAAGCAGGAATAAGCATTGTAACAATAGAAATGGAAAAAACTAATGTACCTGAGTCTGTTCAGCCTTCATTTAATGAAGTAAACCAGGCAGTTCAGGAAAAGGAGAAGTTGATCTATCAGGCAAAAGAGGAATATAATAAAGAACTGCCTCAGGCAAGAGGTGAAGCTGAAAGAACAATCAGGGTAGCTGAAGGATATGCTTTGGACAGAATAAACCGGGCAGGGGGCGATGCCTCAAGATTTGTTTCGATTTATAATGAATATGTGAAAGCAAAGGATGTGACCCAAAGAAGGATGTATCTTGAAATGTTACAAGATCTTCTCCCGAAACTTGGAAACAAATATATAATAGATGCCAATCAGAAAAATCTTTTACCGTTTCTAAATCTTGAAAAACAAACAGGTGCCATAAAAAATGAAAAATAGAGATATCATACTGATAGGTTGCATACTTGCAATTGTAATTACATTAGGTTCCGCTTTTATTGTGGACGAAACAGAACAGGTAGTATTAACACAATTCGGAAAAGTTATCAGATCTCCTATAAAAGAACCGGGAATTTATTTTAAATTACCGGTTTTGCAGGAAGCAAATTATTTCCATAAAAACCTCCTCCAGTGGGACGGTAACCCCGGCCAAGTACCGACTCTTGATAAAACATATATCTGGGTTGATACTTTTGCCCGCTGGAAAATAGTAGATCCGGTAAAATTCTTTCAGACTGTCAATAATGAAAATAGTGCTCTTGGGCGACTTGACGATATAATAGATCCTGCCGTAAGAAATTTTATTACATCCTATAAACTTACAGAAACAGTGCGCAGAAGCAATAGAGAACTTGATACTTTAGAAATGGGCATGGAAAATACGGAAAAAGAGTCCCGGCAATCATTTACCATTTCTGTAGGAAGAGAAGTTATTATGAAAAACATTCTTGAACAGGCGCAACCTAAACTGGCCCAATTCGGCATCGAGCTGGTTGATGTTAAGGTAAAACGGATTAATTATGTAAAGGAAGTCAGAGAATCCGTATATGGCAGAATGATTGCGGAACGAAAACAAATAGCTGAAAAATTCCGCTCGGAAGGTCATGGTGAAGCTCAAAAAATCATCGGAGAAAAAGAACGCGACTTAAAGCAGATAACCTCAGAAGCATATAAAAAAGCACAGGAAATCAAAGGCAAGGCTGATGCGGAAGCAACAAAGATATATGCCAAAGCCTTCGGCGCTGATCCGGCTTTCTATTCTTTTGTAAAAACCCTTGAGGTTTATAACAACTCCCTGGGCAAAGACAGCTCTCTTGTTTTGTCAACAGATTCTGAGTTATTTAAGTATCTTAAGGGTTATCAAAAATAAAATAATTTCAAAGCGGTTTATTTCCCAAAACATAGAACTTTTTGAGAAATATACTAATAAACTCAGCAGTAAAGAGGCACCCCCTTTACTGCTCCATCATAAAAAAGCGCCTGCACGATAAAATCGCAGGCGCTTTTTTGATTAAACATTAAATAAGAGACCGCAGGTAGCCTTATTTACCTTTTCTTCTCTGGTGTCGCGTACGGGCCAAAAGCTTTTTATGCTTATGCCTTCTCATTTTTTTTCTTCGCTTTTTAATTACGCTACCCAACAGATCACCTCCTATGTAATTTATGTTTTTTGCCCAATTAATAATATTTATTGTGGTTATTGTTGTATTTTATCTAACCAGAGCTTACTAACATTATTATTTTGTCTTTGTCTATATTTTTTTTAATTATTCGATCAAGTTTTGATGCCTTCGTAAAAAGTTCATCTGCTGCGATATGCAGTGCTTCAATTCCATGCGATTCACGTACATTTAATATGAAACTTTTTACACTTACATTGAGTTTAAAAAAATTAAAAAATATGATATTATACATGATAATATTCATATTTATAACATTTTTAATATATAAAGTATTATTGAAATAATAATGAGCGATATTGAAAAACTTCTGAGATTTAGCACAAGACAAATTAATACGGTAAACAAGGCTGCTGAAATATCCGAAGAGCTTGTATGCGATTATTATAAATTATCCACCAGTCAATGGCTTAGAAGACGCTATGATATTAAAACGATAGTGAATTTATCAACCGAAGAAATTATCGACGGCCCATTTGCTCAGATAATAAAATATAAAGCTCAACCAAAAAATTCATCTCTTAGTTCCTCAACATATGATTTTTATAAAATCTGTCTTCAGGATAATTCCATACTCTCGGTTGTAGACAAATCATCTAAAATAAAGCTTTATCCTTTTTTATTGTATATTATCACACACGAACTCGTCCATATTGTAAGGTTCAGCGAATTTCTTCAGAATTTCAGCGCTTCTTATGAAGAAAAGATGGCCGAAGAAGCAAGAGTTCATTACAATACTCATGAAATACTTAAATCCACCAAACTGAATGGACTTTCAAATGTTTTTAAATTTTATGATAAATGGCGCATCCCTCTTGATGAACTGCAATATGATTCACATGATTAAATTTAAACAGAAATATTACAAATTATTAATTTTCAAAATCCATAAATAAAACATATTCATTTTCTTGACAACCACACAATACTGACTATATTAAACGAGTATATAAATCATATTAATAAACTGTTTTACGAACAAAATATAGGTATGGAGGAAAATAGTTATGCCCATTTATGAATACGAATGCACAAAATGCGGCAAAATTGATGAGGCTATACAGAAGTTTTCTGATAAGCCGCTTACGAGATGCAAATCCTGTTCCGGAAAACTTCATAAACTTATATCACACAACAGCTTCCAGCTTAAAGGAAGCGGTTGGTATGTAACAGACTATGCAGGCAAACCGCAAGGATCTTCGATTCCTCCCCAAAAAACCGAAAATACATCTGATTCAAAAACTACGAAATCCGATAGTTGTGCCGCTAAAACATCAGAATAGTCTATCTCTGAAAATAATGCTGTTTCCATGAACAGCATTACCGAAACCATGCGTAGAATGGTATTTAATCCTCTGCCGTAATTCAGAGTAGTAGAAGGTTTTTTGTTTTACAAGATTTATGGGAAGCGCTGCCGAATCTAAAGTTTCTTTATAAAGTCCAAATAAACCGGTTTTTTACAATTTATCAATAATTTATTAAGAAAGTTCTAACCGTCTCTTTACAAACAGAAAAGCATGATTATTGTCTTCAAAATATTAGTTAAACCTGAAAGTCACATATAACATATAAATGAAATTATCTTTTTTGAAGGGGGGTGGCTTCAGAATAGGGATCGTTTAGAACGTTTTAGTTTAATCTGATTATGAAATAGGCTGTTTCTACAAAAAATAATATAGTTATAATTCGTTAAATAAAAAGGAGAACTGGAACCATGAAGCTTAAACCATTACATGATCGAATTTTGGTACAACGTGTTGAAGAAGCCACAACCACTAAGGGAGGAATTATTATTCCAGACACAGCCAAAGAAAAACCGGCTGAGGGCAAAGTTGTTGCGGTTGGAAATGGGAAAATCGGCGATGATGGCAAAAAAATTCCTCTTGAAATTAAAAAGGGAGACAGAATTCTGTTCGGTAAATATTCCGGCTCTGAGGTAAAAATAGAAGGAGAAGAATATCTTATCATGCGCGAAGATGATGTGCTTGGAATAATTGAATAATTAAATGTCGATAAACATATAAACGGAGGAAAGAACAATATGGCTAAAATCATTATTTACAATATGAAAGCCCGTGAAGCAATGTTAAAGGGCGTGAAAACTCTTGCCGATGCTGTGGTTGTAACTCTCGGACCAAAAGGAAGAAACGTTGTTATTGATAAATCATGGGGTTCACCTACAATTACAAAAGACGGCGTTACTGTTGCCAAGGAAATAGAACTTGAAGACAAGTTTGAAAATATGGGCGCCCAGATGGTTAAAGAGGTCGCAAGCAAAACAAGTGATATGGCTGGTGACGGAACAACAACGGCTACTGTTCTGGCAAGAGCTATTTATGAGGAAGGGCAAAAGCTTGTTGCAGCCGGAAATAATCCGATGGCTATAAAACGTGGCATTGACAAGGCAATTGAAGTGGCAGTGAAAGAACTTCACAAGATGAGTAAACCGACCAAGGATCAGCGTGAAATAGCACAGGTCGGCACAATATCTGCTAATAACGACGAAACTATAGGCAATATTATTGCTGAAGCAATGAATAAAGTAGGGAAAGAGGGAGTAATCACTGTTGAAGAAGCCAAAAGCATGGATACAACCCTTGATATCGTTGAAGGAATGCAGTTTGACCGCGGATATCTTTCACCGTATTTTGTGACTGATCCGGAAAAAATGACAGTAGTACTTGAGGATGTTTATATTTTAATCAACGAGAAAAAAATAAGCAATATGAAAGATCTTCTTCCCATTCTTGAGAAAATAGCAAAAATGGGCAAACCGCTTCTAATAATTTCGGAAGATGTTGACGGCGAAGCTCTTGCTACTCTTGTAGTCAATAAATTGCGAGGGACATTAAAGGTAGCTGCTGTAAAATCACCCGGATTCGGCGACAGAAGAAAAGCAATGCTTGAAGATCTTGCTATCCTTACAGGCGGACAAGTTGTATCCGAAGATATCGGAGTCAAATTAGAGACTATCGGTCTTGAAGATCTTGGAAAAGCAAAGCGGATTGTTATAGACAAGGATAATACTACAATTGTAGATGGCGCCGGCTCACGTTCTGCTCTTGAAGGCCGTGTAAAACAAATACGTGCACAAATTGATGAAACCACATCCGATTACGATCGCGAGAAACTTCAGGAGCGGCTTGCAAAGTTAATAGGTGGCGTTGCTGTTATTAATGTAGGCGCTGCAACAGAAACAGAAATGAAAGAGAAAAAAGCCCGTGTTGAAGATGCATTGAATGCAACCCGTGCAGCAGTTGAAGAAGGTATCGTTCCCGGTGGCGGAGTGGCTTTGGTTCGCTGCCTTGACGCTCTTGATAAGATAAAAATCAAATCGGACCAGAAACTTGGCGTAAAGGTGGTTATGCGTGCAATCGAAGAACCTTTAAGGTCGATCGCAAACAATGCAGGCGCAGAAGGATCAGTTATAATTGATCAGGTAAAAAAAGGCGAGGGCTCTTTCGGATATAATGCCGAAACAGATACGTTTGAAGATCTTATTGCAGCAGGAGTTATAGATCCTACAAAAGTAGTTCGCTTTGCGCTTCAGAATGCAGGAAGTGTTGCTTCTCTTATGCTCACAACAGAAGCCATGATTGCTGACAAACCCGAGCCCAAGGGTGAGGGCGGAGGAGGAATGCCTGGCGGCATGGGCGGTATGGGCGGTATGGGCGGTATGGGCGGCATGGGCGGCATGATGTAATTTCGTATCAGACCCCATTATAACTATAAAGCTCCTGTGATTTATAAATTTCACAGGAGCTTTTTTATTTTTACGTGCCGGTTGCAAAATGTTTTTGTTTGGCCAATCTCAGGATTGGGCTCACCGGAATATTTTGGAATTGGCTCTTACAACTGATGTTAACACGAACATAATAAGTCGGGGATTTGTTTTTAATGTCTGCCGCTTAATACCATAATCATGCAAGTTATTGATAATATACTTGACAAACAAGTATTTTCAAATTAATAATTATCAATAATGTCAGCTAAAAGCCTTAATAAAATAATCAATTGCAGTCTTCTATTATTAATCTTTAATCTGCAAAACATATAAGAGGTGATTTATGCGCAATATTTTAAAATACAAATTTTTTATTACAATTACTTGCATATTAACCTCAATGGTAGTTATTCCTGCTTCCCTTTATGCTATTGAAAACCAGGAAACACTTGAACATGAAATTGGTGTTTACTACACAATACAAAAGGGAGATACATTATGGGATATTTCAAAAAAATATTTTAATTCTCCTTGGGTATGGCCTGAACTCTGGAAAGAAAACAAGTATATTAAAAACCCTCATTTTATTGAACCGGGTGGCATGCTGCGTCTTTTCTATAATAAAGAATCAGATTTAATTATAGACGAAGAGCAAAAACCGGAAGAAAGCAAAACCGCACAACAGTCTGAAAAACCCTTTGGAAAAGATATATTATATTTTAATTATCCGCCGATAGACAGCGTGGGATTTATAAAAAAAGAGGCCGTCTTACCCAGCTGCTCAATATTTAAAGTAATGGATAACAAAGTAGCTATCAGCGAAGGGGATCTCATATACATAAAACGCGAAAACGATAATAGCTTAACACCAGGCACCAAATATACGGTTTACCGTACGTTTGAACCCTTAACAGACAGTAAATCAGGCGCATTAATAGGCAAGCAGCATTACATCACCGGCATAGTGGAAATAAAGACAGTTGAACCTCTTTATGCTATTGCCCAAGTATTAATTTCTTTCAGAGAAATTGCCATCAATGATCTATTGATGCCTTATGAACCAAGATCCCCTAAGATCCCAATAATTGAGAGCAATAAAGAAATTGAATGCAGTATTATAATTCCGGAAGAAGAAATAAAATTAATTGGCGATAATACAATAGTTTTTATTAACAAAGGGGAAAAAGACGGGGTAAAGCCGGGACAGTTTTATCACATATATTACAGGGAAAAGAAAAATATTTCTCCCGACAGTTTAGTTATGTCATATCTCGCTCCGGTCGATTTCGGAAAGCTTTTTGTTCTTTTTTCAGAGCAAACAACATCGTCCGCTCTTATTACAAAATCCGATAAAGAGATATTTACAGACGCAATAGTAAAATCTCCTGCTAAATAATCATTTAACTCATTTTAAAGAGGCTGCTGATAATATAGGTATAGAACAATCTCAACAATAAATTTAGCCACCACAATCTGAAGAGATATCAAAACAGATTATAATCAGAGCCACTTTCAAAACGTTTATAAAAAGCCAATAAACGCTTTTTACTCTATTGGAAAGGACATCCCCGCTCCCGCTGCTTGAATCAAATTGGTTCTACAAACAACAGGCCGGGGCTTATCCGCCCGCGGCCTGTTGATACTTTTCATGAAATCATAACTCTATATAACAGTTTATAATTAACGTTTACCTTTTTTGGAATCGGGGACTTCCTGAATACTCTCGGCCACTCTAACTCCATTGGGAAGTTCAAATCCTTTCAATAGAACCCGTTGTCCTTCCTTAAAATCGTTCAGTTGAATGGTATTACCGTTTTTATCCAACAAAGAGGTTTTATAGACCTTACTTCCCATTTTGAACTCGGAAATATCAAATCTTTTTTCCGCAACAATTATATAGGATCTTATTATATTTACCTCCATTACCAATGCATTGATTTTAACTTGTTCAGCAGCATCGGAATCGATCGTCAAACCTGAGACTGCGGCGGATTGATTCGGATGAAAAAGGCCCAGCATCACCATCAACGTCCCCAACAAAAATACTTTTTTAATAATATTCTTACAATAATCCATAAAATCCTCCTGTTTTATAATTGTCTCCAGTAAAATAAGCTAAGATCAGCAACCGGATCAGGGTCCTCGTCGGCAACTCCACCTTCAACTCCTACAAACAGCTTTGCCCCACCAGGAAGAATGGCAATAACCGGAGATGAGGCTATAGAGGTACCAATAATTTTGCTGCGGTCATTTTTCTCCTTTTTGTGAATAACATTTCCATCCTGATCCTTTTCCACTTTGAAATCACAAGCAGCGTTTCCGGTAAGATAATCCAGCGCATAAAGCCGCGCCTGACCCTTTCCTGATGCGGCTTCGCATGGGTCGTCTAGAACAACGGCTCCGCTTTCGGGTGTGTAGGTGGTAAAATAAGCAACACCCGCATACACGATCACAGAAGAAGTTACTTTCTCGCCCAAATTTTCATTCAATCTAATATACCAGCCTTTTGAACTCTCGAGCCCTGCCTGTGCCGTTTCCCGCTGTGTTTCGTCACCCATTACAATAAGGTTATCGGTAACATCGGCCAGGTCGCTTTCGGTTAATGTAACAGCAGGATCAGCCCATTCGTTTTTGACAGCATAAATCCGATTTACTACAGTAACATTATTAGGATGTTCCCGGTCGCCGGTGCCGAAAAAAATCATCTCACCATAGGATTCTGCAACAGCATCCGGCGAGTAGAATATCTTTCTTTGAACACCGTCATCTGCTGATGCCGAGAAAAGGGTTCTATTTGACCAGGTGCCGTCCACTATTTTTTTCAATTTGCCATTCACTTCCACATCCTCGTCATCCTTAAAGGCAAAAATATTTCCACCAAGATCGCCTGCATAAACTCTATTTACGATATCGTCCCCATCTGTATCAAATCCTGACACATCCAATATACAATGGGTCATACCCGCAAAGCTTGCGCCATTTTTGTTCAGACTGCTGATGGCTCCGTTGGTAACCTTCACTGCAAACACAGCCTTTCCCATAGTGTCTGTTGCAACGGGGGAATCTAAGTCCTGGTTGTTGGCGTCATAGCCCCCTGCCATTAAGAACACCTTATCTTCTCCTCCACTGGTGTTTTTGATATTGGCGATAGCTGGAGTGCTCCAGGATTGGCCAAGCTGTGCGGCACCGCCCCCCAAAAGGTTGGGCTCTATCTTGTAAAGCAAGATCGGAGATTCGGGACTGGTAACATCTACCGCATAATAGTTATTCCCACCCCTTCGTTCGCCAAAGAAAAGTATGTTATTAGCCGGGTCCCCAGCTTTTTTCGGCTGGTAAACCACAGGCGAACCATCAACAAAAATTTCATGTTTAAGAATTGCATCGGAAAGCAATTTCAAACGTCCAAGCTGATCGGGCGGTATGAACCCCCATTTTTCTTCTCCGGTACTATCTTTAAAACAATGCATCATTCCGCCGTTGCTTCCTGCAAAGATATACGCTTCATCTAAAATGCCATCGTTGTTGGTATCGTAATGAATCACTGACGGCTGAGAGTGGAGAATGTCTCCCAATTTCCAGGCTTTGTTAAGGCCGTGGATGTTGTCAATGACTTTGTCCCTTGCAACACTGTCCGCCACATCCAGAATCGCGGCTGTAATTTTGACATTGTCTCTGCAAAAGGCATTTACAGCATGGGTAAGACCCGCATTCGCCTCGGTTTCTATGTAGGTATAAATATTCCGGCTTGCCTGTTCCAAAACCACGCCCCCGGCACCTCCCAAAAGGACATTGGGGCCATCGGGCGCAAAGGACCAGAAAGATTTTGCGTTGGTTTTGAAGGCACCATTATCGTCTGTTGCGTAAACTCCGAGCGCATCAACTATGTCTCCGTGTGCATTCAGGCCGTATTTTTTGATGTTGCCGGACCAATTCCCGCTTGTATCCGGTTTAAAAAATCCAACATAGATCGAATCTCCAGCATACGTCCGGTTCATCCGGCTTACCGGGACCACCGGTGAAACAAATACGGCATTTACATCTACGATTGCTGCCATAATATCCTCAAAGGCAGCCGAGAGTCCGGAGGCGCTGCTGGTGGTGTAGTACCGGCCCCCGCCGTTTGCAGCCGTATCCTGCAGCAACTGTTGGGCGGTGGCAAAGCCGATAGTGAAGGTAATGATATTCTGGCGTTCAAACGATTCGCCTGATTCGCCCAAATCCAACCGCATGTCATTATCATACAGATATTTGGCTACATCGTCCAGGTAATCAGTACCGTAGTCATCATAAGTGCCAGGATCCTTACCGTCATGGTCGTAATCGCCTATTAGATTGCCGTTAATATAAATACCGGTAGTGAGCTTGATATTGTTATCATAAGTCGATTCGCCATCTGTCATAAGGATAACATAGTTTTTCTGACATCGTTTCTCGATTGGGCTGGTGTAAGTAACATTGTTGTTAAACCAACTGCTCTTGCCCGCGAAATACAGTCCGGCCTCAGCCAAAGTCTCGGCCAGAGGTGTCCAACCACTTGCCGCAAAGCTATCGATAGTAGCCTTCAGATCCACTTTACTCGCTCCGATTTCTTTTGCAATTCGCCCACCCTCACTATTATTGAACCGCATAAGACCGAAGCGCACGTTATCAGTGTCATCGATAAGCTTCTTTATCGCGTTCTTGGCTACTACAATTTTTTCAACCGGGTCTCCATATCCGGCTGCGTCATAATTGAGCCAGTTTCCCATACGCAGCTTTATTTTTTTATTCCCGCAATTATAGTTGCCGGCATTACCGTTATCGATTTTGTCTATCCCGCCAGAACCGGTTGTCGCATAACCTTTTGTCAGTAATGCATTGTTTATGGACGGACATAATATATTATTTATGCTTGAGGCAAACTCTACAATAACACCATTATCTTGTTCTCGATAAACTTTATTTGTTGCCCACGATACCACGTTATAATTATTAGCCGGATTATACTCTTCTCCGGGAATTTTCTGGCTCATACTGCCAGACGTGTCAAAAATAATGAGAACATTGGGCTGCACCGAAATTGAAGTTGTTCCATAAATATCGGTGTCGTCTGCCAGTACGCCCAACGCGCCTGCCTGACACAGAACAAGAACAAGTATGATTATTGATATTAATTTTCTCATAATACACCTTCCTCCATATTAAATTTTATCTAAAAAACGATAGACTGCTTAAACATGGTCTTTCCGCTAAAATTTATTAAAAGTCTTCCATACCCCTGCCTGCGTCTGGGTATTTCCGGTTGCCGAAGTCACTGTAACGGCATATCTGCGTACAACAAAATTTTTTAAGCTGTTTCCTGATCCCTCTGGAGGCGCAGTAATATGCGCGGCTACGGGAACATTATTGGCAGCAGCAGTCAGGCCGGGAACTGCCCCCCCAGTGCTTTCGATACATCGGACTTCCACCCTAGCATCAACAATACCGTCTGCATTAAAATCAACATTCGGGTTTACGAAATTAACAGCGGTTTCCCCGCCAGGCGCTGTCTCACTCGCCAGAAACGCGTCGTCGAGCCATGTTGGGGATCTTTCCAGCGTATCTATGAGCCCTCCTTCAGCGTTAAAAAATTCGCTCACAAGCCGTCTTTCATTGGTGGCAATCTGTACCTCCGTAACTGATGTTTGAGAAGCGGATAAGCCCAGGATGGTTACAATAACAAGGATAATCAGAACCACCACCATTATCATGCCGTTTTCATTATCTAATGTATTTTTAACTGTCGTTTCCATAATAGACCTCTATAAACTCAATTATATGCCAATATTTCTGCAGTTGACTCTGGTGCTTAAAGTTCGGGTAAGAATTTGCCCACGCTCACCTACACCATCGCATGTAATTGTAATGTCTACCGACCGGATATTGGCAAGAGCGGCGCCTGTTACAGGAGCCACAATTATACCGCCAGCAGCATTCCGATAGGTAAAAGTCAAGGCTCTTACCCTGTCAAGCATGGGCTGAAAATTTTGGCTGGCGGTGCCTTCATAACGAATTTGATTTAGTGTATCAACGTTATTATAGTTATAGGTCAGTCGCTCATCATTGGCAGTATCAATAGCCCCGGTCATGTCCACATCAGCTGTAAAGCGGATATTTGAGGCCGTGGCCACCTCGATCCCCGCACCGGCAGAACCCAAAGGATCCAAGCCGGCCATGCGGATATTTCTTACCATAAGATCAAGACCGACGCGCGCCCGCTGCTGGGCATCTACAGCACCTTCCTGCGTACGATACGCATGGTTGGATGAGATAAAAACGCCGTAAATGGCAAACATGGCAATGCTGGAGATGGCAATGGTAATCATGAGTTCAATAAGGGTAAATCCATTCGTATTCACTCTAAATAACCGGGGTGCTTTATTGCCTATCATATGCCACCTCCTCTCGTGAGAGTGCTCATCACAACGTTGCGGCCGCCTCCATCCCAGGCGACATTAACGGTAACAAGCCGGGAAAAAGCGGTATTGTTTGTAATGGTCCAGGTACGAGTGAATCTCCCACCGTTTACGCCGTTTTCATCAATGGGATTATTCGGATCAACGTAATTTGCAGTTGCTACAAGTGCGTTAGCACCATCACCTTTCAAAATAGCGGAATTAAAACCCGCATTTTTCAATGTCTCAACCTGCATCTGGGCCAGCATCGTTGCCTTGGTCAGCTGATCTCCGACCCGATTGCCATGTGCAGTACTGATCTGCAGGGCCGCTATAGCGAGAAGACCTATGGCAAATATGGAAACGGCAATAAGAACTTCTATAAGTGTAAAACCGTTTTCACCAGATATTTCCCTTTCACCTGAAAAAATATGTATTTTCTTATTAATATGCATTCCAAGTTCCCCCATCATCACTGGTAAAGGTACGAACGTTTCCTACCGGAGAAAGAGTGATTCGCAGGAATTTGTTTCCTGTATTAGTTCTCATATCTACAGTTCCTCCTACATTTGGAAGTCCGCGACCATTAAAACTAAACCTTGGACTGCCAAAAGTTATACCGTACATGATAATCCCATTGGGTATTAATACTAGCGGTTTTAAAAGCGCCTCGCCACCATCCCGCACCCAGTTGCCGGCAACACCTCCCCCCGCTCCGTTATCCACAAAAATCGTATAATTGTTGGCTCCAAATACAGTTGCTACGTTAACATTATTCCGGATTGCATTGAGTCTTGCCATTTGGATATCGGATTTCAAGTCTCGAACGGCAGTCCTAAGCTTATTACCGGGTATCCAGTTTATGAAAGCCGGGATGGCGATAGCAGCCAGAATACCTGTGATTGCGATAACAATCATGAGTTCCATAAGTGTAAATCCTGATTTTTTGCGCATTGTTTTATCCTCCGCCACTAAGTTATACAAAACTTATGCCAATAATTGAAATATGAAAACCAATTAAAACCAGATACGATAATTACCAGATTATCATCTTGAATTAACTTCATATTCTTTTAAATTAATATATGTGGAATCTGCTGTGGAAAGAAACTGAAAAAAAGAATTAAGTGCAAAACATTAAATTTATTTATAGAACTATTAAATAATTTAATAGCATAAATTATGATGATCAGCAACAAGAACGGGAGTTACATGTTTATTGAGAAGCCGTAATATAATCTACAGCATTTTTAAAAATGAGTATGCCGGTCGGAATTTGCTTGTACTCATTTTCACCTAAGCGCTTCATATTCTCTTTACGTCTTGTCCAGTCGGGATGATTTGTGAAATGGTTATAGGCCTCGGGATGAGGCATGAGACCGAATATACGGCCGCTTGGATCGCATATTCCGGCAATATCTTTTACAGAGCCGTTTGGATTATAGGGAAATTTTCCGTCTGCCGGTTTTCCTTCCGGCATTGCGTATTGAATAACAATCTGATTGTTTGCAACAAGCTTTTTTATGGTCGATTCATCCGAATAAAACTTACCTTCTCCATGTCTTACAGGAAGTTCGATATTCTCTAATCCTTTAGTAAATACGCAGGGGGATGAATTGTTTACCTTAAGATGCACCCAGCTGTCCCTGAAGTTTCCACAGTCATTGAAAGTAAGAGCAAGGGATCTTGTGGCATAGTCATTATCAAATCCCGGCAAAAGCCCCATATTTACTATCGCCTGGAATCCATTGCATATTCCTATTACAAGATTTCCTTTTTCAACAAAATCAAGAATCTTATCGCCAAATTTTGCCCGAAGCTTAACTGCCTGCACTACCCCGGCTCCGTGGTCATCCCCCCAGCCAAATCCTCCTGTAAAAACCAGAATATTAAAATCAGACAGGCTAATATCACCGTCAATAAGGCTGTTTATATGAATTCTTTTAGCTATTGCCCCGGCAAGCTCAAAAGAATATGCAGATTCGTAATCGCAATTTAAGCCGTATCCGGCAAGTACCAAAACCTTAGCCCTGCTCATATCAGGTCTCCGAAAGGCTGTTTCCATGCTTTTTTTAATGTATCAACGGACATGGAAATAATATTTTTGTTTTTTTGACTATTCAAAACAAAATCTTTGTTTTCCGTAATCTTTCCTATACATGCGAAACAAAGCCCTTTAAAAATATTTTCAAAAAGATTTTTATTTTCAGGTGCAACAGTTACTAAAATCCTGCCGGCTGATTCCGAAAAAAGGATCGAATCAGTACGATCAACACCATTTATTGGTACGCAACTGATATCCGCCTTCAAGCCAAGATCTCCGCCCATTGCAACCATTGCAAGATGCACACCTAAGCCCCCCCTGTAAATACCATGAGCTGAAGCAACAAGGCCTTTTTGAATCGCATCACAAAGTGCTCTGTAAAGCTTTATAAATTGATCGGGAAATACTTTAGGCACATTCAACCCGATATAGCCAGAATGTTCATAATATTCCGAAGCACCCAGTTCATTTCGGGTTTCACCCAAAACGTAAACAAGATCTCCGGGGATTTTACAATCCATTGTAATGCAATTATGAATATCATTTATTATAGATACCGCTGAAAACTGCATTGTTTCAAGAGCCGATACTTTGTGCGATTCGCCGTATCCGCCCAAAAGATATCCGTCTACATACATACTGTCTTTCCCGGATAAAAGCGGTATCTCATATGAAAGACACGTTTTTGCAAGCGCTTTGCAGGAACGCACAAGCTGGGCAGCTTTAAATTTTCCATCCGGATTATTAGCAGGATGGTACTGAATATTAGGCCAGCAAAAATTATCCACTCCTCCTATATGATCAATATTACCACCAACACAAATAAGACGGCGGACAGCCTCATCAATAGTGCAGCTTGTCATATGGGAAGCATCTATTGCTGAATACATCGGTAAAATGGCCTGTGAAAAAGCAATGCCTTTTTTTGAAGCAAGCACAGGTCTTATCACAACTGCATCACTGTTTATATCGCGTTCTTTTCCCACAAGCGGTTTGATAACACTACCGCCCTGAACTTCATGGTCGTATTGCCGGCAGATCCACTCCTTTGAGCAGATATTAGGACGCGATAAAATGTCTATCAAAAGCTTATTGTAATCTTCGGGCTCTGTTATCACAGGTTCATGCAGACCGCGCATTTCAGGTGGCTGCCAAAGAGCATCAAACTCCCACTGCGGAAAGCCCACCGCAAGCAAATCCATATCAACATAAGCACAGGTTTTATTATTATACTTAATATGAAGCTTTCCTGAGTCAGTATATTTACCAATTGCAGTGCTCTCAACAGCATGTTTTGCGGATAGTTCAAGAAATCTATCAAAATGCTCCGGTTTTACAGCAACAGTCATACGCTCCTGGGATTCCGAAACCCAGATTTCCCACTGGTCAAGACCTTCGTATTTTAAAGGAACCCTGTCGAGTTCTATTTCACAGCCGTTTGAATCTCTGGCAGATTCTCCTATGGATGATGAAAGTCCGCCACCTCCGTTATCTGTTATGAATGTTATCAGGCCTTCATCACGGGCTTCGAGCAGAAAATCGTGCATTTTCTTTTGTGTGTAGGGATCACCTATCTGGACATGGCCTGCCGGTGTGTTTTCGGAAAATACTTCCGATGAAGCCGTAACCCCGTGTATCCCGTCTTTCCCCACTCTTCCGCCGCACATTACAACAATATCTTCCGGAGATGTTTGCTTTTGTTCGGCAGGGTCTCCTTTGATTTTTGACGGCATAATTCCAAGAGCGGTTACAAATACAAGGCATTTTCCCATATACCCATGATGGAAAAGAACCTGGCCGAACGGCGTGGGTATCCCGCTTTTATTTCCGCCATCTCGCACCCCTTCTATAACACCGTCCAAAAGACG
>JAHIFE010000016.1 GCA_018901125.1 Pseudomonadota bacterium | reverse complement strand
TTCAAAACGTCCCATTTTGGCCGATCTCTGCGTTGGGTGAAAATTTTAATCCTCGAAATACTCCATGTATTCCTGCGGTTAAAATTTTCATCCGCCTTGACCTTGACCAAACTGAAACATTTTGAAAGTGGCTCATAAGACTAAACGATCGGGTATATACTTTGGTGCTCATGTTTACCGTATAAGACTCTTGTCTCTAAAAATTTTCTCAACCTGGTTTCCATCCTCAACAGTAAATCCAATATTAACCCATTGATCCTTCAGCATTACAAAAAAAATCCTGTCGCGTTTGTACCGACTATAATCCATCGGATACCACGTTTTAAAGTTTCCTGTTCCGTGCAGCCGCCATTTCCCGTTCCGGATTGTTGGTTTTTCGACGGCAATACGTTCAATGTTATCAAGCCGAACAACCTTCTTCTTCCCGGTGGGAAAGTAGTAATGTTCTAAAATGATTTCTTCATTAGTAATGGAAACAAGTTTGTCGGAGTAAGTTGCTTCTGTCATCATTGTATTTTTCCCAAACGCTCAGCTTAAGCGAAGCTGGGCAACGATAATATCCTAAATAAAAGAGAATTAATCAAGCGTACCACTCGAAGCGTTTTTTGAAAATCCTGTTTTATATGAAAATCATTTCATGTTCAAAAGTGTCCAAGAAACACCTTTTACTACTTCTTTCATTCTGGCAAAATAAATGCCGGCAAGGATCAGGTCAACTAAATTACTTGTTTTAACAATTCTTCTCATGATTTCTCTCCGGTAATCAACGTCCAAACTTAAAGGTATTACAAATTATATTTTTGTTGCACTGAAAACCTGGTAAAAACCCATCGTTCAACTGCTTGCTATAAGCGCTTAACCTTCTCCCTTTCCATATATTTTACAGCAATATCGCCAGCAATAATACCAAGGTAGCTACAGAAAAGATCAAGCAAGTCAAAGGTGCGTTTAGAAATAAATATTTGGCCGACTTCTTCAATTGTAATCAAATTATTCAGATCTAAGCCTTCAGCAACCAGATGGGAAGGTTGACTGCTTTGTTCAAAACGAAAAGGTCCGTAATAACCAATAGTAAGATAAGGCCTATTTGAAGATTCGTACCTCACATGGTACGCCTCTAAGTGTATATCTCATGGTCTGTGTTCTGCTCATAACGCTTGTTTGGTAATCAGGGATTTAACCTTGTTATCCGGTCTGTATACGAGAAAGTTTCCACAACCATAAGCTAAGACAACTCAAAAAAATAAAGGCTGATGTGCTCGGCCATAATGGCAGCAGATGACCTGCCACAAATATTTCGGGACGTATCAAAAGCCGCAACAATTGAGCTATTGACATCAGCCCGAATATGACGCTTGCTACTCTTAATCCTGTAATTTGCGAATGCATGATATCATTGTCTCCATGGCTACTCAAATTAGATTGCAAGTTGCCAGGCAGTGCGAAACGCACCGGCAACAATTCTGTCGACTATTCTATCCGTGTTTCCGGTTATGTGGTTAGCGCCCAGAATGAAGTATTACATCGGTTAATAAGGTTCGCTCTATCTCATCTTATTCTGCCTTTAATTATAATTTGGTAAGTTTAAGACTTAACAGTATAGAATTTGCCGGTAGGTCACCGACGTTTTTCCCATAATAGGCATAGCGGATGATTCTGGCGGTATCCACCAGGAAAACCGCAGGCAGCTGCTTTTCCCGACCTTCGTATTTGCCATGCTTATATCCTAGTTTTTTAGAAGCCAGCCCCTTTCTGATAACACTTGGCGTAAAATAACGAAAAATGGACCCAACTTTTACGCCGTATTGCTCAAAGATCTCTGCTTCAGAGTCGCAAACGATGGTTAACGGCATTTCTTTCTGTTCTGTCTGTCCCCTAATCACTTCCGGTGTGCTCTGCAGAACAACCATTGGTTTCATCCCTTTGGTCTCAAATTGGTCCAGATCCCGTATCAGTTCGTCTATTTTTATCTGGCAAAGTGGACAGCCAATGTATCTTAGAAATATTAAAATAACTTTCCCCCGTTCAACCATATTGTAAAAGCTATTATTTTTATTCCAAGGGGTCTCAAAAGAAAAATCCGGAGCTGTGTCTCCGATCAAAAACTGATCGTTCATCGCATTCTCCTTGAATCGTAAAGACAATGATGAGCAGAGCCCAATTTATAGCGTAAAAGTTTAAATTAGAGCGGCATATTTATTAATGCCCAGAAATTCCAATTTCTCCCGACTTTGGGCATCTGCTCATAACACTTGTTTGGCCAATGTTAAATATTGTCAATACCATTACCCAATACTGTTCTTAATTACTGTTTAGCGTAACTGCCGGAAGCAGTCACGTAGTTCTTTAACGAATAAGTCCGGCTGCTCGAATGCTGCGAAATGCCCCCCACGGTCAAGTTCATTGAAATGAATAAGATTCTGATAACGCTTTTGGGCCCAGCGCCGTGATGAGCGAAAAATTTCGCGCGGAAAAATGCTGACGCCCATTGGTGAACTGATCGGTTCGCGTTTTTGATTGCCGAAACTTTCCCAGTATAACTGGGCCGATGAGCCGCCGGAGTTGGTAAGCCAGTACATCATTACGTTGTCAAGCATTTCGTCTTTCGTAAGTGCTTTTTCAGGATGGCGTTCACTGCCTTCGCCGCAATCCGTCCACGCCCAGAATTTTTCAATAATCCAGGCGAGCTGCCCACTCGGCGAATCGGCAAGCCCATAGGATAGTGTTTGCGGTCGGGTGCTTTGTTCTTTCGCGTAGCCCGAATCGGTCGTTTGATAATATTCTAGTCCGGCAAGTGCTGATTTTTCGCTTTCCGTAAGATCGTTCATTGTGTCAGGGGTGGGCAGGGCAAGCGCCATGTTCACATGCGCAGCAATACAATTCTTCGTATGGCTTTGCGCTATGTGATGCGTTACCGCTGATCCCCAGTCACCTCCTTGTGCAACATAGCGGTCATAGCCCAGTCGGGCCATCAGCACGTCCCATGCCTGGGCTATTTTTTCCAGCCCCCAGCCCGGCATCTCCGGTTTGTCGGAAAACCCATAACCGGGCAGCGTCGGACAAACCAGATGGAAAGCATCTTCGGCTTTACCACCAAACGCTATGGGGTTGGTCAGCGGTTCGATTACCTTGTGAAATTCAACAATCGAGCCCGGCCAGCCGTGTGTCATCACCATGGGCAATGCATTGTCATGAGGAGAGCATACATGCAAAAAGTGAATGCCAACGCCGTTGATCACCGTTTTGTGCGGCGAAAAGCTGTTCAGTTTCTTTTCCCAGCGGCGCCAATCGTAACGGTGGTGCCAGTATTCGCAGAGCTCCTGTACGTAAGCGAGCGGAACACCCTGCGACCAGTCGGGTGTGGTTTCGCGCGAGGGCCAGCGAACGTTGTCGAGGCGGCGTTTCAGATCATCGAGTTGCTTTTCAGAGATTGCTATCGGTGCGGTTCTAATCGTTTCATTCATGATTATCCTCCTGTACTTGCTGAATATATTATTAAGGAGAAAAAAATATACAAAGTCAGGCAATATCAGTTAATCATAGGAATTATTCCCCATGCTCAACGCATAGCTTATAAGGTTGTGAAGCGCGGCGGAATAACCAATCCTTCTTCAAGCTATTGTTGTGAAGCTGCTCTATTTTGTTTATTTTTTTCCGTAGTATCTGTAATGCCCTGTAATCGGATATCCAAACAGCATATCTTCAAGCTGAGGACCTTGTCCTATATTGTGAACTATCAATGGCCGGGAGCCATCATGCGAGCGACGGTCCACGACAATACCAATATGTGGAAGATTGCCTGGAAGAACCCAAGTGACAAGGTCTCCTGATACATAGTCTTTCGGATTATCAGTAACCGGCAGTACTATTCCTTTCCTATTAAAAAGTGCCTGAAGATTTGGTACTCTCCGATGATCAATGTTTGAGTCTGGGTGAGTTAATCCCCAGTTTTTAGGAAATTTAGCAAAATTTGATTTCATTTCTTCGTGAACGTCTAGTTGCAAGTCAATGCCGAGTTTACGGTAAACTCTTATTATAACGTCTGTGCAGACGCCAACTTGACCAGGAACATCGCCGTTTGGATATGCAATTTTGCGATAGCTCCCATCGTATCTAACTGTGTGCGATGTCCTTTCTACCGCTGCTTTCGATAGAAGTTGGCTGAAATGTTCCGGCTCATCATTTCTGTATGCGAGGGATATGCTCGAAGTAAAAACACAAAATAGTATAATGACAATTCTAAGAATCATGGCATTCCATATGTATAACGCCTGCTTGCGAGTTGTTTGTGGAGTAGCGGCACAGCAAACGTTCCTCTCAAAGCGAAGGTGTACACCATGCACGGGCGTGAATTCATGGGTTGGAAATCGCATAATTTCGCTTTCTCCTAAAGCTCATTATATTGATAAGCCACAAGCCAGTCAACCGCTTGGCATGAATGGTTTTGAAAACAATATCAGCTTTTCAAAATCCATCTCAATGTTTTTGTTATGTGATTGTCTTCATCCGGGATTTATTTCTTTTTTCTATAATCGCTGAATCAAATAAATATAGACCGGCAGTTGACTCTGGCTTTTTATTTCATAAAAGCGAGGTAATAACTCACGCCTTTTAGGGCTATCCTTTAAGGGAGACAGGTAAATAGCACCCTTTCCATTTGATGGACCCGGTGTGTCCCGAAGCAACCCGGCAAGGGATTTGTAGTGTTCAGACGAAAGTTGTTCTCCAACGAGAAAATTGCCTGTAATCTCAATATTTGTATGACTATCACTAATTTCAATCATTTTCTGGAAAGCGGCCCGCACCTTTGATGCATCGACAGGCTTTCCAATAAACTTTAAGGTTGATGCATCAACAGACTCGAATCCGATGTTAATATAGGTATAGAAAGGAAGTTGGCCAAGTTGTTCAAATAGATCATTTTTAGAATTTAGCAGAGAATCAACGCTTCCAAACAAAAAAAGAAAAGGTGTTATAGCACGTGAGTTTCCGGAGTAAAAAGCGTTGAAGGCTTCGGATGCAGTAAAACATATTAATTCACTCCCGGCTGCAAGTGCATCATGGTTTCCTAAAAATAGCGCATTTAGATTCTGAAGGTTGCGGCCATAATATATTTTTAGTCGTTGAATCTGTTCTGTGATCTCGCTTTCGGAACGTTTATGAAAATTATGGGGAGATTTGACGCAGCAAAAATCGCAGTGATAAAGGCATCCGTCTGCGATAATAATTGGGATGACCTCGTAATCGACATGTCTAGTATCCGGCGGAAGAACCGTCACTCTTCCGCCGATGATCTCATTTAATTCCTGAGATCGCTCATAAAGTACGCCGTCGTGGTTTTGTAAAACCTGGCTTATTAATGCCTTAGTCTTGGAATGCAGTCCGGATGATCCCTGTGCACCATACAGATCAGCATACAATTGGGACCAAGCCGCAAAAGCATTCATTACGCCGGAATTTGCAAAATAGTTAATTTCCCATACTGCATTGCTTGGATAGGGAAGGCAAGGCAGATAATACTCTCCCATCCATGAAATAATTCCCTTGTCGCCGCCAACATCACCTACAGAATAGAACACCCAATCATTGCCGTCCGTCCGTTTGAGCTGCTCGGCAGGATGAGGCCAGTTTACGTTCAGGCCCCGTATAAATTTTATTTCACCGTTTAAATTAAAAATAAATTCGTACTCGGAGGTTCTGATCTCTGAGTATGCACCATATCGGAGCGGAAAAGTCGCCTTTGATATGATGCCGGGACTTTGCTTTTCAACACTGAATGCCATATTATTTAAATGTGAAAATGCCATTTTGTCATCTCAATCATTATGTTTTCGAATCGGAAGACCTCATATGTTACGGCGGAAATAACCTGCGTCGCAGCCGTTAATAGATTCAGAACAGTACTAACTTAACGTAAGATTGATTCTGTTAGACAAATCAGAATATTTTCCGGACTTATGGTTTAAAACCTGTATTTCCCCAAAGCCATTTAATTGATTCTGACGTTTGAGAATCAAAGAGATCGAGACAGTCAAGGTGTTCGTATTCGCACTGTGATTTCATATAACTCATTAAGACAAGAACCATAGTTGCGACATTTTCACTGTCTCTGGGGATACTCTCCGGATTATTCTTTAAGTCATATGCAATCTTTCGAATGGTTGCATCGAAATCATAGCCAGCGAAAGCGAATATTTCACGAAAGCTCTTAATAGATGCTTTTTGTTTTTCAAGCGGCGTTGCGCTACCATTTGAACTTGGCAGCTTACAATCTTTGTGCGCTTGTTCAATTTTAACATAAGCATCTTTTGTATATGGGGCCGCTTGTCCGGCTTTACATATATTAGCCGAGAAGATCACGCTCATCATCGTTGCCACTAAATACGCAATAATAGATTTTGTTCGCTGATTCATTTACAGGCTCCTTTATTACTTTCGTATATGTGTAACATGGAGTTCGCCGGAATCGTAAGCGATCCAGTGGAACGCCTCGTTGGGCGGGACTATACTCTTACCAGATGCCAGGTAGAAGCTTATAGCGGGTCTTCCCGGCATATGCCTTATAACCTTCCAATTCTTTGTGGAGGGTGCGGTCCTCAAGAGCGGTTCTAATAGTGAACAATAGCATCAACGCTCCGGCAGGAAGGAATGTCCACCAGGAACCCAGGATCAAGGGCATGGCTGCTAAGAATATGATGTAGGATGCGTATCCGGGATGTCGAACGATCCTGTATGGTCCCGTTGTCACAACTTGGTGTTCGCGATCCTTCTGTATGCGTACGAATTGTTCGAAATGTGCGTTTGTGATCATAGCCCAGGTACCGAATGGCCACGTTAGAGCCAAGAGACCAAACCCGATATAAAGCGCTGTATGAGACATGCCAGACCATCCAAAGCGCCAGTCCAGGCCCGCTATGACAGGCGCAATCAGCTCCTGGATAACCATCCAGCAGAGTGTGAACAGTTTATCAAATGTCTTTACACCGCTATGCGAAGTTCCGCGATGATTGAGCGTTTCCGGGACTCGCTGAGCGAGTATAACAAGCATAACGATTTCCAAAAGTAATGTGGAAATGATCCAGATCCAACCCCGTACCCAATGAACGGTACCAGCTGCAACAAAGAGAATCACCGCATACACAAGGATAAGGCTTATACGATGGATGGCATACCAGTAACCATGTTTATCAATTTTTGTGCCCATATTTCTCACTTCTCCATCACTTAGCTTGACGCTGTCGTTATCATCCAATGGGAAAACAGCCGGAGCGTAACGATCGGCTGGATTGCCCTTGCGTACGCCCTGGACGGGCGTGAATTTGTGGGGTGAAAATTATATATTAGAGCCACTTTCAAAACGTTTCAGTTTGGTCAAGGTCAAGGCGGGGTGAAAATTTTAACCGCAGGAATACATGGAGTATTTCGAGTATTAAAATTTTCACCTAACGCAGAGATCGGCCAAAATGGGACGTTTTGAAACTGGCTCATTAAAATAACAAGAGAACATATCCCCACACGTAGTATAAAAACAATTTAATATCGCGCAGAAAAATAAATAACCCCCTGATAACATAGCGGTGAATTTCCAACAAAACACCATTTGATAAAAGGAGGTTATTTAAATGATTGATGACGTTAGCAGGTATAATTATTTTTGTCAATTTCGTTCAACAATACGCAGTTCAAGAAACAACCTGATAGTGGGTATTGATGTAGCTAAAGATAAACATCATGCTTTTTTTGGAACAGCATATGAAAATATTGGGTCACCCATTAAAGGTCAGGTCTGCTTTTGGCTCTTGGCGGGAATATGATAGCGGGGATGCAGTTGCAGACGGGTATTGTTATATAGACCAGTCTGCAATATGATTAAGTAAGTGAAGGCAAAAAGCCTGTAAATCCGGAGCCTCGGAATTGGGCGCTCATTTCTGTCTCTTTCGCCTTACACTCATCTTCCGCTTCGCTACGCATTCATATAGAACCTCACGATTCCTCCCTTGCCTTCGGATAGTGTTTATGCTAATAAAACTATTCATTAGCAGGATTGAAGATCCCCTCTATAAGTAGCGGTAATCTTCGACCGTAAGGATTTTGATCGATTTTAGATTAGCTTACTTACTGTGTTGCGCTTACTGTTGCGGTTCCCCACACAGGGGGCTTTCAGCTTATAAATTCATGCTCGTGTTGGGCGTACACAAAACTCAATCCAGCCGATCCACGGACACGCCAGGCTCCGGATGATTTTTTGTTATTGTGGTTTTATTCATCATCTTTGCAAAGAGGTGAGAGGTAGATCAATGATTCACTTTGCCAGAGCATCATTCTTGTTGTTCAGCCTTTTGTTCGCTATTTTAATTATGCCTCAAAAAGTTTTTTCCAAGCCACCTTGCAACGATGGTGAAACCGCTGATTACATAACAAAAATCGATGGGAAGGGAAAAATTACCGGATGGGGCGCAGAGGTTAGTGCACGATATAAGCCTGTTGAATGGACTCAGAAAATTCAGTTCACTCAGGATGGTCTCATATGGAGCAGGTCGGAAAAACATATTGGCGGCGGCAAAGAGGTTACAGTCGCCGTCATCAGGGGAGAATCCCAGGTAAGAGTGTTATCCTGGATGAGCACTTTGTTTTCTCCCGCAGGTAAACAGGAAAGCAGGCTGGACGTTGACTTTACAGATCCGTCCCTGAAATTTCCGGAGGATATGTATCCTGGTCTGCTTTTTCCTTTCCTTCTGAGGGGCGCCGATTTGGAAAGCATTGGAGTTGTGCATGAAGCTCGCATCTGGTGGGGTCCGAAGTCTGTATCGAAGGCATCATGGGTGGTCACGGGCAAAGAGAAAATTACTGTTCCGGCAGGATCGTTCGAATGTTATGTAATTGAGGAGACAGTATTAATTGACGGTAAGGGATTTGTCTCCTATGCACTCCAAAGGCTTATGCCGAAGTTTTATTTATATCTCACAGTCGAACCGCCCCATTACATGGTCAAGTTCAAACAGTCCAATCCTGGCGGGGATATCCAGACGGATATGCTCATAAGATTCACGCCATAAGAAGTGGCTTCAGGCCTAAAGGAACGAATGGTGTCAGGTCTATAGTGCGGCCGGGCAAGGCTGTGTAGTCCAGCGGGTGGGAAGCCCGCCCCGGAAGGTTGGACAGCCACCGGGTAGCGAGTCCTTGGAGGTTTTCTGGTAACAGAGGGCTTTAAGCGTAGGACAGCGAGTAGACAGGCCGTAAGCCGAAAGGTTGAAGGGATTGAGCCTCGTAATTGACGCGATGGGAAGGACGACACTCTTGTAGAAGTGGAAGTCAACACGGACATCATCAATAAAGGCAAGATGATGCCTGCTTCCTCGGGGTCAGAGACCATGGCATGTTTGACCTTATGATTGCACAGCAACCCGGGAGGCCCTGTATCTCTCTCGGAAAGAGAGTATGCCGGACAACTGAAGAGGGAGGAAGGCAAATGGGGTACAGGGAGTCGGATAGCTTCGTAGTACCGATGAAGGCGGGTAACGCTGCTGGAGGGAAGGAAGCTACACATGGTAGCGCGGCGCGAGGCAACACTGGCCGTTCACAGCAGCGGGGAACCGGTGGCAACGAGACTGCGCCGCATAGCGGAGAAGGCCCAGTGAGGATTCTCCGCGAATTGACCATGTGAGGAGCCGTGTGCGTAAATAGCGCAAGCACGGTTCTGAGAGGAGCCGGTGACAACAGTGAAGATAAGGTGCAAACGGCAGGCACGTAGTAGCCGTGTGCGGCAAGGCGTCAATAAAAGACTAGTCGTGAGCGCATTGTCATCATTGAAGGAGCCGGTCTACTCGACTTTGACCTTTATTTTATTTCTTTTAAAGTTTGAATCTCTTTTCCTAATTTCCTGTCTGTTTTTGTCATATATGCAATTTTTTGGACAATGCTGCTCACTGTGATGTATGTGTTTATATGAAATACTTCTTTTATACTGTTCAGATCATCTCCACGTATATGGCGCAACAAATAAATAACAACGTTTCGCGGCTTATTAAAAAACCCTCGCCTGGAAATCAATAAATCTTCAAATACAACATTGTAATACTCACAAACAATGCTGATGATTACATCTGTCTCCGGCGCTAAATACTTTGATTCAGGAACATCATATCTGGCTTTTTTAAGATAAAAGCTTTCCTTTATCAGAGTAATAAAACTTTCCGGTTCGAATAAAGAAGGAGTATAGAACATCCCTAAAATTCACTCAATATTCACTTAAATAAATGATTTTTCAGAATTTATCTTGATGCCACGACATATCATAGCCGGAAGATTATTTAAAGATCGTCTTTCGTTATCGGTTAAAGTGATTCTTTTATAAAATATCTATGTTGTTATACGTTGTTTCAACCTCAAAATATTCTGAATCTGGTTATAAAGCCTCACATTTTCTCCTTCCTGATCCCGCAAAGTAATTACTAACGCATAAGATTCTTTATCTTTCAGGATATTTTTGCCCCAATTAAAATCATTTCTGGTAACAACCACAAATAGTTTTTTCTCACGACGTTGCGGGCTGACTATTTTCAACTTCCATGTGCTGGACTGAACGGTTCCATTTGATCTGTCCTGAAAGCCGACTGAACCACTTGACACTTCAGGGATACGAACATATTCTTCTTTTGTAGTTGCCGCATTAAAGGTTGCTAAAACATCCTTTATATCTATTGCTTCAACCAGTTTGAAATTAATTCGTGTTGATTTATAATCGATGCGTGTTGTACGAACAGATGGGCAGTAGGCAAGTGAAACAGTAATTTCTCTTACCCTTCTACCTTTGCTGTAAAAATCTTCCGGTACCGGTATTTCGTAAAAATGATGATGCTTATCTATAATTTTTTCTTCAGCAAACATGGTTACCTGGTCTTCAGTAGAACGAAACAGAGTATCCTCAATTACCTGACCGTAACCGGTAATGTTACGGAGAGATATTTTTTTATTATTAAAAAGTTCTGTGCATGCTACAGGTTGTCTGGCGTTTGATACCAGCAAGGCACGAATCAGGTTAACGCCTGCATTTGGGTAATTAATCAACAGCTTTCCCGCAAAATGTGTAAGATGAGGTGTGGCAAAACTTGTTCCCGATTTTTCCGAAACAAGGCGACCTTCGGCAAATTCGCTATTGGTGGATATTTCTCCAAGGCCTCTGTCCGTAAATTGATTACTTGCACGCGGATTAACGGCCCGGTTTCCGCCATATGCTACAAACTCGGGTTTGATGGCATCCTTTATAGAAGGACCTTTTCTTGTAAACGGGGAAGGTTGATCATGTCTTGCAACCGGAATGTCTTCAAGCCCTGGCGCATATCTTTGACTGGCAAAGGTTCGATCCCATCTTGCAATACTTCCCACGGTTAAGACATTTAATGCAGGTGCCGGATCTAAGATAGCGGCATCATCTCCGAGAAGGTAATTCGGATATTCCTCCCGCCAGTTAGAAGGACAGTTCTCTGTTCCCTCAAAATTACCTGTTGAAACTACAAAAAGCACATCAAGCTCTCTTGAAAGATAATCAAGGGTTACAGCAAGTCCCCTGACATGACCGCCCAGGTAGGGTTTGCGCATGTCTCCAAAAGAGAGATTGAAAATTTTGCATCCATAATTTTCATGAAAATATTTTACCGCTTTTTCAATATGATTTTCCACAAAGCCGGTATTATTTTCATTGTTTTCATCAAGTATTCTGCCACTCAAGAGCCATAATTCAGGAATAAACTCTTTTGACTGCAAGGCTGCTTCAAAATCTCCATACAATGCAATACCAGCAACATGAGTGCCATGTCCATTTAGATCCTGAGGATTATCTCCGGACAAAAAGTCCTGTGAATCGCCCACGGCAGATTTGAGCAACGGATGATTTGTCATCAGACCGCTGTCAAGGATTGCAATCTTTGGTGCATCATCAGAAGGAGATGGAATTTCTGGGAAATCGGCAATATCTGAAGCTAAAAGCGTCCGCTCCAATCCGTAATTAGGCGGCAAATCAACTGTGCGCACATCTCTATGATGAAGAAGAAATTCGGCGGTCGCATTATTTGCCCAAACGCGATACATTATCAAACTTGGCTGGCTGATTTTATCTATACGGTTGATTTGATTGTCATCAAGCCATTTTTCAAAAGAGTGTTGCAGAATTTCTTTTTGGTTTCGACTTTTGGATATAGCCCAGAGTTCAATATCCAAAATGAATAGTTCTGTTTTCGGCAGACCTTCTTTTTTCAATGCATAACCGGTTCTATCCTGTTTTGTCCAATGATCAAAACCTTTTAATGCATAAAGTAGCTGTGCTCTGGTTGGCTTGCCGCCTGTAGCCAGGGTGGTTAACCTTTTTTCAAATTCTTCCAGAGCCTGTTCTGTTGCAAACACAAGGCATATAGTATTATCTTCCTGACTGACAAGTTCAACATTGGGTATGCGTTCCAGATCATCTGGATTAAACCCGGAATCAGTTGATATTTTTAATAAAAGACGGTCATCAAAACCAGCGATGTCTTCTTGTTTTGCTGTTTGATAGGCGTGGTGAAACTGGTCGAGTAGAAATTGGCCGTGTGCCGATGGGTTTTCAGGCGGCGCGGGAGGTCGATAAGTGCGGGGTCGCTTTTCATTAACAGGCATTTCCCGAACAATACGAATATGTTTGTATGAGTTATCCAATTTAGGTTAGCTGTTTTTCAGTCGACGTTGCCTTGTCTTTTCACGTTCCAGAGCTTTTTTAATATGAGTTTTTCTTAAAAATTCCTGTCCGCAAAGAATCATATCTTTTATGGCTCTGCGCAATGTTCTTTCTATATCAGCGTGAGACATTCCGTTAAAAAGTTGCGCAACATCAATATCGTCTGTTGAAAATTCACATCTTACACCACGCAATTTTACGGAAAGCAATTTTGTGATATGATCCTGATCAGGCATTTCAAAAAGAAGTACTTCTTCAAACCGCCTCCATATGGCCTCATCCAGAATAACCTCATGGTTTGTCGCAGCGATTATCAGACTTTTACCCATGTATGCATCCATCATCTGAAGAACCGTATTCACCACACGCTTCAGTTCGCCATGATCTCCGGCATCCGACCTTTCCTTGGCCAATGCGTCAAATTCATCAAACAGAACAATCATTGGGGTTGAATCAATGAAATCAAATATTTTTCTTAAATTTGCGGCGGTTTCGCCAAGATAGGATGATATGACGCTTTCGATTCTGACAACGGCAAACGGCAGATTCAGTTCCGATGCTATAATTTCGCTGGTAAGTGTTTTCCCGCAACCCGGAGGTCCGTAAAACAGCAATTTATCAGCACTTCTCAGACCATAACTTTTAATCACATCACAACGTCTGTGTTCCAGAAAAATCTGTTCTATTACGCTCTCATTTTCTTCTGATAAAACAACATCTTCAAGCTGGTGCACAGGTTCTTTGATAAACATCAGCGGTAGACCACGTTCACTATCGGTGGGTATCTTATCCTGGATGCGGTTCAGTCCTGGATATGGCTTTGCAACGTTGCCATAAAGGATCTTTTCAAGATCATTTGCGAGTAAGTGGTGCTGCTTCTGGCGTTCTTCTCTGATAATTTGCTCGGAAACCCGCCTGAAATCATCCGGGCTGCCTTGCACACCGGTTTTTATTAATTGCCTTAAAAGGGTTCCTCTGGCCATAGCAGCCTCTTTTCAAATATTATAAGATTAGTTTAGATATTATAGAATTAGAAATACCCTAAGATTGATTTTAATTCAATAGATAATAAAGAATTGCATAAATAATTTAACATAACAAAACAGTCTGAACTTTCATGAGGTAGTATTAGAAACCTTCCGCATATTCCCCATGAGTTAAAGAATTTATTTTAATCATATTTTAATCACACTTGGGTAACCTTTTCTTTGATTCAATTTGCACAAGATGCGGCAGGGAATATTTTCTTGACATACAATCTTTTTCTTTTATACTTAATCTTACAAAAGCAATAACTTATCTATCAGAAGATAGATAAGAATGTATTTTCCGGGATATACTTCCAAAAAGTTTTTGAAGAATTGAATATCCCGGAATCAAGTTTGATCAGTTGCTTCTTTTTTCTCTTGTGGGCGCTCAGGGTAACCGCATTTAGAAATAATGGTTTTGTACAAACATTATAGACCGTCATGCCGGACTTGATCCGGTATCCAGAACCCATTAAAATTACTGGTTTCCGGCTTTCGCCGGAATGACGAATGTGGTTTTTCCGATTTTGAATGAACCAAACAATCATAAGGTAATTAAATTAATTTTTAAGAAAAATCCAAATGCGGTTACCCTGTGTGGGTGCTCCGTCAGTAATGCTTTACCCATGGTAAAATGTTATATCACAGTTATCTTAGCAAAGTGCTCTTGATTTGCGTTCAAAAATACAATGCAGTGTATAAGACATTCCCAATCGACAATGCAGCCGCTTTAAAAAGAGGAATATCATGTCAATTGTGACGATATCCAGAGGATCTTACAGCCGGGGAAAGGAAATCGCTGAAAAGCTGGCCGAAACATTAGGCTATGAATGTATTTCCCGTGAAATTATCCTCGAAGCTTCCGAGCAGTTCAATATCCCGGAAATCAAGCTGGTCCGGGCGATCCATGACGCGCCATCCATTCTGGACCGATTTTCTTATGGCAAGGAAAGGTATATCGCTTTCTTCCGTGCGGCTTTTCTCAAGCGCATTCAAAAGGACAACCTTGTTTATCACGGCCTGGCCGGTCAAATATTTGTGCAAAATATTCCGCATATATTGAAAATCCGGATTATCGCCAACCTGGATGCCCGGGTAAAAGAAGAAGTAAAACGCGAAAAGATATCGGCTGAACAGGCCCGTCAAATACTGGTTAAGGATGATGCCGAGCGTCGGAAATGGAGCATGGCGCTTTACAGTTTAGACACTTGGGACCAGAGGTTTTATGACATGACCCTTCATTTGGACACCATGGGTGTGGAAGACGCAGTCTCCACCATCCTTCACATACTTCAGCGCCCGTGCTTCCAAACAACTCCTAAAAGCCTGGAGCTGCTTAACGATTTGTCTCTAAGCGCTCAGACAGAGGCTGCCCTGGTGAATGAATTCCCGAAAGCAACGGTTGACGCCGGAAAAGGGCTTGTTTACGTCAGTATTCGTGGATCACTGATCGATGAAAAAAGGATCACCGATAAAGTGAATCGCCTGGTCGAAAATGTTGCGGGTGTCAAAAAAGTAAACGTTAATATTGTCCCGCATTCAATCAAAGATTGATATTTAACCGGACCCTAAATGCTGAGCGCGTATGAAATTTAAAAAACTCCAAAACACGCCTATTTCGGCAATGACTTATCTGCGGAGAATCTTCCCGTTTCTGCGCTGGTGGAATTTTATCGGCTGGGATACGGTTCGGGCAGACCTTATAGCGGGGTTGACCGGCGCGATTATAGTTTTGCCCCAGGGGGTAGCGTTTGCAATGATTGCCGGACTGCCGCCGGAATACGGCTTATACACTGCCATGGTTGTTCCGCTGGTCGCCGCATTGTTCGGGTCATCCCTGCACCTGATATCCGGGCCCACTACCGCAATTTCCATTGTGATTTTTTCTTCCCTCAGTTCCGTCGCCGTCCCCGGTTCAGCAGAATATATCCGGTTGGTCATCACTCTTACCTTTCTGGCAGGTGTTTTTCAGTTTGCATTCGGCCTGGCCCGTATGGGAATTCTGGTGAATTTTGTGTCCCATACCGTGATTGTAGGGTTTACGGCCGGGGCTGCCATCCTGATTGTCACCAGCCAGCTAAAGCATGTGTTTGGTATCCGCCTTCCGGGATCAGAATCCTTTTTTAACGACTGGGTGAATATTATTCGGGAAATCAGCGGCATAAATCCCTATGCCCTGATTGTTGCCGCCGGAACACTGGCGTGTGCCGTACTTTTTAAATTTTTCCGGCCCCGCTGGCCGGGGTTGCTGATTGCCATGATTATCGGCAGTCTGATAGCTGTTTTTCTTGTTGCAAAATCCCACAACATCCGGTTGATGGAAAGTATGCCAAGCCATCTGCCGCCATTTTCAATACCGGATTTTTCCTTGGATGCCATCAGGATGCTGGCGCCAAAGGCGTTTCCTGTGGCGCTTATCGGTCTTATCGAAGCCCTTTCAATCGCGCGCTCAATTGCGGCAAAGTCCCGCCAGCTAATCGACAGCAATCAGGAGTTTATCGGCCAGGGGCTGTCCAATATCTGCGGAAGTTTTTTTTCATGTTACGCTGGTTCCGGGTCGTTTACCCGGTCCGGACTTAATTACCATTCCGGCGCTATGACCCCGCTGTCAGCGGTTTTTTCCGCTGTGTTCTTAGCGCTGATCCTGCTGCTGGTAGCGCCGTTAACCGAATACCTGCCGATTCCGGCAATGGGCGGGGTGATCCTGTTAGTGGCATTTAATCTGATTGATTTTCATCATATCCGGGGCATTATCAAAACCGGCAAACAGGAAACTTTCATCCTGCTGACTACATTTGCCGCCACCCTGATTTTTGATCTGGAGTTTGCCATATATGGAGGCGTGCTGATGTCCCTGTTTCTGTACCTCAGCCGTACCGCCCATCCCGAGGTAGTCAGCCTGATCCCCAATCCGGATGTTCCAGGGCAGTATCTCGCCGAAGCCGATTCCTCGTGCCCGGCGTTAAAAATCATTCGTGTGGACGGATCCCTGTTTTTCGGCGCGGTGAACCATGTAGTAGAGTTTTTCCAGGCTATTGACAAGCAGCTCCCCTATAAATGCCATATACTGATTATGGCCTGCGGGATTAACTTTATTGATATCACCGGTGCAGAAATGCTGGTCAACGAAGCCAGGCGCAGAAGAGGTCTTCGCGGCGATTTATATCTTTGCGGTCTCAAACAAAACGCCAGAGATTTTCTAGAGCGGGGAGGGTACCTTGACAGCATTGGGGCAGATCATATTTTTGTATCGGAAACAGAAGCCATAAAAGCAATCCTGCCAACCATCGATAACCCCGAATGCCGAAAATGCCAATCGTCCCTTTTTAAAGAATGTGAAAACAGAGAGTAATGAAGTGGAAAAGGTGATGAAAAGTGTCGTACACTTCCCTGTTTTTCAGACGTTTGTCAGAGCATCCGCAGCGCGAAAAAAGGTGCCTTTGTTGACTGGGATGATCTTATAAATGCATAAGATCATTTTTCATCTTGCGGTTACCTTTAGCATCCTTTCAAATCGGCTTTTATTATCTGTTCAGCAAACAAACCGGCAGTCCTGGCGCATATGCTGTGCTCATAAACACAGCCTTCTTTATTAACACCTCTTATCTTTGCATCAAAAAGAAACCACTTTAAAAGTTTTATTCCTGTTTCAGTTCGGTCAATGCTTTTAATTTGGTCTTCCATAAACGGTGCCGGTTCAGGTATTTTATATCCGCTGTCGATTAGTGATTTCATGAAATTTAAAATTCTTCCGAGTCTTAGAATGGTAACAGCCTCTTTTCTATCTGTTGTATGAGAAATGGGAAGAGCGCTTGAACGCATTAAAGAATATTTATCAGGAAGTATTTCAAGTTTTCTGCACAGCTCAAAATCGCTGCTTCCCGGAGATGGATAAAAAATTGAAACGCCCGCAAGCACTCTTCTTTCGGTAAGATATAAAAGATCTGATACCGAATCTTCCGGCCTCATATAAGGCGCTCCTGCAATTATATAACCAACAGCTTTAAGATCATATATTTCAGCAAGCAAAAGAACTTTGTCAAAAGCTTCTCTTACATCCGGCCTATTAAATCTTTTTAGTTGCTCTGAAGAAGATGAGCCAAGGGAAAGATTAAGAGTTTTAAAGCCTGAGCCTTTCATAAGACATATCATTTCTTCATCAAGAGATGTGGGTAACAGTCCGTTCATTGCTCTTAACTCAAGACCTGATTTGCCATATCGTAACTTTATTTCACAAAGAAGTTCTGAGAACCATTTTTTGTCCAGGCTGAGATTTTCATCTTCGAAATCTATAAAGGCAGCACAGTTTTCGGAAATATTATTATCAAGTTCTCTTAAAACTGATTCAATACTTCTTCTCCTGTATTTCAGATATGACAAAGCGCTTACGGAACAATAAGAGCATTTCATGGGACAACCCCTACTTGCGGAAATAACTATACTTGCACTTTTTCCTCTTTTGTAAAAATTATGTTTTAAAAGAGAAATCGCAGGCAAAGGTTGATCGTCAAGATTGTTAATTAAAGCAGGATCATTTTCATATAGGCTTCCGTCTGTTTTGCGATAAGTAATGCCGGGAATCAAATCAAGGCTTTTGTTTTCTTTAATAGCCGCAGCAAGAAGAACCATTGATTCTTCTCCTTCGCCACGAATAACAAAATCAACTACACTGTTTTCCATTACCCTATTGTAAAGAGCTGTAGGATGGTGGCCGCCAAGAACAATCTTACAATTTGGGTTATAAGCTTTAACAGTCTCGGCTGTCATCAGCGCATATTCAGCATAGGGCGTAAACAAAGATGAGATACCGACAAGAAATGCACCGGTTTTAGCCGCTTCTTTTCCGATATGCTCAAAACTGTATCCAAAATGCTTAAACCCGTTGAAAAGTGCAAAAGGAGAAATATCCTCTTTGCCGTAATATCCATCAAGGTAACTCATCTCATCCGGTATTTGAATTTTATGAGATTTTGAAGTAGCAAGACCGTCAAATATTTCAACCGAAAAACCGGCTTTTTCAAGTGATGATGCTATGCATGCCAGTCCGTAAGGAATAGTCCTTTTTGCTGTAAGATAAAAATCCCTGATAGGCGGTTGAATAAGCAAGATGTCAGTCATTTTATAATTATCCCTAAGTTGATGCATTGTCTAAGCGGCCGATTGGTGGCACAGTATAAAAACTTTATCCGAAAGTCTATAGAAGATACTTGATTCTACAAATAAGCTATTGTAAAACAAATAAGATTTGTATAGCGAGGTGTATATTATGGACATGTCTATAGAAGAATCAGCAACAAAAGCCATGGCTTTATCTGGTGAAGCAAGGGCGCTGCTGGCTGAAAAACCTGTTGAGAGTCTCGATCAAGAATCAATCCATGAGATTTGGTTAATCGCTCGATAGTGTCCTGAAAAAATGAAAATAGGCTCAATAATTATCAATAACAATACAGTTCTGGCTCCTCTGGCTGGTATCACCAATCTGCCTTTCAGGCTCATTGCAAAAAAAGCCGGATGCGGACTCGTTTGTTCTGAAATGGTAAGTGCAAATGGCATTGCTTACGGCTCCAAAAAAACTCTTCAGATGCTCGATTCTCTACCCGAAGAGCATCCTGTTTCATTTCAGATTTTCGGCTCCGATCCTTCCATTATGGCAGAAGCTGCAATAATTGTTGAATCTTTGGGGGCTGATATAATCGATATAAATTTCGGCTGTTCTGTTAAAAAGGTAGTAAAAACAGGCGCAGGTGTTGCTCTTATGAAAGAGCCCGGCAGAGCCGAAGCTATTTTGAAGGCGATAAAAAATTCTGTAAAAATTCCTGTAACAATAAAGATAAGAACCGGATGGGAAAAATCCGGTGAGCAAGCACTAAAAACAGCTGAAATCGCAGAGAATTGCGGAATAGATGCTATTGCAGTTCATCCTAGAACTGCAAGCCAGGGCTTTAGAGGCGTGGCCGACTGGTCTGTAATATCAGGGGTTAAACAAAAAGTGTCTATCCCTGTTATTGGAAACGGGGATATCCTCACAGCATATGACGCTGTTTCAATGCAGAGTCAAACCGGTTGCGATGCAGTTATGATAGGCAGGGCAGCTATCGGCAATCCATGGATATTTAAACAGATAAATGCCCTTATGTCAAAAGAGCCGCTACCTCCGGCAAGCCTGGCCCAACGCTTTAGCTGCATGAAAGAATACCTTAAAGCAAATGCAGAATATTTCGGGGAAAAGCAGGCATGTTTTATGATGCGAAGCCGCCTTGGCTGGTTTGTAAAAGCTCTTGATTCAAACGCAAAGTTCCGTGAATCCATAAAACATATCACATCGGAACAAGAAGCAATTGATATCATAAATTCATATTATGATTTTCTGAATGCCAAAACCGTCATGCCTTAATTTTTCTTATAGCTTGCAACAGCCTTTGTAATTATGCCCCCTCTTGCACTAAATTCACCCGTAATTTCCATTTGTTTCGGCTTTAGCACTTCCACAAGGTCATCTAATATGTGATTTACTACATGTTCGTAAAAAATGCCTACATTTCTGTATTGAAGCAGGTAGAATTTCAAAGATTTTAACTCTATTATTTTTTTATCAGGTATGTATCTGATAATTATAGTGCCAAAATCCGGAAGGCCTGTCATTGGACATACGGAAGTAAACTCAGGCTGCCTGATTTCAATATCTATATCTCTTTTCTGCCTGTATTTGTAGTCTATAGAATCTAAAATATCTATTTTAATATCATCAGGACTTGCTGCTTTATAGTTCGGTTTCAATTTTTTTTCTTTAGTCATATCATTACTCCTTGTTAATTTCCATTCTCTTACCACCGGACAGTCTGTATAATCCCAAATAGCCTGCCTGGACAAAAGTATGCATAAAAGCAGGTACGGTGCTTAATTCGATATAATGCGTTCTTGAAGCCAGATTTTGAGCTTCCAATCGCTTGCCTGAAGAAATTAAGGCCATTTTGGCACCAATACCGGCAGCATTTCCCACTTGTTTGAAACGTTCAACAGGCAAACACGGCAGCAGACCAACTGTTACAGCGCTGTCCACATTGATATAACTTCCAAAGGCTCCGGCAATGATTATCTGTGTGATATCGTTTTCAGTGCAGCCCTTAGCTTCCAGCAACAGCTGGATACCCGTGCGGATAGCCGATTTAGCAAGCTGCAATTCTCTTATATCACTCTGGGTTACAGCGATAGCTTCCTGCCCGTTTCTTTCTTCTTCGCTAACAATAACAAACTCAAGATATTTTCCGTTGGATCTTACTCCGGGATGGTCTTTGGACATCCTGCCACTTTTATCTAAAACTCCTGCCAAATACAATTGGGCTAATGCGTCCAGGATACCCGATCCGCAGATCCCGACAGGCGCAGCCCCGTCAATTGTCTGATATTGTATTTCGCCATTTGTTATAAGTATATCTTCGATAGCTCCGCCTGAAGCCCGCATACCATATTTGATATGTCCTCCCTCAAAGGCAGGACCGGATGCACAGGAAGCGCTGACAATTTTTCCATTTACTATCAAAGAAATCTCGGTATTGGTTCCGATGTCAATAACAAGCACTACTCCTTCGCTATTTCCGGCATCTATCGACAGCAAAGCCGCGGTATGATCTGCACCAACAAAACCGGCTATGTTTGGCAAAAGGTGTATAAAAGCGCCTGGTGCAATTTGCAGTCCGGCGTCTCGTGCTTTTATGTCTAAAGCGTTTATTATAGCAGGGATAAAAGGCGATTCAGCCAGTTGTTTGACGGGCAAGTTAAGAAATAAGTGATGTATTGCAGTATTGCCTACAATTACTGCATCAACAATTTCATCTGCTTTTGCACCGATATTTGAACATAAATCTCCGACTAAATCGTTGACCGAATTAACAACAAGATTCTTTAACCGGGCTGCTTCTGCAGGAGATTGAATTGCATGTGTAATGCGGCTTATAATATCCTCGCCGTAACCTATTTGAGGATTCATTATCCCTTTGGTTGCAATAGTTTTACCGCTGTTTAAATCAACAAGATATCCTGCAATTTTAGTTGTTCCCAAATCTACGGCAAATCCAAGTTTACGGTCTGATAAAGATAAGCCGATTATCTCGTCTTTACGCACAAGGACATTGCACTTCCAGTTGCATGTCCTTAGTTTTGGAGAAAGATCCCGCATTACGTCTATATCTATTTTGTTACAGCTGATATTGTGCGTTAAATTAAGTGTTTCCAAAAGCCGGTCAGCATCACCACGCAGATCCGAAAAAGATGGAGGATTAACAGCTATTTTATAGGAATTGATAACAGGTTCAGGCAAAATATTGATTTCCAGACCTTCCGTCTGTGTACGTTGAGGTGCGGTAATAGATTCAGGCGGAAGGTATATCTTGCAGTCATTTAATGGATATGATTTACAAGCCAAACGCCATCCCTGATCACACTCTTTTTCTGAAAATATTTCTTTTTCGCTTAAAGTCGGCTCAGAAACTTTTCCATCAAGAATTTTAACTTTACAGGAGCGGCATTTTCCCTGGCTACCGCATACGCTTTTAATATTGATTCCAAGCTGATGGGCACATTCCAAAACCGAACTGTCGGAATTGCATTGACCCCGGCGGCCTACCGGTTCAAAATCCATCTTATATTGCTCAATTGTTTGTTTAACTTTATTCATATGTTATGCGCATGTGCTTGCTTTTTACAGTCAGGCCGGTTGGGGAAGATTAACTTAACAGTAAGCCTGCCTGATTTCCGTTCAAGCGGAATGAAAAGAACGGAAATAAATTTTCTTCTTTTTTTTCTTATTTTTTATTGCTTTACGTGTTTTGATCTAATAATATCTTTTGAGTTGATTACTATTCATCGTAATACAGGCATATTTATATGCTTTTCTTGTTTGATCTATTGCATTAACAGACTTATAAGTCAAGTTTGGCTGTTTCTTAAAAAGTCCCACAAACGTTCCTTTTTTTAAGCTTGAACTAAGCGGTATTGATATATGCTGACTGAAAAAGAACATTCTCATAGAGCTGATAGAAATTTATTATTCTTGTTGACATTAAACAAATGCAGGCGTAAAAAAGCATGCTCGAAAAGTATCAGAAGTTTAATTAATTATAAATATTTCAACATATTTTCAGGATACATAATAAAAATACCAAAAGCCTGTATTGTCGACTTATCAAATTTATTTCGATGCGATACAGGCTTTTATGCATTTTATACAGGATAATAATATGGCAGCAACTTCTACTAACATACAGAAATATTCGGCTCTTTTGTATTTTATATCCAATTTCAGGAAGCATTTATTTAATTTCCATAAGTCTCTTTTTCCAAATGATAAAAAATTTGATACGATTATAAAAATATCGATTTGTCTTGCTATGGTTTCACTTGTAGCAATTGACATATTGTTTTTAGAACGTATTTCAATGGTTCGGGAAGAAATGAGGCAAAATCCTTACGGAAGAGCTTTTATGCTGTTTGCACTAATCTTTATTGCAATCAATATAGTTGAGTTCTTATGGAGGTTTTATCTTGTTTGCAAGTATAAGCCTGTTTCATCTTCAACCGATGATGAACTGCTTTCATGCAGTGTTGTTGTGCCTGCTTTCAACGAGGGCAAACAGGTATATATGACTCTTAAAAGCCTTGCAGAAAGTGACTATCCTTTGCGAAAACTCCAAATAATCGCTGTTGATGATGGAAGCGTCGATGATACATGGGAGTGGATATCCAAAGCGAAACAGGAATTGGGGAGCAAGCTTATGGCGATAAAACTTCCTCAAAATAAAGGTAAAAGGCATGCTCTTTATTTAGGATTTCAGCAAAGCACAGGGGATGTGCTTGTAACGGTTGACAGTGATTCGGAGGTAAAACCCGATACTCTTAGAAATCTTATAAGTCCCTTTGTTAAAAACAGTAAAATAGGTGGTGTAGCAGGAAATATACGTGTTCTTAACCTGAATGAAGGCATAATTCCAAAGATGCTTGATGTAATATTTCTTTTCAGTTTTGATTTTATCCGGGCCAGCCAGAGCATGGTCAATACCGTTATGTGTACTCCGGGCGCACTTTCGGCTTATCGCAAGGATGTAGTTACCCCAATCCTTTCGGAATGGCTCAATCAAACATTTCTCGGCAGACCTTCCACTATAGGTGAAGATAGAGCCATGACAAACCTTATTGTCAGGGAAGGTTACAATGTTTTTTACCAGCAAAATGCCGTGGCGTTTACCAATGTGCCGGTTGGATATACGAACCTTTGCAAGATGTTGTTGCGCTGGGCGCGCAGCCACATTCGTGAAACTATAGTTATGGCACGATTTATATTCAAGAAATTCAGAAAACATTCTGCGCTAGGAGCGCGTATTAATTTCATTCTGAATTCATTTGGAATAATTTTATCTCCGTTATTTATTTTTGTAACAATTGCATTTTGTTGCTGGCATATTGTCGAGTTCGGCATAAGCATTTTGATAGGAATAATATTTACATCAAGCGCAGCAAGTATTTTATACACAAAACGCTGCGGAAATTCTGATGGACTGTTTGCTTATTTATACGGCGTTTTTGTATTAGTAAGCCTTTCATGGATATCTGCTTATTCTCTTGTAACGGTTCATCATTCCGGCTGGTTGACACGAGGCGACAGTTCTAAAACAGGAAAATTATCAAAAGGAAAGTACCGGGTATATTTTAATTCTGATGGAGTAAAGCCATTAAAACAATTCCCTCTCAAGAATAACAATCTTTCAACAAGTTGCTATTCAGACTGCGAATTAAAAAAAGCTTCATAAGCTACAAAGCCGTCAAGGATAAGCCTGATCATTTAAAATGCCTTCATAAACAAACAATCATGATTTACGGCTTCGCAAAAGCTTAGTATGCTGCGAAGCCGTCATTTAAGATTTCCCTATATAAGTTGTATCCTTCCTGCTGCAAAATCATCAAATATCGCTTATAAATATTTAAAAAAACATGTAAATGAGCTGACTTTTTATATCTTCCTTTATCAGGTTTATTAAAACTATTATTGTGAGCCAGTTTCAAAACGTCTCATTTTGGCCGATCTCTGCGTTGGGTGAAAATTTTAATCCTCGAAATACCCCATGTATTCCTGCGGTTAAAATTTACACCCGCCTTGACCTTGACCAAACTGAAACGTTTTGAAAGTGGCTCTTGTGTTAATTATGTCGAAGTGCTAACAAAAAATATAGTTTTATTGCTCATTATACAGTCTGTGTTATTATGGCATTTTCTGGAATAAATAATCCGTTATCTCTGGTAAATTTTTATACTCTCAATAGGATTTAACATGACCGGATACAAAAAAGCCCCGTTCTTCAAATGATTGAAGTGCGGGGCTTTTGTTTTTTTAAGGATATGCAGCGTGTCCTGAAAGCTATACTGGATAAAATACGGGATTTTGGTGGATATTGCTATTAACCTATACATTAATGTTCTGAATTACACATAGGAGCCAGTTTCAAAACGTCCCATTTTGGCCGATCTCTGCGTTGGGCGAAAATTTTAATCCTCGAAATACTCCATGTATTCCTGCGGTTAAAATTTTCACCCGCCTTGACCTTGACCAAACTGAAACGTTTTGAAAGTGG
>JAHIFE010000114.1 GCA_018901125.1 Pseudomonadota bacterium | reverse complement strand
ATGCATAAAATAAGATTATCTATCATGGCCTTACGTTAAATAATTGCCATCAAATTTAACTCTTACCGACGCCGTATAAAAAAGCCGCCGTCTTTCCCGCTCCCTTTCAAATGATTTGTTCGCTGTAATCAGGCTACCTTGAGTTGAAGGTTTTTACCGACGGCATGTGCATAATTCACTAAGGTTGAGAGACGGATATCTTCAGCATGGTTTTCGATTCGAGAAATAGCAGATTTTTTAGTATTTAATATGTCAGCAACTTCTTGCTGGGTAAGACCTGCCTCAAGGCGGGCCTGCTTAAGAAGAACACCGATTTTAAATTGCTCATATCCTTCATCAAAATTTTGTGAAAAATTAAGACTTTTCTTCTTTCTTGTTTCAATATATTTATCCAGATCATCCATCTGTTTGCCTCCTGCTAAGAAATTCTTTTTTTCGTTTTTCTGCCAATTCTATTTCCCTTTCAATACCCACACTACTTTCGTTATTTGCGCATCGGTCAGGCTATCCAAGTGCTCTTCAACAGGGCAATTCCCGGATTCTGTGCGATAAAATGAGATGGTTTTCATGGGCATAAGGTACACGTATATGTGAACATTGTCAAGCCGATTCACTTCTGATTATTCAAAGCGATCTAAGACTGGAGAATACCCGAACAGATATACGGTCGAAGTACGTAAACTGATAAGTGAGGAGGATGATATTTTGGTGATGCGCACACTTCAATACACGCACTGGATGAGTCCGCAGATGAAAGTATCCTAATTGCAATTAATTACGGGGCGAGAGGGACCGGGAAAGTTTCCCGATACTTGAGTATCTTCCATATTCTGAGACGTATGACCTTGTACTTAACAGACGGAAAAACGACGCTGTTGCGGTTCAAAGGGCGGTAAGGCACTGAAACCGAACCGCCCTTAAACTTTTTAAAACTCCTCAGTCAACCTGGGATTCTTAAGTCTGAAGAAACCGGAAAACAGGAATTTGACTACGGAGAAATTTTTAAAAATACACCACAATAGCTTTAGTATCCCCCTATAGGTAATCCCGGTTCTGATATGCCACTGCACCGGTGAAACCGTTTTGACATGAAGAACGAGAATATCTCCTACCAAACTACAGCTTACCGGTTCGGCATACAGCATAGTGTTTCCCAGACCGGTCGATTTCAGCATCATGCTTGCACTAACTTCTTTTTCTTCAGCCATGGTTCCCCCATTTTATGTAAATTATATTGGATTATCATTTCCCCACTTCATGGGATTCCAATGAGTCTGCTACAATCCTTTTACCGTCTATTTCAAAATCGGAGTGGCATTCGGATATAAACCGGGCATAATGCCTTAGTCCCACCCATGTTTCAGGATCAATTTTAAAGCTGCCGAAAGCGTCAATAGGCACGTTTTTAACTATGTGTTTAATGTTATAGGTTGCCGTCCCCTTTATCCTGGGTTCATCAATAGTAAGAACCATCTTTTTAGGCAGGGTGGCGCCTGACTCCGTCAATTCAAGGTCGATTAATTCCACATACATTCCGGCATGATTTGAATATTCGAACAACGTATCCCCGCTTAAAGACCAAAGCCACTTGCATCTTTGAAAACCAAAGGTAGGGTTAAGTATCGCATCCCACCAAACCAGCGTATGTTCGGGAAGATATACCTTTCCCCACGTCCAGCAATGGTGCTGAAAATGTCCCGGAGGAGCGTATTTCCATTCATGATCCCCATAGCCCTCTCCCTCTACCGGGATTTCTTTACCATCTATGATCAGCTTGCCGGTAACCCGGCATCGGGGGCGAACGGCATATCCAAAATATAATGGTGTTTGCGGGGATTGCTCTCTTCCCTGATAAACCCCGTCGGGGGGTTCAAAAATCGGTTGTGTGAGGCATTCGTAGACAAAATCTGCGCCCATGTTTTCATGACGAAAATGCATTTCATATTTTGGGAATTTACCATGTACATAATTATCGCCCATCTTGACATCACAGTATTCCGTTTTTGCGGTAATGGTATCCGTATCAAAAAAAGCAACAACATTGGTATTTTTTCCATCCGGTCCACAAACGTCAAGCCAAATACTGGACTTGGCAGGAGCAGTATGAAACATAAGCTGCATGGAATATCCGTTGGTAAATATACCATCATGAAACCATAACTGCATTACCCCCGGCTGAGGTCGAAGCCCCTGATGTTTTTCATCAGGCCAATATAATTTTGGATTTCTCTCCATAGTCTGAACCTCCTTTTTACGTTAATCCTACCTTCCCCTTGATTGGAGAAATTTCGATGGCGGGGTGTAAAATGCCGCACCACAGTAGGGCGGTGTTTTACACTCCGCCGGAAAATTTCTTTACTTGCTCAGATAGACCCGTTCATACTTACGCATATTCGCTGTAGGTTTCCACCATTTTTCGATCTTGAAGTCCTCGGCTACGGCGTTAGCCGCGAGATATCCCGGCCCTCCCAGCACTAAACCGCCGGGATAGTTTGAAGCACCGCAGGTGTAAAGACCCTCAATCGGCGTCCGACCGGACGAACACTGCTCATTGGGTCGAAACATGCCCATCTGAAACGGGATATAGTCTCCATGCTTGAACGAACCGCGGCGCATGCTGGCAAGGCGTCTTTCAATATCTACCGGAGTCTCGCTGTGCACCATGTACATATTCTCCTTTGTCATGTTCGGAGCGTATTTGCGCCATCGGGCAAGAACCATTTCGGTAATTTCATCGGTTCTCTTCTCCCAGCCTCCCTTAAGATCGTAAGGAGCATGCATCTGGAAGAACGCGATATGCTGAGCCCTCGGCTTGAGTTTGGAGGTGTCCAGCATTACCGGTGTTATTGAAACAGGAGGAACTCTGGCCAGATGCGGATCAATCAGGGTTTCACAGGTGGCATGCCCGGCCAGATTCTCCCCGATTTCCCCATTACCAACACCCTTCCAGTATTTCAAAAGATCTTCCACATTCTCGAATCCCATCATCGTCATAAAAGCTTTGTCTACCCAGGCGTCATCAGCCTTGTATTTGGGTGGCTCATGCAAAACTACATGTGTTGTGAAAAAACTCTTTTTTTCCAATTGCCAGGCTTTGGATGTCTGATTCAGGTAGCCATCCAGATGCTCAGGCCCTACCATCTGCTGGAAAGTCAGTTCCGGATCAAGACTGGATAGAACAACCTTAGCTTTTACTTTACGGCCGTCATACATCTCCACTCCTGTAGCACGACCGTTTGCGACAAGTATTTTGGTAACAGGCGCAGGACTCATGATCATACCACCCGCTCCCAGAATCTCCCGCGTCAGAGCAGCTGCCATGCGGTGTGAACCGCCGTTGCAATAGGCTTTGTTCCATCCCGCCCTTTGCAGCAAAAGGGGGATTAAAAATCCTAATCCCGCGCCATTGGGGTCGAGCCCAAACATGCAGGTACAATAGAGCATGGCGGCCTGGACCTTTTTATTCTCAAAGACCTGGGTAATAACCTCAAGAGGTGTTTTTTCCGTCAGATCAATCAAAGCTTTACCTATCTCAGTCCTCTGCATACTGACGACCTGTTCCAGGGCGGGCATGGGCGGAAAGTAGGTTGCCGGCCCGAGAATCTCATCGAACATCGGCTCCCATGTCCGCATTAACTTCAAAAAAGTTTCGGCATCTTTATGGGACAGGCGGCGAATGGAATCGGCGGTATCATCAATGCTTCTGCACAGGACAAAGGATGACCCGTCTTCGTAGACCATCCCGGTCTGGTAATTGGGAGTATAAAAAGATACCCCATGTTTTGAAAAATCGAAGTCCTGTAAAAGGGGCATATAATCCGTCATCATGTGATAGATGGCATGTGTATGGGTATAATAACACGGGAAGAGAATCTCTTCTGTTGCCAGTCCCCCGCCGACTTCCGTGCGCTTCTCAAGCACAATTACACTCATGCCCGCACGAGCCAGATACGCAGCGGTAATGAGCCCATTGGGGCCCCCGCCAATCACTACCACATCAAATTCAGATTCCATCGGAAACTCGGGGATCGCTCCCACAGCATCGCGTTTGAAGGGAACCAGTTTATCAATTGCATTATTTGTAGCGCTTGACATATTGTACCTCCTTTAATTTATCTTTATAGTATCAGCCGATTCGGGGTATTTTTTTGTCGCCGTCTTTGACATGCCATGGCGAAGGATACCACCAGGCTTTAGGCGCAACCACCCCGTCATCGATCATGATATGCATAAGGTTGTATGCCACCGCCATAAGACATAAGCCACCGGGATATTGTGACTGATGAGCAAGGTAGAGATTCTCGATCGGCGCTCGGTATCGCGAAAGCTCCGGCAAGGGCCGGTTGCTCCACCACTGGTCTGCGGTCTCAGCAGGCCCGCACCATGCGCCACCACCAAGCCCGGCATTGCGGAACTCATCTTCAAGTGGCGTATTGCTATTGAAATACACGATTTTATCCCTCATGTTAGGGGCCATTTGACACACCATCTCCCTGATCATTTTGTTAAACTCTTCCTTTTTTTCAAAGGAAATGGCATCAGGTCCGTCACGGTGATATTCAGGAGGAGGAACATTGGTCTGAAAACCACCCAGAACCGTATAGCCCTCAGGGGCTATTGTGGGATCCAGAGCCGTCACATTGGCATAGCCGCCCCCGGCCAGATTTGGACCGAATTTCCCACTGTTCCTGAACCCCTCCACGTCCCGAATATAATCCAGATAACCTTGAGTATTATCCATGGGGTAAATGTATGCGGCAGGTGGCATGTCGAACTCAGCCATCAGCTTGCCGGCCTCCCCCTTGCATCTGGGGTAATCCTTGGCGATAATATGCGTGTAAACGCAGGAACCGGACCGCATATCCAGATCCGCTACTCTTTGCTTGAATGATTTGTCAATATGATCGGAACCTACAAGTCTGAGGAAAGTCTGCTGCGTATCCACAGAGCTGATCACCGCCTTGTTGGCCATGAGAATCTTCTCCTTGGATTGAGCGCTATCAGAAAGACGCACCCCCACCGCTCTGTTATCCCGCACTATAATCTCTTCCACCGGTGAGTTGGTGAAGATCTTGGCGCCGTGGTGCATGGCGCAACGGATGATTGAATGAGCATACATATGCATCCCGCCGACAAACATGCCGTCAGAGTAATTCATCAAGAGATAGGTTCCGAAGGCTGGGATAGCCAACTTCCGCCAGTGCGGCGCTACTCCCTGGTAGTAGATTTGGTACATCATCGCGGCCTTCATGGGTCCGCATTCCATGAGTTCTTCCATTATTTCAACCAGACTCAATTCAAGCCATTCGGGACGGAACAACTGCGGCATAACCTTTTTGAGTTGTTGGTACCATGGGAGGTCCTCCGGCTCGTACTCAAGATCAAGCGGCCATGGGGGAACCCAAAATATTGATCGCAATATATCCTTCAGATGGGGAAGCATCTCATATGCAATCTTCTCCCACAACTGAGCATCCTTGACTGACCACGTTTTTAAAACTTCAAGGGCCCTGCGGGTCATCACAGGGTCCTGTGGGTGAAGACCGAGAACAGCCCTGTCTTCTGAGTTAACCAGCATAAACGGCCCCTTAACGGGCGCAAATCGAAGCCCATACCTCCAGAGATCGAGGTGATCCATGCCGGGCGCTGCATTGGCATAACTTATAAGAGCATGCGGCTGAATGATACAACCTGCCCTAACCTCGGAAAAATCCATACATCCGCCGGCCTCAACCCGCGCCTCAGCCACTGCTACCGTGTATCCCGATTTAGCCAGGTAAGCAGCAGTGGATAACCCATTGTGTCCCCCACCAACGATTACAAAATCATATCTTTCCATCTGTTACCCTCCTTAACGACGATTGTTTTATCTACGAACCAAAGGCCTTCCCCCGACCGTGATCGGAGAACGGCAAAGAGGAAAAAGCTTTTCTTTACCTTAGCTTTGCTTAAATCGTGCCAAAATATTTATACTTTTAAATACAGATAGTTAGACAAAAATAGCAAATAATAATATTATATTTCACACTATTATATATTATATTTCACACTTATTGCGTTACAGTGCGAAATATGATATATAAAATCATATTAAATAGGAGATGCTCATGAGGATAGATGAAAATTATTTTTTCCGGGAGGCAACGCTGCGGATCTGCGGCAGTCTTGAGATCGAGAGAGCGCTGTGGGATTGTTTTATGTACATTCGTGATCATATTCCGGCAGATATCATGCTTATAGCTGTTTACGATCCGGTACACGTTGTTGCAGAAATCATTGCAAAGGCGGATTTAAACGGAGGAGAACTCACCTCTATCAAAAGCGTTACCCCGCCGGATATGAAACATATAATCGAGGAAATGAAAGTAAATCCTCAGATGAGACCGAAGGTATTGGTGACCAACCGAATCGGCGATCATCCTATTATGAAATATATATCGGCAAATGTTGGCTATCCTGATGCCACTTTTATGGCAATCGGGCCAAAGCTGGAATGGGATTTTATTGCCGGCATTTTTGTCGGCAATAATGGGAGTAAAAAGTATTCGGAGAAACACATACGGCTGTTTTCTCTTTTGAATGAGCCCTTTGCTATCGCACTAAGCAATTATCTGCGTTACCGCGAGGTTCTGCGGCTCAAAGAGATCCTGGCGGATGACAACCGGTACTTCCAGGAAGAGCTGCGGCAGCAGACAGGGGATGAGATTGTTGGCGCTCATTTCGGCTTAAAGCAGGTCACGGAAATGGTCGGCCAGGTGGCTCCTCTGGCAAGCCCTGTCTTGTTGCTGGGAGAAACCGGAACCGGAAAAGAGGTTATAGCCACGGCCATTCATAATCTATCTTCGCGCAAAAATGGTCCTTTTATTAAGGTGAATTGTGGCGCTATCCCGGAATCACTTATGGACAGCGAACTCTTCGGCCATGAAAAGGGAGCATTTACAGGAGCCTTTTTTCAGAAACGCGGGCGCTTTGAACGGGCCCAGGGCGGAACGATCTTTCTTGATGAGATCGGCGAATTAACGCCGGGGGCGCAAGTCAGACTCCTACGGGTAATCCAGGAAAAAGAAATTGAACGGGTTGGCGGAACAGAGACAATCAAGGTTGATATTCGCGTAATTGCAGCTACGCACCGCAATCTGGAGACCATGATGGCGGAGGGCAAGTTCCGCGAGGATCTTTATTTTCGCCTCAGGGTTTTTCCCATTGTGATTCCGCCGCTTCGTGACCGGCGAGCCGATATTCCAGCCCTGGTTCAATATTTCATGATGAAGAAGGCCCGGGAGATGGGTTTTGTAGAAATTCCCACCCTTGCTCCCGGCTCTCTCGAAAAGCTTATGCATTATAACTGGCCCGGCAATGTCCGGGAACTCCAGAACGCCATCGAACGCGCCCTTATTCTCAGCAGGGAACAACCGCTGACCTTTGACAATCTGAGCAACACTATCCCCCGCACAAACACCATAATACCCGAGACCGACGTGGGAAGAAACCCTTTCACTCTTGAACAAACAACGTCACAAGCAATTCTAAAGGCCCTGAATATGGCCGGTGGCCGCGTGGGCGGGAAAAATGGCGCAGCAAAGCTTCTGAACATACATCCCTCGACGCTCCGGTCGAAAATGCGCAAACTCGACATTCCCTTTGGACGAAAAGGTGCTGTTTGAAAAATCCAAGGTTTATTGAACTTAAGGGGTAAGCCTATTCACGCCTTAAGCTCTTCCAGGGTGTAATTAAAAGTGTTGGTTAGAACGGATCTTCCCCCTGATATATTATGCATATATGGTATAACTAATTAATATAAATTGAAATATAACATAATAAAAAATAATATATGTGGACACAATATAATTTATGTAAATAGCTTGACTTATAGGTAATATTTATTAT
>JAHIFE010000113.1 GCA_018901125.1 Pseudomonadota bacterium | reverse complement strand
CCTATGATTATCTGGCGGAGAGAGAGGGATTTGAACCCTCGGTGCCGCTATTAACAGCACACACGATTTCCAGTCGTGCTCCTTCAGCCGCTCGGACATCTCTCCATAAAAAAATGTATCCCAAGTCTTCTATCTCTTAGCAAGATCTTTGCATTACATCCGAATCTAATGCCATATCGGTGTATATAAGTTATTCAAAGCTCCTGCCATATGGCTAACCAATTGAATTAATTGGCGGAGAGGGTGGGATTTGAACCCACGATCCCGTTTTTGACAGGATACCGCTTTTCGAGAGCGGGGCCTTCAGCCGCTCGGCCACCTCTCCTAAAACCCTCCGGATTTTAACGGAGCATTCAATATAACGTTTGAACGATAGATGTCAATAATGTTCTTTACTTCAGCTGTAGAACGGCAACACATTTATATCGTCATACCGCTCACTTCATTCAAGATTTGAGCCTTACACTGTAATCGGCCAAAAAGAAAACTTATGCAAAATTCTCACTTTCTCAATGCTGGCATCTATTTGCCTAAAACAAGGCCGGAATGTTCGAAACAGGTTTAGATAATTACCAGTTTTTTTACCATATCAACTACTTCTTCAGGGTCATCCACGACCTGGAGTATATCAATATCTTCATCTGAAATCTTTTTTGATTCCAACATCCTGGATCGAATCCATTTCTTAAGTCCGCCCCAATAGTCCGATCCTACAAGAATAACCGGCAGTGGTCTTATGCGGTGTGTTTGAATAAGCGTAACGGCTTCAAAAAGCTCATCTATAGTGCCGAATCCACCCGGCATAATAATATATGCATAAGCATATTTTATAAACATTACTTTTCGAATAAAAAAATATTTAAATTCAAGATTTATATTCGAATATTGGTTCGGCTTCTGCTCAAAAGGCAGGATGATATTAAGGCCTACGGACTTTCCGCCTGCTTCGGTAGCACCTTTATTTGCAGCCTCCATGACACCTCCGCCTCCGCCCGTAATAACAGCAAAATCGTTTTTAACAAAAAGAGAGGCTATTAATTCGGTTTTTTTATATACGGGATCATCCGGCTTGACTCTTGCCGAGCCAAAAATACTAACAGCCGGTCCTAATTCATGAAGAGCTTCTATCCCTTCAACAAACTCACCCATGATTCGAAATAGTCGCCAGGACTCTGAAATAGATAACTCATCTATCAAATACTGTTTTTCCATTTTCACCTCTAAGCTATAACACCTAAACAAATAATTTAAAGATATGAATATAACATATTGTATTAATATGCTATTTAAGGGTATTTAATCTTAAACTGCAATGGCAAAAGATGAAACGAAACGAACTAGAGGAACTTTTTACGAAACCGTCAATTTTTTTATTTCAATAGAGCCACTTTCAAAACATTTCAGTTTGGTCAAGGTCAAGGCGGGTGAAAATTTTAACCGAAGGAATACATGGAGTATTTCGAGGATTAAAATTTGAGTCCAACGCCAAGATCGGCCAAAATGGGACGTTTTGAAACTGGCTCACTCAAATAAATTGCAGTTAACCTGTAAATTTTGTACCAGTTATTTATTTCAATGTCAATTGCACATTGACAAATCTGCTACATGTGATTAGAATTACAAGAATATGTTTTGCGAAATTGATAATGTTGAAGCTATCTTTTTTCTTTTTTTTTAAACCGCCTTTCTTAATATTTAAAATTAATAACTTAATGAATAAAGAACCCATCGATCTTCTGAAAAAAGCAACTATTGTAAACGAACTTGGCCTTCATGCAAGGGCGGCAGCTAAAATCGTAAACCTTGCCGCAAAAGCTAACCAAAAGATCTGGATTATAAAAGATAATGAAAGAATAGATGCTTCAAGTATAATTGATATCCTTACACTTGGATATACTAAGGGAACCCTTATAACATTAGCTGCGGAGAACAAGACCGATATTGATATATTAAACAATATAATAATACTGGTTGAAAATGGGTTCGGAGAATAAATTCAATATGCCTGATAAAGATATAAAAGAAGAAATACGGTTAAACGGAATAGAAGCTTCACCCGGAATATGTATTGGTAAGGCATATCTTGTTGATAAAGAAGGTGTCGATGTTATCGAAAAATACTTTATCGACAAGAAAAACCTGGATAACGAATTAAAACGTTTCAAAACAGCCGTAAAACAGGCAGTTAATGACCTGAAGCAAATAATCGAAAATATTCCAAAAGAAGTGCGCAATCATACCGGTATTATTGAAACCCATGTTGCACTTCTTAAAGACAGGATGCTTTATGATAAAACAATAGAAACCATAAAAAATGAAAGAGTTAATGCTGAATGGGCGCTTAAGAAGATCGTATCAGGCATCAAGGTGATGTTCCAGAGCATAAACGATCCTTATCTTAAAGAAAGGTCCAATGATATTACTTATGTTTCAGATCGAATTATGAAAAAACTCATAGGATCTGAAGAAGTAAATATCGGCAAAATAGATAAGCGTGTAATTCTGGTCGCAAAAGATCTTTCACCTGCTGATACGAGCCAGATCCAGTTGGACAAAATCATGGGTTTTGTAACCGACCGTGGCGGCAAGACTTCTCATACAGGCATAATAGCGCGCACACTTGAAATACCGGCTGTGCTTGGGTTGGGTAATGCTACAAAAACAATAAAAAATGACGATACGTTAATAATAGACGGATCAACGGGAATTGTTATCGTTAATCCATCGGAACAAACACTAAATGAGTATAAAGAAATTGAAACCAGAGAGGAAGAACATAAAGCGCATTTATCGCTGGAAAGCCGTTTTAAGGCAGAAACTATCGATGGTTTCAGTCTGCCGGTTATGGGAAACATAGAGCTTCCTGAAGAAGTCGCTGCTGTGCTGAACCATGGTGGCGATGGCATAGGACTTTACAGAACTGAATTTCAATATCTGACGCGAAGTGATTTTCCAAGTGAGGAAGAGCTTTTTGACAAATATAAAAAAGTTGTTGAGGCGATGGCTCCAAGGCCGGTTACAATCCGCACTCTCGACATAAACGGGGATAAAGCACTTGCATCTTCCAATGGTTTTGACGAACCCAACCCCGCCCTTGGACTTCGTGCTATAAGATATTGCCTGGAAAGGCCTGAGATCTTTATAACACAGCTAAAAGCAATATTAAGAGCTGCTGCTTTTGGAAATGTGAGGATACTGTTTCCAATGATATCAAGCCTTGATGAAATACGCGAAACAAAAAAATACCTAAATGAAGCAGCTGATTTGCTTGAAAAAGAAGGAAAACCTTATAATAAAAACATTCCATTCGGGATAATGATTGAAGTCCCATCCACAGTTATAATGGCCGATGTTATGGCCGAAGAAGCCGATTTTTTCAGCATCGGCACAAATGACCTCATTCAATATACACTTGCAATTGACAGGGTGAACATGGGAGTTGCCCACCTTTATCATCCCCTTCACCCCGCAATTTTGCGCATGATCAAACATGTAGCTCATGTTGCTAAGGAAAAGAATATAAAGGTTTTCGTATGCGGTGAAATGGCCGGTGATCCTCTGAATGTTCCGGTTCTTATTGGGCTGGGGATAGATGAACTTAGCATGAACCCTCAGTCAATTCCGGCTGTAAAGAATATGATACGATCACTAAATATCGAAGATACAAAAAAGTTTTTAAAAGAAATTCTTAATCAAAACACTACAAATGACGTAATAAAACTTGTTGAAGCCTCTTTCGGAAACATCATTTCAAAATAGGATAAAATCGATACACTATCCCATTCGAAAAATACACGGATCACGGTAAATAATAAAGCAGGCGCCGCAAAACCGAAACTTAAGCATTTGGAAGAAATCATTGGAAAAGAATACCCGCAATAAAATTATTTCTGAAAACAGAAAAGCAAGACATGACTATTTCATTGAAGATGAATATGAAGCAGGTATGGTTCTTCTTGGAACCGAAGTAAAATCTTTAAGGCTTGGCCGGGCAAACCTTAAAGATTCATACGCCAAAATCAAAAACGGAGAGATTTTTGTTCATCAAATGCACATAGGACCCTGCCCCTTCGCCTATTATGGAAATCACGATCCTTTAAGGATAAGAAAACTTCTTTTAAACAGGCAGGAAATAAAGAAGCTTACAAGCAAGGTGAATGAAAAAGGACACTCCCTGATTCCTTTAAGAGTGTATTTCAAAAACGGAAAAGTAAAAATTTTAATCGCACTCGCTAAAGGGAAAAGGCAATACGATAAGCGGGAAGCTATCAAACAACGTGACGAAAACAGGGAAATGGAAAGAACAAGAAGCGAAAGATAGCCAGGGTAACCGCATTTAGATTTCATAGACATGTAAAAAGCTGGAAAACTCCACTTTTGTCATTCCGGCGAAGGCCGGAAACCAGTAATTCCATTGGGTTCTGGATACCGGATCAAGTCCGGCATGACGGTTTGGGTGTT
>JAHIFE010000112.1 GCA_018901125.1 Pseudomonadota bacterium | reverse complement strand
GCATGAGCTAAAAGCAAAAAAATCCGATTTAACTTTAAGCATTCCCAAGGAATGGGTTATCATCCAGTCTGCCGAATTTCCGCTTGCTGTTAAAAGTGATATTTCAAATGCTGTTTTGTATGAACTGGACAGACTCACACCTATATGTCCTGAAAACGCCTTATACGATTTTAAGATATTAAAAGAAGAAAACGGCAAGATTTATATACTATTGTTTGTAGCAAAAAAAGATCCCGTTAATCGATATATAGAAGCGCTTAAAGCAAAAGACATCCAGGTAAACAGAGTAACTATAAATCTCGCCGGCATCGGCAGTCTTTTATCTTATATGGATAAAAAATGCCCGGATACCATTTATGTGGAAATAAATAAAAATGGGTATGAAGGGGGGCTTATAGCGGATGGTTCTGTCATATCCGGTTTTACAGGAAGTATCGGGCAGAAGGATAATCAGGAATATGCGGATGATATTGTAAAAGAAATTGATATGCTGATTGATTATCACAACAGCCGGAAAACACCTTTAAGATTAATAGCAGATTTAAAGGATAAGATAGTGATGATTCCCGATCAAAAGCTGTCAATTCCAGTTCTGAATCTGTCCCAAATGGATATAAACCTTAAGCATACAATAAAAAGCCGAGCGGATATAAAGAATCTGCCCTTTATGTCCATAGGCGGGATGCTGGAATCACTTTGGTTGAAAAACAGTAAACCGGATCTGCTTTGCAAGGGAGTACATAAGGAATCGAAACTGTTTTTTGCTCCAACTGTTATTCTTTTCGTGCTAATTATTATTATGGGTATTTTATCTTATGTAATGCCCTTTAAGATCGAAAAACAACGTGTTTTTGAAATTGACCGGCAAATAATGCAGATTAAAGATGAAGTAGCAAAAGTTGAAAAGCTGAAAAAAGAAGTAGATTTGCTGGCTTCAGAAATTGCCGCGATAAATAATTTTAAACAAAGTAATCATATGCGTTTATTAATAGTTAAGGAACTTACAAGCATTATTCCTCAAAATGCCTGGCTAACAAGATTGAAGATTAATGGATCAACAGCAGAAATAGAAGGTTATGCGGACACAGCTACGGAGATCCTTCCTAAATTAGAAGCATCAGCCTATTTCAACAAAGCTGAATTTGCTTCAGCTACCAGAAGAAATCTGAAAACGAATGCAGACCGGTTTTTGATTAAAATGGAGATAAACGGCATTGAAAATTTCAAAAAGGAGGCTTTAAACAGTAATGCGCAAAAGTAAGTTATTAATCATTGTTGTGCCGTTTACTTTTATTTTGCTTAGCCTTTTTATTTATGAATATGGGTATTTAACGATTAGGGCAAAGCGAATTGAGACCGATGAAATGCTGTTGTTCAAAACAAAGGTTCTCAGAAAATATATGACTATGATCGCTCGTAAACCTCAACTTGAAAATAGACTTGATTCTTTAAAAGAGATCAGAAACACTGAAAACGAAAAAATTATTAAGGGTCAGACAATACCGCTTGCTGCTGCTGCAATGCAGGATGCTGTTAAAGGAATAATTATAAATAGTGGTGGAATTATATTCAGTGAACGTGTTGAGAACCCTGAAGATTTCAATTCATTTAAGATCATCAGCATTACTATGGATATGTCTATGCCGGATGCAAGGGCTTTATCTGATACTATATATGCTATTGAGACACATTCACCGTTTCTTGTTATTAAAGAGTTTGAAGCAAGGGTAAAAAATTACAATAAGCCAAAGGATCTCATTGTAAAATTGAAGGTATCTGCTATTACAGGCGCAAGGTGAGATATGATGAGATATATGAAATATCTTTTTAAAAGTATCCATCTGTTGAATATAATATTGGTCATTTCCGTTATATTCATGGTTCATAATAAGGTTTTGCCTGTTTTAAACATCAGTGAGAAAACAGGTGTTTTGCCGGATAAAGAGATATTGATTGAAGAAGAGAAAAAGCAGGCAGGTTGGCAAAGTCCGTCTTTTTCTGACTTTATTGTGATAGCGGAGCAGAACCTTTTTAATCCTTCCAGATCTATAGTATTAGCGGAAGAGACGGCTTCCGTACAGTCTCTTCCGCAGATTATTTTGTATGGGACATTAATAACTGATGATTTTAGCATTGCCTATCTCGAAGACAAACAAGATATCCGTTCGACTCCCGGGAGAGGGAAACGTCAGATGCGAATGAAAAAGGGAGATAAGTTAAGAGATTATGTGATAAGTGAAGTTGAAGCTGACTATATAGTACTTCTAAAAGGAGAAGAAAGGATAGTTGTATCTATAAATGATATGAAAAAAAGATATGCTGCTCCAACGAACGAATCATCTGACTCAAAAATACCTTCTGAAATATATCCCCATTCCGGAAGAACTGCTCTTCAGGCAAACGAATCTGTTGAAGGTGCAATAAATGATAGATCCCGTGCTATAGATGTGATTCGCTCAGCTCGAAGTATAAAAATGCCAATAACGAAAAAGAAAAACCCTTCTGAACAATAAACAGGGTAATGAAAATCCGGAAAATATTGTGATAGTATTTGCCGGAATGATATTCCGATTATTTCTTTATCGGTGGCCAAATCAGCCCCGGTCCTTTTGCATTATAGCTTGGTCTGCCAGTCTTTTTACCTCTTTCAGATACATCTCCATTCCCACTGCAAAGATAGTATTGTGATCGGCACCCGGTATTTTAAGAAACCTCTTGTTTGATGAAGAGCATGCATCAAAAAGGGCCTGTCCGTCACCAAAGGGTATAATATGGTCATATTCAGCATGTATGATAAGCACAGGTTTATCGAAATTCATAATTTTATCAATGTGATAAAGATCGTATTTATCATCGATTCCTAAGCTGCTGATATTTACACCTATCAGCTTTAATAGCGGAAGGATCCTGGCAAAGCCACTTTCGATAACAAGACCGCCTATCTCATTTTTATAATGTTCAGCCAGTTCTAAAGCTGAAGCACTCCCAAGAGATCTCCCCATAATAATTATTGGCCCGGAATACCCTCTTTGCTTAAGCCACTGCTTTACGTAGTCAAATATTATATGACAGTCATGAATCATGTTTGTAACTGTCGGCGAACCTGTGGAACGACCGTATCCTCTGTAATCCACAGGGAGGAAGTTGATCCCCATTTTTGTATATATAGGGCCTAAGTCATCATAGTCTGAAACGATTTCCCCGTTACCATGAAAAAAGAGGATTACGGGAGCAGATTTGTCTGTGCCATGCAGTTTCCCTCCTATAGATACGTCGTCTTCAACAGGAATAGATATCTCTTCTATATTCTTTGCATGTGCCGGAGTATTCCAATCGGGTCTTGGATGAAAAAGAAGCGCCAATATCTCCGGATGATCTATGGAAGAATAATCGGTTTTGGAAAAATCTGACATATATCAACCTCCTGTGCTTTGCAGATTGTAAATTGGATAAACAAAGTGTAGAATACATATTTTAATAACTATAACAGGTGCCAATTTTGGTAGCCAGGATTTTAAGGAATCGTCAGGTCAAAAAAATGAATCAACCCCGACAAATCGCTTTTGGATATTCCACGCGATGTAATATAAAATGTGCACACTGTGTGGCAGCCGATGGGTCTTCAGGAGCCGATAAAATGGATTTTGTCAGGGCAAAGGAAATCATCGAAGAAATGGCCGATGCGCACGTGACCGGGATCAGTTTTACAGCCGGAGAACCGCTGATGTTTAAAGAAGATGTCTGCGGTTTGATCCAGGTCTGCAGGCAAAACCGGATTTATACAAGAGTGGTTACCAACGGGTTTTGGGCTAATACATCGGATCTGGCCGACAAAATGGTATCAGCATTGAGAAAAAGCGGTTTGTCCCAGTTGCGGATCAGTACCAGTCGCTGGCACCAGGAAAATATCGACAGTGTAAATATTGTTCGTGCGGCAGCCGCTTGTGTGAAACAGGGTCTGGATTATTTTGTTTCCTTTGTCACGGATTTTTCAGAAACAGATGACGCGGTTGAGCAGTTCCTTAAGGATAATAAACTTCTGTATTATCCTGAGCCGGTGATCTATTTCGGCAGGGCACAAAGTTTTGACCGCAAACAGATCTTTACAGATTATTATCCCAACATGTGTTCCATGAATGCTTATGTTTCTCCCAATCTGGACATGTATGCCTGCTGTGATGCGGGGAACCGTTTTTCAGAAACCGGTTTTTTATATCTTGGAAATCTGGAGAAGGAATCTGTGGATGAACTGTTCAAAAAAAAAGAACAGCATCAGATATATCATTTAATCCGGACATTAGGGCTGACACGTATGGCGTCTTATCTGGGGTACAATGCCAGTGAAATTGTGAGGTACCGGAAATGCGAATTGTGCGAAATACTGTTTAATTCAAAAAAGAATCTGAAAAAGCTGGAGCAGGGCATAGATGATCTGACGATCAGACTAAGAAATTAAGGATAAATAAAGATGGTTGAATTAGGAAAAATAAATAGTCTCAAGGTTATAAAGGTTATGAGATCCGGCATAATCCTGGATGGTGGAACACTCGGGGAGATATTAATTCCCGAAAAAGAAGCCCCAGCCAATTGCAGGGCAGATGATAACATAGAAGTTTTCATATACATTGATTCAAAGGCTCAAATGGTTTCCACCACAAAAAAGCCCTATGCTGTGGCCGGTCAGTTTGCTTTACTGAAGGTGGCATTATCCAATTCCTATGGGGCGTTTTTAGACTGGGGTTTGAAGCAGAACCTGCGGGTTCCGGTGCGGGAGCAGAAAAAACATATGCAACAGGGCGAGTCCTATGTTGTATTTATTTACAATGATAAAAAAAACCATATAGCCGCTTCATCCAGACTGGATAAGTTTTTGGAAAAACTTCCTGTAAATTTTACAGAGGGTCAGCCCGTGGATCTTGTGATCGGCGAGACGACACCTTTAGGCTATAAAGCAATTATCAACAATATCCATGTTGGTGTTTTGTATACGAATGAAGTATTTCAAATCCTTGAACAGGGGCAGGAAGTAAAGGGCTTTATCAAAAAGATCAGAGAAGACGGCAAGATAGACCTTTCTCTTCAAAAGCACAACGCCAAAGGCACAGATGATTTGTCAAATAAAATTCTAAACACCATGAAAGAACATGGCGGGAGTCTGAAGATATCGGATAAAAGTTTGCCGGAAGAGATCTACAGATTGTTTGGTGTCAGCAAAAAACGATATAAAAATGCAATAGGCGCATTGTACAAGAAGCGGATGATTACTGTTGATGAACACAGTATCAGCTTGATACGCAAGCTGGAAGAAAAGCCTTTGAAAAATCTGAAGCAAGATTCAGGTCGGAATATCCGACGCAAGAACATTGATAAGTAATACTGCCACAGTGCTATTACCGGCAAAGTTGTGTGGATAAGGGTTTGATTCAATATTGCAGAGTTTTATCGATTTCTTCCTAAGACCCTGCGGCCCTTATAAATCTTGCAATACCATTACAGCTTTATTAAAAGTGTTAAGCAAATATATGAAAACATACCAGAAAAAATAATCGCTTGGTATTACTGTTTTTTCTTGTTATAATTTTTATGGGACAATTGCTATGGAGATAAAATATGCACCAGGAAGGATCAGATTTTTTTCAAAATCATTCTGTTAAATATCTTGAAATGGCTTTTAAAGCCGATAAAAATGAAATTATAAAAAACCCGGACGGTTATGGTATCAAGGAAAGTGATTGCGGAGATACCATTGAAATTTTTCTAAAAACCCGTAATGATCTTATCGAAACCGCTTCCTTTAACATTAACGGATGCATTAATACTATTGCATGCGCAAATGCGGTTGTTCACATGGCGGAGGGTAAAACGATTGAAAAGGCATGGGGCATTATACCTGAAGATGTATCGCAATATCTTGAGACCCTGTCCGAATTTCATTTCCATTGCGCAGAGCTGGCGGTAAAAGCACTGTATATAGCGCTTGCCAATGTTGAAGAACTTCGTAGGGATCCCTGGAAGAAAGCGTACAATCAGCATTATTAAATTGTTGTGATCTGTTACCAAGCCATAAAGTGCTACTGTTATGAAGATTGAAATGAATTTGACTGATCATTGTATCGAAACCGAGGCAAAACGGTTATATAAAAAGAGCCTTAATCAGTTTTTTGAAAGTTCGGATCCGAGTAATCATGAATTGGAAGAAAAAGTCGATGGGCTTATAAATTTTTTAGAATATACGGATTTTGGTCATTTAAGGGGCAGCAACCCGGTTCTTGCAGGAATAGAAAAAGGAAAGGCAGTTCTTAATATACTTGGTGAAAATTTGTTTGAAGTTGAAGTGGCCGGAAGCATTTACAAACCCCTGAAAAAAGACCGTCAAAAACCATCTGGAGCTTTATGAGACTTGCAGTTATTTCGGATATTCATGGCAACACTGAAGCATTTGGAGCGGTTTTGGCTGATATCGAAATATCCGGTGTTGATGCAATGGTCTGCCTTGGTGATGTCATAGGCTACGGGCCTGAACCGAATGAAACTATCAGCATGGTTTGTGCCAATAACATACCTACTGTAATGGGAAACCATGAATTAGGCATTATAAATCGTGAATATTTATCAAGGTTTAATCCAGCTGCATACCGCTCGATGCTGATAACCATAGATATGCTGAATGATGAATCCATGCATTTTGTGAATAAACTTGAAACAAGCCTGGTATCGTATAGCTCTCGTTTTGTACATGGCTTTCCTCCCGAATCGCCGACAATCTATATGATTGAGCTTGACACAAAAGGAATACAAGATGCTTACGCAAAATACGAAGAGAGGATATGTTTTATAGGCCATACGCACAGCCTCAGGATCATTGAATCTGACGGTAATTCTATTGAGCATGGAATTCTGCAAAGAGGCAAAACAGAGCTTTGTGCCGATAATCGCTATATAATAAACGCCGGAAGTGTCGGACAGCCAAGAGACGGTGACAATCATGCCAAATATATTATATGGGATACATCAAATGATTCCATTGAAGCAAAATATATTTCTTACGACATTGATTCGGTTGTAAATAAAATAATGAAAGCCGGGTTCCCAGAGATAAATGCCCGGCGGCTTTTGTGAATAAGGAGAAATTCAAAGAAAATGAGTACTGATCCCAATAAAATAATATATTCCATGATTGATGTGAGTAAATTTTATGATAAGAAACCTATTCTTAAAGATATCAGTCTTTCGTATTTCTATGGCGCTAAGATAGGTGTTCTTGGTTTAAACGGCTCGGGAAAAAGCTCCTTGCTGAAGATTCTTGCCGGGGTTGACAGTGAGTTTGTGGGAAAGACAATTCTTTCTCCGGGACACACCATAGGCTTTCTGGAACAGGAACCGAAACTTGATGAAAACAAGACAGTACGTGGAATAGTGGAGGAAGGGGTACAGGAAACGGTTGATGCTGTTAATGAATATAACAGGATAAACGAAAAATTTGCAGAGCCTATGTCCGATGACGAAATGAACGCACTTATTGAGCGCCAGGGAGTGGTGCAGGAAAAGCTTGATGCTCTCGATGCCTGGGATCTTGATTCACGTCTTGAAATGGCTATGGATGCACTAAGATGCCCCTCGGGAGATACATCTGTAAAGATTTTATCCGGCGGTGAGAAAAGGCGTGTTGCGCTTTGCAGGCTGCTTCTTCAAAACCCGGATATTCTGCTTCTTGATGAGCCTACAAATCATCTTGATGCAGAATCTGTGGCATGGCTTGAACATCATCTCAAAAACTATGCAGGAACAATTATTGCCGTAACGCATGACAGGTATTTTCTTGATAATGTTGCCGGATGGATACTAGAGCTTGATAAGGGACATGGAATTCCCTGGAAGGGAAACTATTCATCATGGCTGGAGCAAAAGCAGGGAAGGCTTGCACAGGAAGAAAAGACTGTCAGCGAGCGTCGGAAAACATTGCAAAGAGAACTCGAATGGATCAGGATGTCTCCAAAGGGACGTCATGCCAAATCCAAGGCGCGTATTAATTCTTATGAAGCCCTTCTTGGCCAGGAAGGTGAAAAAAGGACAAAGGATCTTGAAATATACATTCCTCCCGGACCCCGTCTTGGAAACCTTGTTATAGAAGCTAAAGATGTCTGCAAGGGATTTAATAACAATCTGCTTGTGGAAAATATGACATTTTCTCTACCTCCCGGCGGCATAATCGGAATTATCGGTCCGAACGGTGCCGGAAAAACAACGCTGTTTAGAATGATAGTAGGGCAGGACAAGCCTGATTCGGGAGATATCAGAATCGGAGAAACAGTAAAACCTGCCTATGTTGATCAGAGCAGGGATGCTCTTGATCCGGCAAAAAGCATATGGGAGGCTATTTCCGAAGGGCAGGAGACCGTTATGCTCGGAAGCAGAGAAGTAAACTCACGTGCCTATGTTGCCAAGTTTAATTTTTCCGGAACGGATCAGCAGAAAAAAGTCGGATTGCTCTCCGGCGGAGAAAGAAACAGAGTGCATCTTGCGCGTATGCTAAAGGAAGGTGCAAATGTTTTACTGTTGGATGAGCCGACAAATGATCTTGATGTAAACACTATGAGGGCTTTGGAAGAAGCCCTTGAAAACTTCGGAGGCTGTGCGGTTGTTATAAGCCACGACAGGTGGTTTTTAGACAGGATTGCAACCCATATACTTGCTTTTGAAGGAGACAGCAAGGTTGTCTGGTTTGAAGGAAACTACTCCGAATATGAAGCGGATATGAAAGCGCGCTTAGGAGCTGCGGCAAGTCAACCGCACAGGATAAAGTACAGGCAGTTAACTAGGATATGAAAAGAAGGTTCAAGGATAAAGGTTCAAGGAAGAGGGAAGCTCATAAGTTCATAAGTTCGTAAGTTGATAAGGGAGAGGAAGCTCATAAGTTGGTGAGTTGGTAAGGGAGATGAAAGCTCATAAGTTCTTGAGTTGGTAAGGGAAAGGGCGTTATGGTTTGCTCTTTCCTCTTTTTTCCGTATAAACATTGAGCCATTCTTTGCTGAATTCATCATAGCGGTTTTGTTCTATAGCACTTCTTATGTCTTTCATGAGATCCTGATAGAAGGTCAGGTTGTGAATGGTAAGGAGTGTTTCGGCAAGAGGATCACGGGAAAAGAGAAGATAGCGCAGAACCATGCGGGGATATGTTCTGCAAGTGTAGCAATTGCATTTTGTATCAAGAGGAAACTTGTCTTTACGGTAGGTTTTATCAAGGATTCTGATTTTACCCATCCGGGTAAAAAGGGTTCCCTGTCTGGCGTATCTGGTAGGAATCACGCAGTCGAACATATCCATCCCGCCTTTTACCGCCGCAAGTAAATCTTCAGGAAGTCCTACTCCCATTAAATACCTGGGTTTTTGTTCCGGCAGAAAAGGCGCTGTAACCTCAACTACTTTTTTCATAAGATCAAATCCTTCGCCAACACTTACTCCGCCGATTGCAAAACCGTCAAACGGAATCGAGGTGATTCCGACAGCGCTTTTTTGCCGAAGGTCAGGAAAAATTCCCCCCTGGACTATTCCAAACATAAACTGGTATTCTTTTAATTCAACTTTTCTACAGCGTTTTGCCCAGTCAGTTGTCCGATCAACCGATTTATCTATATATTCTCTTGATGCCGTGTGCTCCACGCATTCATCGAAAGCCATTACAATGTCTGCTCCGAGATCCCGTTGAATTTCCATTGAGCGCTCAGGAGAAAAAAAGAGGCGTTCTCCATTCTCCTCATATGAAAAGGAAACACCATCATCGCTTATTTCTTTTCCCGGAAGAGAAAAAACCTGAAAACCACCTGAGTCGGTAAGTATTGTTTTATCCCAGCCCATAAAACGATGAAGACCGCCCAAACGTTTAACCGTAGTGAGTCTTTCCCCGATAGAAAGATGATAAGTGTTAGCAAGAACAACTTCGGAATTTGTTTCGGCTACATCTCTGGGGGTAATTGATCGAACAAATCCGGCAGTGCCAACAGGCATAAAAGCCGGTGTATGCACAATGCCGTGAGCCGTTTGAAACTCACCTTTTCTTGCTCCAGTCGAATCAACTGCAACAAGATTAAATCCGATATCTTTTGATTTCATTTTTATCCCTGTAAAAATTAATGGACCTGTAAATAATACCCAAACCGTCATGCCGGACTTGGTCCGGTATCCAGAACATAAGAAATTGAGACCTTACAATAAATCCATTACCGTTATATTTTAATATTTCTGTAGTTGCAAGAATCTCAATAATTCCGATGTAAAATAATCAGAAAGCAAGCGGCTTTTGGCCTATGTCACAGATGATCCTTACTCTTTTAGCCAGCAGATGAATGCTACGGATGAAGAACCCCGTGGGCAAGGGGCATAATCTCTATGATTAACAGATATTGCTTATGCGGTGGAAATAGGAAAATCTATGTTTTTATGCTTTATAATGAGGATCATATATGATAAATGCCAATCATGACACGGAAAACGAGAATAGATACCAAAATATTTTGAAAGTTAACCAAGTGTTGCATAACTAAATAAAATAATGGGGTTATATAAAAATGAGAAGATGCGGAGGGTTGCAGGTGATAGCTGCTCATCAGCCAGTACCAGTGATTTTGCCATAAGCGAACAGTTAAAAAAAGTATTTGAAAAGCTTAATTCACTATTCAAGGTTTGATCCCAATATCCCCCTATGGGGGCGACCACAGACATGAGAGTTGAGATTGAAAAGGAGGTACAATGAGCTCAGGCAGAATCTTTACAGATGAGGAACTGAGAGAATTGGGGGGGATGCCGACCCATGAGTTAATCCTGGCGGCTATTGATGCTGGTGACAAGGAAAAGGCCAAGGAGTTAACCCTTCGCTTGTACAATGATTCACAGCGGCTTCTCGACATGTACGTTTATTGGACCACATCTCTGCTAAGCTACATCGGTCGTCGTAATGGAGATGAGGCAATTCAGGAAGCGCAAGTTGAATTTTTTACTATCAGTGCAGGCATCATGCAGCAAAAAGAACAATCTGATGCGCAGGCGGGGGAAGATGGAATTCGCCAGCTAGTCCAAGCAATGGCGTCATCTGTCAGGGGTGCTTTCTCACAGCTGGAAATCCAGGAAGATGATGAAAAATTTATTCTGCAAATGAAGCCCTGTGGAACTGGCGGGCGCATGATTCTGGAGGGAATCTATGAGAAATTTGGTTTTATTAAGATAAAGAAGGCGCAGCCCATGACCTTTGGTCAGGAGGATTTCCCGGTGTACTGCACCCATTGCGCCTGCGCGGCGATCTCAGAGATTGAAGCCGGTGATGTTCCAGGCATGTTTTTAGAAGCATCCGAAAAACCGGGGGAGAAGCTCTGTAATTTCTACATTTACAAAGATCCCAAGGCGTTTCCCGCTGAACTATACGCCAAGGTTGGGAAAGAGAAGAAGGCGCTGCCCAAAGACTCCTATATGAGAAATAGAGAAATAGTAGAGAAATAGGGTCACCCATTAATGGACAGGTCAAGAGAAAAAACACCTCCCCTTGTAAAAAATAACTTCTTTTTCACTTGACCTTTTTCCCTTACGGAGATCGCTATTACAATACCCGATTGCACCCGTTGCTTCTTCTATCGGTTAGCGGTTTTGTAGTGATCCGCACCAGTCACCCATCCGGAGAATATTGGGAGAATATTAGGGACGCCCTTTATATTTATAGTTTACAATCAGAAAGCTTTATGCTAATAGAGAAACATGACAAGAAAAGCAAGAATAGATGCGCCGGGAGCGCTTCATCATATAATTGTCCGGGGAATCGAGCGTACTAATATTTTCAGGACCGATTTTGACCGCAATGATTTTCTGAAACGGTTGGGAAAGCTTGTAACTGAAACAAAGAGCCGTTGTTTCGCATGGGCTCTTTTATCAAATCATTTTCATTTGCTGGTAAAAACCGGCAACGTTCCGGTGGCAACTTTGATGAGGCGGTTGCTTACCGGGTATGCGGTTTCGTTTAACCGTCGATATAAACGATCAGGGCATCTTTTCCAGAACCGCTATAAATCCATTTTATGCCAAGAGGATTCTTACCTGCTTGAGCTGGTTCGCTATATTCATCTTAATCCGCTCCGTGCCAAGCTTGTTGATAATATACAAGCTCTTGATTATTATCCTTATTCTGGACATAGCAGCATCATGGCTAAAGTTTCCCGGCAATGGCAGGATGTGAGCGGAGTTCTTGAGCTTTTCGGAAACAAAACAGCAACAGCCCGCAGACGCTACAAGGCATTTGTTGACAAAGGTGTTTTAAAAGGTAAACGTCACGATCTTATCGGTGGTGGCTTGATAAGAAGCAGCGGGGGCTGGGAGGCAGTCAAAGCCAAGCGTAAGGCGAAATTGTTTGAGAAGTCAGATGAGCGCATACTCGGAAACGGAGATTTTGTAGAAACGGTACTTGCCGAATCAAATGAGCAGATGAAACACAAATATCATTTAAGATCTAAGGGAGTTGATCTTGATACTGTTGCTGATAGAGTGTCGGAGCTTACCTGTATTGATAAATCACAGATATTTCTTCCTGGAAAGGAACAGAACCGGGTCAAGGCACGCAGTTTATATTGTTATTTTGCTGTGCGCGAACTTGGGGTAAGTATGTCGGAGCTTTCAAGGAAGATGGGGTTTTCTGTTGCAGGCATAAGTTTATCGGTTAAGCGTGGTGAAAGAATAGCGGTTGAGGCAGGTTATTGCCTCGTTGATGCGTAATAACTTTAAATATAAAGGGCATCCCCAAAATCATAGGCCTAAAATCTTAGATGCTTGAGAGAGTAAATGCAAATTAAAACAGAAAATTGGAAATTACTTCCATGGAATTGATCGAACTTGGGTTTGACCGTTGGTTTAAAGACCAGGCCAGTGAACTATGTGAACCTGAGCAGCGAATTGCCCGTGTAACGGCGGTTGATCGAGGCTGGTATACCGTCAGGAATGAGCAGGGAGAAGTACCTGCCAAGGCAACCGGTAAATTCATGCATTCTACAAAATCAACAATTGATATGCCTTGTGTCGGTGATTGGGTCTGTGTGGATTACCACGATACTGATAATTTCGCGAGCATCCACAAGATGCTACCAAGAAAATCGTTTCTGCGTCGGAAATCTGCCGGGAAGAACATCGAGTTTCAGATGATCGCAGCAAATGTTGATTTAGCCTTCATTGTTCAATCGTGTCATTATGATTTTAATGTGAGCAGACTTGAACGATATCTGGTGATGGCGAATGAAGGTTGTGTTGAACCATTATTAATTCTGACCAAAACAGATTTGGTCAGTGCAGATGAACTGGAACAATTAATCTCAGAAATTACTGATATTGGGATTAAGGCCAGGATTATTGCTATCAGCAATGTAACCGGAGATGGTTTAGACCAGGTCAAAGAAATTATGAGCTTTGGAAAAACACACTGTATAGTTGGTTCCTCAGGAGTTGGTAAGTCTACGCTAATAAACCAACTCACTGGCCATGACGCATTGAAAACAAGAACGGTAAGTAATTCCGGAGAAGGACGACATACGACTGCTCGCCGTCAACTTATTGTTCTTGAACAGGGCGCAATGTTAATCGATACGCCGGGAATGCGCGAGGTAGGTATTTTGGGTGCTATCGAAGAAGTGGATGACAATTTCGATGATTTCAACGAATTATCAGAGAGTTGCCGCTTCACCAATTGCGGCCACACGAATGAACCTGGATGTGCAGTATTGAAGGCAATAGAAGACGGCAAATTACAGCAGGAATACTATCAGAATTATTTAAAACTCAAGACGGAGTCAGTGTTTAATGAGATGTTATATACTGATAAACGGAAAAAAGGAAAAACATTTGGAAAAGATGTTCACTCTGTAATGAAACATAAGGATAAATCCTGAACAAGAAGAGATACTCGCTGGGTTAAGTACTTCTGAGCTTTCAAGAAAGATCGGTCTTTCTATAGCAGGCATAAGTTTATCGGTAAAGCGGCGATGAAGCGAAATATGTGATTTCTGAAGGTCAAGTTATAGTAAATGGAAAAATTGAAACCAGGAAAAGAAAAAAGATTTTTTCAGGTGATATCGTTGAATTTGGAGAAAAAAAATACGTGTACTAGTCAAATGAGATTATACAAAAACAATTTAGGCAGGCTATGTGTATGTGAAGTAATGGTGACGTCTATGTTATTATGCTTTATATTGAGGGTTGGATATTACATATGAAAAGAATTATAGTGCCGGGTTTGCCCCATCATGTAATCCAGCGCGGGTTAGAGGGGCGGAAGATTTTTTTGAATGAAAATGATTATGCCGTCTACTTCGAAATTATTGTGGAGTGCTGCCGTCGTCATGGTGTGGAGATCTGGGCCTACTGCCTTATGCCGGACCATGTTCATCTCATTGCAGTTCCCGGTAAAAAAAGTTCCCTTTCCAACTGCCTTAGAGCTGCCCATGGCCGGTATACCAAGCACATAAACAGTCGAACCGGCAAAAGCGGTCAGTTCTGGCAGGGACGGTACGCATCACATCTGCTTGATGAACAATACCTGATTGCCTGTGCCCGCTATATTGAGATAAACCCGGTAAAAAAAGAGTACGTCGACCAGCCGGAAGATTGGCCCTGGAGCAGTGCCCGTGCTCATATAACCGGAAGTAATGACTCTTTAGTACTTGTAAAACCGCTTCTTGAAGGGGTTGAAATGAGTTGGCAGGATTTTATTGCCGAACCCAGGCCGGTGGATGAGGCAGATCTGTTTTATCGGCACGAGAAAACCGGACTTCCCCTTGGAAGCGATGATTTCCTGGCTCTATATTGTAAAAAACTGTTCGTTAAATAAAAAAAGGCAGCGAAAGAATCGCTGCCTTTGTAACAACTCAAGTTCTAAAAATGGTGAACCCAGCGCATGTTGAATCTGGTGCCTTCCGGCCTGTTTTGGGCAGCTGATTCAAAGTAAAGATTAAAGAAAAGATGGTCTTCCTGCGAAAAATGATATACGCCGCCGGGGCCGATTCCCAGAACTCTTTCTTTGCCGCCGCCGTCAGATACATCATGTCCTTCAACCTTATTGTCGGTTATCTGCTTCAGATAGTAGCCGTTGATTCCCAAATGCAGATTCGGTAGTACCTGATATGCCGTCGTAAAATTAGCATGTATCGCTTGGCCGGCCTGGGTATCATCCACATTTCCCTTTAGCCGGTTTGGGTCATGATTTTTTGCATTCCATAAATAATGAAAACGAATCGAGGTCGTCCATTTGGGCGTAATAAAAAGAGTTCCTGCCCAGTATGGGTTAAAAGAGAAAAAATTACTTCCGGGGTTAAGCTCCCTGTCATCATCATATTTTCCGGTTGGAAACAGCATCTGTAACTCAATTCTGTGCATGAAAACAGGTCCGTTTTTGCCCATAATAGGATCCCACTGGATAAAAGGTCCTACGAGAATATCACCTAAGCCGCCGCCGTTGTCTTTAGGAAAAAAATTGTTATTCACATCATAAGTTAAATCAATATTGACTAACGGGATAATTAAATTCATACCCCATTTTCCGTCAAGTAAAATTTTTTGATCAGATTGATAAATAAACTGTGTAGCACTGATCCATACATCAAGATCTTCATCGGCAAAAGACGGCAAAAGGTCTTTTCCGTTTTTGTCTTTAAAATTGTCGGAAGTCCAGTACTGGAAGTATTGTGAAAGGTAGAAGCCCGGACCGGCGGGCGGCCCGCCATCAAGAAAGCTTGTAAGCCCTAAATTCACAGCCGGCAGATCGTATGCCTGTGAGCTGTTAACGCATACCATAATGGTGAATATACTGCAAAGAAATAATATGGTGATTTTCAGTTTCACGTTTAACTCTCCTCTTGTTTTTTGCTTTTTTTCGCTTGTTCGATAAGCTCGACCAAGGTTAGGATTTTAGGCTTCCGGGGTTTTTTAAATGCTTCTTCCCAATCGTTTTGTGTTAACGTTTCTTTTAGATATTTTTCCACCTGAAAATAGGTATGCCAGCAATCCAATATTTTAAAACAAGGCAGCTTATTGTTTTCATGTAAACAATATGAAAAAAATATCTGATGACCTAATTTTAGACAACGAATGGAAAAATCATCTCCCGGCGGTGTTATTGTTTCTTCTTTTTTGTTCATTTTCTGAATTGTTTCGGTTTGGGTAAAAGTTCTATGTCGACAAGAGCTTTTTGAATTTTATCGTCCTCTAAGGCATGATTCGAAAGCTTTCCGTTAAGATAGGCTTCATATGCGCCCATATCAACAAGTCCGTGACCGCTCCAGTTGAAAAGAATCACTTTTTCTTTTCCTTCTTCCTTTGCCTTGAGAGCTTCACGAATGGTAAGTGCTATGGCATGGTTTGTTTCAGGAGCACTGATGAATCCTTCGGTTTTGGCAAAGATAATCCCGGCATTAAAGGTTTCCAGTTGCGGAATAGCTTCCGCTCTTATTAAATCATTTACAAGCAGGTGGCTGATAATAGGTGCCATGCCGTGATATCTCAACCCGCCCGCATGTATGGCTTCGGGAACAAAATTATGTCCGAGAGTATGCATAGCAAGCAAAGGAGTCATTTGAGCCGTATCGCCAAAATCGTATGCAAACGGTCCTTTAGTCATAGTCGGGCATGAAGTGGGTTCAGAGCCGATAATATCAATATCTTTTCCGTCAATTTTGTCTCTGACAAATGGGAGTATCATTCCCGCAAAATTGCTGCCGCCGCCCGAACATCCGATGATAATATCGGGATAATCACCTGCAATTTTCATCTGTTTTTGACATTCAAGCCCATTGACAGTCTGATGGAGCATGACATGGTTTAACACACTTCCGAGAGAATATTTGGCATCCTCTTCGGTAGCCGCGCATTCGATTGCTTCACTTATGGCCATTCCAAGGCTTCCGGGGCAGTTTGGATCATTTGCAAGAATGGCGCGCCCTGCATTTGTTTCATTGCTGGGGCTCGCGACACAGGTGGCGCCCCAGGTTTCCATCATTATACGTCTGTATGGTTTTTGGTTAAAACTGATTTTTACCATAAAAACCTTACATTCCAGGCCGAACAGTGCACAAGAGAAAGAAAGTGCGCTGCCCCACTGTCCGGCGCCTGTTTCGGTATAAATCTTTTTTGTTCCGGAAATCTTATTGTAATAAGCTTGTGGAATAGCGGTATTCGGCTTATGGCTTCCGGCCGGGCTTACCCCCTCATTTTTAAAATAAATTCTCGCTGGAGTATCAAGATATTTTTCAAGATTATAAGCCCGATACAGAGGGGAGGGCCGCCATATAAGATATTTTTCAAGAACTTCTTCCGGGATATCTATCCATCTTTTCTGGCTGACTTCCTGCTCAATCAAAGGCATAGGAAAGATCGGAGCAAGATCTTCCGGGGAAATAGGCTGTTTTGTCGCCGGATTGAGCGGGGGTTCCAAAGGTGTGGGCAGATCAGCCTGGATGTTATACCATTGTCTCGGAAGTTCCGATTCAGAAAGTACAATTTTTTTAGTTTTCATAATATCTCCTTTATTATCATATTGATAAAGCATTAACTGGAAATTATTCCTAATAAATAGGATTTGGAATTAATAACATAAAACGGAACTTGTCAATGAAAATTAGATTCCTCCACTAAGGATTTGGTACAGTACCGGATAAGGATTTTCTATTATTGGTTTATTAATCAAGGATGCTTTTTGCAAGGCTATTGGTTTTGGCATTTACTTTTTAAAGCGATAGAAATAAAATGAAACAAAAATAATTATACCTGCTAACTTAATCATTTCCTGTTCTGCGGCGAGAGATTCGCTAATGCGAATAAATATTTACTTTTCTATAAATAAGGTTGTTTACCTTATTGTTGATTTATTGAAAGACGAAGGCAGTGCCACCAGAGTATTCTGTGGCACTGCCAGTGTTGTCTGCCGCGTTATTTAGCAGCGCGTTTAACAAAAATTCCGAGTGGATCGACTTCCTCTCGGATCATTCGTACTTCTTCTGCTGTTGGTGCAGCAAACTGGGTGACATTATCGGCTATCAGCAGCTCAAAACCGGTTGCTGCCTGAATGCTTTCCACAGTTTCTCCGGGGAATATGCTGATAAGACGCATTCTTTTGGTTTTCTCTTCGAAATCGAAGATACCCTTGGTAGTGATGAGCCGGTACGGACCCTTACCCTGCATACCTGCCTTATAGCGTGCATCAGGGCTGCCATCGAGATGACCTGGGCTGGTCATATACGACAGCTTCTCATTGAACTTTTTTTTGTCATGAGGAACAATGAGGATGGTTCTATCGCAGGAAGCGGCCATGTCACTGGCGCCGCCGCTGCCCGGAAGCCGCACTTTCGGTTTCAGGTATCCTTCAGGGTAATCACCCATCATGGTAGAGTTAAGGTTGCCGTACATATCAACTTCAGCACCGCCGATAAAGCCGAAATCGGCGAAACCTCGCTGGGTCAACTCAAAGGCGCTGTTTAAGCCTTTCAAGTAAGATGCTCCGGTGAAGGTTTTTGAGTCTCCTACAGAAGTGGGCAGACCGTGCTTAAGGGGAGGACCAACGGCTCCGGCCTCGAATACCGGGATCAGGCCAGGTGCATGTGTGTGGATTGCCAGCAGAGTGGCGACCATTGGCAGGCCGGTCCCGACAAATACTATTTTATTATTTTCCAGAACTTTTGCTCCCGCCACAACAATAATTTCCTGGGCGGTGTAATCTGTTGAAACTGTCATGATAACTCCTTATTTATTAATTCCGTAAGGTTTGGATGCAATAGAAATAACCGTATCCGGCAATCAGGCCAATCGCTCGCAGTTGTAGGACTCTGCCGCCTGATCGGCAAACAGCTTCTTGGTCTGGAATTTATCAATGTAATCCTCAAAACTTTCAACACCAAAGATAAACTCATCATACCAGGCCTTCAATGCGTCAGATGATCCGCCCTTGCATATAGGAGCTATGAGACCGAGAAATTCAAGAATGTGGTCGCTATTAAAATAATAATGACGTCGACATGCGCCCGGGTAAGCGCCAAAAGGCACCTTGACAACAGCGTCAACGGCTGGAAAAGGAATCATGATATCCTTGGGGTTGGTGACGAGCAGCTCATGGGAAACGAGCTGTTCGCAGGTCACAATGGTATGAGCTGAAGCCATGGCGATTTCCGCACAGGTGGCGTCTGTCCCGCGGATAATGCAGTTGCCATACATGTCGGCTGCCTGCACGTGGATGAGGCCTACATTAGGATTGCTGGCCGGCAGAAGCCCGATGGGACGTCCGGTGAAGGGACAGTCGATGACCTTGGTGCGGCTGGTGTTGCAGATGTCGCCGCCAAGCGGTCCGCGTGTGGGTATAAAAGGCAAACCCATGGCTCCGGCCTTGAACCGGGCCGACATATTGTAATTGCTCCAGTCTTCAAACTCTATCATGCCGCGCTCTGCAAGATAACGCCAGGCCTGAGACAGACCGAAGCCCTCGTGGCCCCAGTACGCCAGTTCGATCCGTTTGATGGAACAATGGTCGGGCCTTACCATCATAGCGCCGGCAAGAAGCTCAGGAGCCATGCCTGCCGAATGGAAAGAAAGTATAAGATCTTTGAATCCTTTACGAATAATTTCGTGAATTATAGCAATGGGCTGACGGACATTAACGAAACCGCCGATACCGACATTATCCCCAGCATTAACGAATTCGGACACCGCCTCTTTCAGCGTCATCCGTTTGTCTCTCATCGACTTGTCTTTATTGACAAGAGCTTCCCTTGCTTCATCGGGTGATAAACCTGTCCAGAACATTTTAGCATCTTTTTCCAATTTGTTACCTCTTCCTTTATAACAAGCGCTTTTGTTGCCAAGCAGCAACTAAGCACCGTTGAATTAATAATATAAAAGCCTTGTAAATTAAACGTAACATTCTAAAATAGTTAAGACACCTCCTTATCCAAAGATGTTAAACCATGAAACCGGTACGCATAAACGTAACGATATATTATTAACTTTTTGGATTTCGAAAATGCCTTATGAAACCATACTCAGGAATCGATCTACATTCAAGCAATAATTTTATTGGTATTATTTTAATGAACGGAGGATCAAAGTATATTTCAAATAAGGCTATCAAATGAGCCACTTTCAAAACGTTTCAGTTTGGTCAAGCTCAAGGCGGGTTAAAATTTTAACCGCAGGAATACATGGGGTATTTCGAGGATTAAAATTTTCGCCCAACGCAGAGATCGGCCAAAATGGGGCGTTTTGAAACTGGCTCAAATGAGTTGGTAAGGGGCAGTCTCTCAGGCTATAGAACCATTCAGTGAATCTTTAGAATGATTTGTTTCTTATCGGTCGATAGTCTTGACATTACCCGCAGATACGGTAATATCATATAATAAAAAAATAGGCGGAGGTATAAAAGTGTATTCGAGAATACTGATTCTCAGATTTCCTGAAACTGAAGTGCAAAAGCCCTTGGTTTGCTCTCTTGTAAAAAACTATGACCTTATGTTTAATATATTAAATGCAACTATTCTACCTAAAAAAGAAGGGATCATGGTTCTTGAGCTTTTCGGTTCAAGAAAAAACTTTAACGAGGGAGTCCAATATCTTAAAAAGCATGGAGTAAATGTTCAAAACGCTTCCCAGGAAATAAAACGGGATAATGATAAATGCACCCACTGTGGCGCATGTACTGCTGTATGCCCTACCGGTGCCCTTTCAATTCAGCGCCCGGAAATGATAGTAGTTTTTGATCAAACTAAATGCAGTGTATGCGAACTCTGCGTTCCCGCATGCCCACCGCGTGTGATGAAAATGCGCCCTGTGAATAATAATTATTTTTAAATGAAAAAAAAAACGGCTATTGCCATAAGCGGCGGAGTAGATTCGCTTTTTGCAGCATATCTCTTGAAACAGCAAGGTTACGATGTTACAGGAATACATTTTATTACCGGCTATGAAAATAACGAAAATTTGGATTCGGGCAAAAACAATCCTGAGCTTCAAAAAATAGCAGAACTTGCAAAAAAGATTGAAATTGGAATTGAGTTTGTTGACTGCAGCAGTGAATTTAAAAGAATTGTAATAAACTATTTCACGCAAACATATAAAGCCGGAAAGACCCCCAACCCTTGCATGGTATGCAACCCGTCAATAAAATTTGGAACGGTTCTTGAGTTTGCAAAAAAGATGGGATGTACTACTCTTGCCACAGGACACTATGCCGGTAAAATTATCGGCCAAGACGGCCTGTTTCATCTTCTAAAAGGCAGGGATACAAAAAAAGACCAGTCTTATTTTCTTTCCTTTCTTAATCAGGAACAACTTTCATGCGCAATGTTTCCTCTATACGGGTTTAGCAAAAATGAAGTAAGCAGACTATCAGAAGAAAAAGGTCTGCGCCCTGCTGTTCAAAAAGAAAGCCAGGACATATGCTTTATCCGGAACAACAACTACCCGGAATTTCTTACACAAGAAACAGGATTTGAACCCCATCATGGATTGATTGTCGATACAAAGGGGAAAACAATAGGAAGTCACAAAGGGATTCATCTGTTTACAATAGGACAAAGGCGTGGAATTAACTGCCCTGCTTCAAAACCTTATTATGTAATTCGTATAGGTGCTGATACTAACAGTGTTGTAGTCGGATCAAAAAATGAGCTTCTGACGAATCATTGCAAAGTAGCAAACATAAACTGGATAGCAAAATCATTCACATCTCCGGTTAAAGTTCATACCCGCATAAGATACCGCAGCAAAGAAATTCCATCTACACTCTTTCCGGAAGCAGGTAATTGCGCAACAATAGAATTTGAAAGTCCTCAGTCTGCGGTAACACCCGGGCAGGGCGCCGTTATTTACATCGGAGATGAAGTTATAGGCGGAGGTTTTATCGAAAATGCCTAAATTTGTTACCACAACTCTTGGATGTAAAGTAAATCAGTGCGAATCCGAATCCATTTCAAAATATCTTGTTTTATCAGGATGGCTATCAGCAGAGGATGGAACCGGAGCAGATATATGCATCATCAATACATGTACCGTAACCGCAAAAGCCTCCATGCAGTCAAGACAGGCCATAAGACGGGCAATACGTTCTAATCCGGAAGCAAAAATTATTGTAACCGGCTGTTATGCCGAAACTGAGCCAGATGAATTAAAGAAAATAAACGGGGTTCATCATATAATCGGACAAAAAGAGAAACATAAAATTCTTTCCATAGCAAATAGCTGTTTTTCCGATGATAGTGACATTTTGCATAATGAAGACTTCATTGACAACAATGGATTCATGCGGCTTCCTGCTCTTCATTCAGAAAGCAGGACAAGAGTTTTTTTGAAAATCCAGGATGGTTGTGACGCTTTCTGCACCTACTGCATAGTTCCTTATGCACGCGGGAAAAGCCGCAGTATGCCGTTTGAAACTGTGATTGAAAGCATAAAAAATATCAAAAAGGCAGGACACCGGGAGGTAGTCTTGTCGGGAATTCACATCGGAAAGTACGGCCTGGATCTGTCTTCGAAAACGTCCCTGTTTGAATTACTTAAATTATTAGAATCTTCAAATATAATCGATCGTATACGCATAAGCTCGATAGAGCCCAATGAACTCCTTCCCGAAATCATCGAGCTTACAGAAAAATCGGACATTATATGCCCCCATTTTCATATTCCGCTCCAAAGCGGGGACAATGAGATACTGAAAAAAATGCGAAGGCCCTATACCAGTGAATTTTTCAAAGATCTTATAAATAGAATAAATAATCATATGCCGGATGCCGCAATAGGTGTAGATATTCTTGTGGGATTTCCCGGAGAAACGGATCAAGCTTTTGAGAATACATATTCGCTGATTCATGAACTGCCAGTAAGTTATCTTCATGTTTTTCCTTTTTCACCGCGAAAAAATACTGTCGCAGAAAATCTAACCGGAAGAGTTCCGGCAGATATTGTAAAGTCACGATGTGCAGTTATGCGAAAGCTTGGCAATTTGAAAAAGGCGAGTTATTATAAAAAAGCGGTTGGAACTGATATCAATGTTCTGATCGAAGAAAAAAGGGACCCGCAAAGCAACCTGCTGAAGGGATTATCTTCAAATTATATACCTGTGCTTATAAACGGTGATGACTGCATTAAAAACTCGATAGTAAAAGTAAATATCCAAAGAGCATACGGTAATTATGTTGAAGGTAAAATATAATAAGTTCTAATGATCCCTTATATTATTTTATAAGGGACTGACTGTTGGGTAAATAAATTTAGGGATTTCCAAGCACAACCGTGCAGATCATCATTCCCTCCCGATGATTTCATACCCTTTTTCCTGCATCCTCTTACAATACTTTTCTATTATGTCATATCTCAAGAGCCACTTTCAAAACGTTTTAGTTTGGTCAAGATCAAGGCGGGCAAAAATTTTAACCGCAGGAATACATAGAGTATTTCGAGGATTATAATTTTTGCCCAACGCAGAGATCGGCCAAAATGGGACGTTTTGAAACTGGCTCTCAATTATATACGAATAAATTCCGTTGGTCATCCTAAAGGTGTTGTTTAAGCCGAGAAGTATGGTTTCTCCGGATATTTAAGTTAATAAAGGTTTGGGTGAAGTTGCGATATGCAGGAAATATCACAATTGAATATCTTAAATGAATTAGCATGACATGGATTTAATTTATAGAAACCGAAAAACTTAAGGGTGTATCGCCATCATCACCCCTAAAGATAATTTTATCTAAATCAAAGAGTTGTATCTGATCCATATTGTGATTTTAGAAACTCGTGCAGCCTGCGGATGCTGTCAAACTATTCAGCATTGTCGTAATATGAGTTCATTTATATTCCCTGAACCCTTCTATCAAGTTCTGGAATAAAGTGGGCTTGAATTTTTCAAAACTCACTTCGTCCACGTAAACAAAGTCGTATTTCACTTCTGTCTGCACCCGATTGATATCTTCGCACCATTGCCGCAGTCGTTCCATCTTAAGCGGCACATCAATATCTTCCTGCCCCTTTGTTTCGACAATGATAACTCGGCTATCCGATAGTTTAACAATAAAATCCGGGTAATAGTTGGAAATATCACCGTCTGCTTTTACATAATCGAGTTTGAAATGGACAGCCATGTAGTTTTTTGCAAAAGAAACCACGTCATCGCAATTTTCCAAAAAGTCGGCGAATTTAAGCTCCAGCCGGCTGTCACCAATGATACGGTTGAAGGCACTTTTTTTAGGGACAAGATAACCTTGATCTTTTGCCACAAAAGGCCGGGTCTGGCGCAACTTGATGGTATCCCGTATTTCGGCATCGCCTTTGTCCCGCACTGTCAGTGAGTTGATGGCCTTTTTGAATGTTTCAAGCAGTGTTTTGGTGGCGGCCAGTTCTGACAGGTTGCGTAATGTGTTGGGGTCTTCCAGATTCACCGGACTTTCAAACAACTCCTCTTGCACAAATGCTTTGATTTTGCCATATAGCTTGTCATAGCCGCTTACCAGGTGCAGATCCTTCATTATGCTTTGTGCAAAGTACCCGATCACACTGCGGTAGTCGGCAATGCCGGCAGTATCTAAAATCGTGGTATGCGTAATCTCTCCGTTGGTGATGTCCTTAAATACAATCTCCCGCTGTTCTTCCTCGCTGAACTGCTTATACAGCACCCGTTGATGCCCCATTACGGCAATGTCCAGATCGCCCAGACTTTTGTATTCCCTGTAAATGCGGGGCGATAGTATGGGGATTTCTATATCCAGAGCAGCTATATCTTTCTTCTCATTTTCCTTGTCAACTTCGATTACAAGCGGAGTCTTTGGTCCCGTTCCTTCCCCCATAGCCTTACGTTCCAGTACCACGCCTTCAGCCTGGATGGATTCCACAAACTCCATAAAGGCATTGGTGCCGACGACACTGACATACTCTTCCACATCACCGGGATACATCTTGCGTAAACCGCGCCCAAGCGTCTGCTCGGGGAGAATATTGCTCTTTGCGCTATAGGCACGTAACCCGACGATGGTCGTAACATTGCGGACATCCCATCCTTCTTTAAGCATCATAACCGAAATGATAGCCTTGTGTGGGCTCTCCATCTCATCTATCTCATTAGCCTGTTTGCGCAGTTTCTCCAGTTCCTCCTTGCCCTTGCCCGTGGTTGCTTCCGAAATCTCACCATTGTTCTTTGTGTGAATTACAAGAACAGCTTCTTTATCGGCAAATTCCGGATAAGTAGTCTGCAGATATTCGGCTACATCGTCACAGTTGCGTGTATCGTCAGTCATTATAAACAGGATCGCCTTCTTACCCATCTTCTCGTGTTCATCGTACGCCTTGCGCCATTCGATTACACCAAGATGGATATAGTCGGCGTACTTCTCGGTGAATTTCGCGCTTTGACGTTCGCTCAGTTTAGCACGGCTGGGTGCGTCGGGCAAAACCGGATGCTTGACCACGTTCTGCCAAATTGCCTCCACGAGTGGGTAATCAGCAATGGTCTGTACGAAAATTGCCCCGTTGTTGTGTTTGGGAGTAGCTGTTGTGTCCACCTGCATGGAAAGAGCCGCCCCTTTTTGCTTAAGGCGGTTGTGGATATCTTCAATGGATTTGAACCAGGCCATGCGCGGATCGTGAATATGGTGGGCCTCGTCATTCAACACCATCAGTTCGTCTATATCACGAACGATCATGCCAAGATCTACTTTAGAATCATTAGTTGCACCTGTTGGACGCTTGCCTAAAAAATAGTCCCGCATATCTTCATCATCCGGTGATGGCGGAATATCCTCACCGGAATATACACGGTGGATATTGGTTAGAAAGATATTGCCGGTAGACCTGGTAATGCGAACCTCATCCTGCAAATGCAGAGTCAGCTGGAAATCATCGCGCCAGTTGTGCCCGTCATAGCCGTTATCCGGCACTACCGGATCATCGAAGAAAATATGTAGCCCCTTAAAATCCCGGTAAATACGATCCAACACAATGATGTTTGGGGTAATAACCAGAAAATTTCGTGCAAGTTCGGATTCCGGCTCGTATAGCTTATGATAAAAACTCCAAGCCAGCGCAAGGCTCAGGACCTTAGTCTTGCCGCTGCCAGTTGCCATCTTCACTACAAACCGCCGCCAGGTTTCATCAAACATGCTTCCTGAAACAAGTCCGCTCGCATCAAAGCGCATCAGATCATGTTTGTCCTTAACCCCAACCACATCGTAAAGATAGACTATAGTCTCCAAAGCCTCACGCTGGGCAAAGTAGTATCCAAACTCCACCATGGTTCCATCGGACTTCGGTAACAGGTGTGGCGTGTTGAACCACCAATTGAGCAGGCTCCGGCTGGTGTCTGCCGCTCCAGCGTATCCTCCGTCCCGGAATTTTTTCACCTTACGGCGCAGTTCTGCCACAAGAGGCGGCATCAACTTTTCCATACTACTATCCCGCAACACCTCATCAGCGGGAAACCATCGGATACCAGGTTCGAGAATTGCGTGTGGGGAAGCCGGAAAATCAGGATGCAGTGCCATATCAGTTATTCGCCTTTCTTTCTTGCGGATGCTTTAGCCTTGCCGAGCTGTTTGCGCTGTTTGGTCTCTATCTTTTTTATGCTTTCCGCAACCGGCAATTCTTCAGGCATTGTACCGCCTAATTCCCGGATGGTTTGCCGCACCTTTGCACCGACTTTTCGATGAGTAATGTTTGCTGCCTCTTTTCCCTTTACCTTGTCCCGGCGCAATTTCTCCTCCGCCTGTGTTGCACGAAACAGGTTAGCAGCCAGTTCCGTACTACCCATGTGATCCAAAATCTTCTGGCTCTTTTTCAAGCCTTTCCGCCGATGAATGTCTTCCTGTTTTAGTCCACCATAAAGTCCCATATATCCGTGATTTTGAAAAATAGCATAATCTATCGGTTCTGTGACACCAGCATTTTTGGCCGCATCTGCCAACTGAACGTTATGGTGCCGAATCTCTTTACGTAAAAGAATCCGCCGTTCTTCCTCAATGCGTTCATCAGCCAATTCCTGCCGCCGTGTTTGGATAGCAAAGTAGGTTTGACCATGCGCAACGATCTCCTTTTTGGGATCTGCGTTTTGAATAACGAGGTAACAGGCATAACGCGATAGAAGAACTGTTTTAACCGGTCTCTGCCCACCCTTTCCTATCTCGATCAATTCGGTGACGTCAACGAAATGATCCTCAATGCGGTGTCCACTATTGAAACAGGCCATTTTGGCCTTTTCAATAACCCCCTCAAAATTGCGGTAATCGCCGTAGCCCAATATTTCAGAAAAGTCACGGCTTGACCAAAATTCCATGCCTGCATCGTTCTTGCGTTTAATCCGCTCGAAAGGCGACTTATGTGAACCGGCTGTCTTCGCAACCTTTGCCATTATTTCTTACCTCCGCTATTTCCAACGCTAATATCTGCGATCGTCATAGTATCATTACCGAAGATATCTACTACCTTGACCGCGATTTTTCGTCGGCCAGGCTTGCATTCGTGAAAAACGCTTTTTAGTTCCAGTGAGCGGTCTTTTTTGGTGCGGAAAGACTGCCACTCATTTTCGAAAATATAATCTCCGGTCCACCGTTCTTCCCATTCTTCGGTTTCCTCATTCTTCACCCGGATAATTTCGCGTTTGCTTTCGAAGTTAAAATCCACCGCCCAGTAATCAATCCAGTCAGTCCAGTCTTTGGTCAGCACATCCCGCTTAAATTCACCTTTTGCATCCTTGCTGATTTTAACGATTTGGCCCTTTTCCACAACTATCTTACTGCCGGCTTTCTTGTTTGCCGACAGTGCTGCTTCAGCATTTGCAATAGAATCCTGGGAATAGAAAACAGAAAAGTCAGTCAGCTCCACCGCGATTTTTGCAAGTCCCCCTGATAAGTTCCTCGACAGTCCCCCTGACAAGGGGGATTCAGGGGGTTTCTTTTGCCGATATTTGATTTTTTTCAGCAAATCCGAATAAACACCATCCATGTTAGTTATCACGTCTTTATTTGCATATCGGATCACTTCTATGCCAAGCTGATTAAGACTCAAAGTGCGGTTTTGATCATATTCAACCTGTTCGGCGTGGCTATCACCATCAATTTCGATTGCCAGCATAAGTTCGGAGCAATAAAAATCGACGATATATTCATCCAATGGTTTCTGGCGTGTAAATTTCAAGTCTGAAAATTGCTTATTTTGCAATATATCAAACCATAACTTGTTTTCAGCCTCGGTCGGATTTTTTCTGTTTTGACGTGCTTTTTCGGTAAGTGCTTGGTTGTAGGGAATATAACCCCCCTTGCCCCCTTGTCAGGGGGGTATTGGATGTGCGGTTTTATCTCAATGGCTGCCACATCGTGGAAAACCACCTGGTTCTTTTCTACTGCCCGTTTGTCGAAAACCTCGGCGGGAATATACTTGGGAGCAATATCGATTCCCTTATTTCTTGCCTCATCCAGAATATTCGGAAAAAGTCCCATCTCGAATTCAAAACCAAGAATATCCACTCTTGTGATATGCTTCTTTCTGCATTCCAGTATTATCTCTTCCACAAACAGGCGTGTCACCGGCAGGTTAACCGGCCCAACGGCCACCAGCCGACCGGCTTTCTTGCCGTGAAATGCAGTAAAGCCTGAGGTCTTTTCCGCCCGGTAAGCCTTTAAAATAAGTTCGATAAAGGCGGCTTCTTTTTCTGCAAGCTGTCTTTGTCTTTCAACCCCCCTTAATCCCCCCTTGTCAGGGGGGACGCCAGCCTCTCCCTGTGATAAGGAGGAATTGACCGAACTCAGCTCTCCCCCTGACAAGGGGGAGCTGGAGGGGGTTACGCCGATATAATGCTGACGCTCATATTTCCCGAGGTTGAGGATTTCAAAGGCGCGGTAGTTTTTGCCTTCAGCTTTGAGTTGCCGCTGGACACCGATCAGCCGCTTACGAGTTGTGTGAATAGCGAATTTGCCAAGATCGGTTGCGATCCACTTACGCCCCAGCTTTTCCGCCACTGCTGCTGTGGTTCCGGAGCCGCAAAAGAAGTCGGCGACGATGTCTCCTTCGTTGGATGAGGCTTTGATGATGCGTTCAAGCAATATGAAAGGTTTCTGGGTTGGGTATCCCAACGCTTCTTTAGCTGAATTGTTGATTTTGTCTAAATTCCAGACATCATCAACAACTACACCTTGTTCCATAACTTCATCAAGGTATCGTTCTATTCTTTGTCCACCACCTGCATCAGATAAGACATACTCGCGTCCATCGCCATTTATTCTGATTTTTTGTTTTCTGGCTTTAACATAAGCTTCCTTTGATTCCCAGGGCTCAAAGTAGGAGTTGAATATTGGTTTGTCTAATTTTGCGTAGAAAAAAATGGTATCGTGTCTTCGTTCAAAGGATGACGACAACTTCTTATTCCATCCGCTATAGTTCCAGGCTATTGCATTATTGAAATTTCCTTTTCCGAAAACTTCATCCAATACCAGCCGAATATAGCCATTCACCCGCCAATCACAATGCACATAAATACTACCATCTTCGGCCAACAAATCCCGCATCAGCACCAGCCGCTCATAGATCATGGCAATGAAGGAATCCGCCCCTTTGCCCCATGTATCGCGGTAGGCAATTTCTTCGAGGATATTGGGTTTCTTGGTGAAGGTTTCAACCCCCCTTTGTCCCCCCTTCTCAGGGGGGAAAGAAGAAGGAATTTCGATGTCCATGGAAAAATCTGCGCCCACATCAAAAGGTGGGTCAATGTAGATAAGCTTTAGGCCACCTTGCTTTTCAATTTCCTCGCGCAACGGCCCGTTCTTCAGCGATGAAAGTATAAGCTTGTTGTCGCCCCATATCAGCTTATTTGTCCAGCCTTTCATCTGACGGCCACGGGTATCAAATAATTCATATTGCAGGCTGGTATCTTCCGGTTTGTCTGCCCGCGGCTCATCCACCTGCTCTATGACCTGAAACGGAAGTACAATATTGCATACTTCACTTGTTTTACCGTTCCAGACCAGTTCCACCTCCCGCTTATCCTCAAACAGCAAAAAGCGATACTTTTCCGGCAACGGTTTGTCAGCTTCGATAAAGCGGATGATCTCCTGTTGTTCCTGTTCAGTCAGTCGTGGCATAATTATCCTTTACTTCCTGGGGTATATATTTAATGCCCGTATTGAAAAAGCGTATTCTTTGAATAAACTGTTCTTTACAGGGTTTTTTATATGAAATCAAATAAGTTCTATAGAAAGTAGGAGATAGCTCACTTAGGAAAAGGTGCAAGAAACAAGAGAAATCATAAATTGTAACAGATTGGAAGACGTATTAACATATTATATTTGTTTAATAAAGGTAAGAATAGCATCTACTACTAAAACCTGTGATAAGTCTGTAATATAAACCTTGAAGAAAAAAAAAGGTGTGTCTGAAAACTTAAAGTAGGCTTTTTCTGTTACAACCGAGATTAATATTTGTAAATGGTTGGTGGATGAGGACTTGAAGGTAAGATGAAATCAGGTGCAGGAAAAAGTATCCGGTATGATTTTTCTTTTTATATTCCATCAATATTGACATATAGTACAAGGTACAATATCATCTTTCAGCTATTCGAAGCTGCCGGAAATAATATAAACATTAGAGCCAATTGCAAAACGTCCCATTTTGGCCGATCTCAGCGTTGGCTTTACTAAACTGAAACGTTTTGAAAGTGGCTCCTATGAATAAAATAAAGCTAAATCCTGTCATAATTTCTTTACTTGTTATTATTATCGTAACAATCTCTTATGTTCATGGCATCCATTTTCTTGATCTCATGGAATTAAAGACTATAGATTTGCGATTTGAATCAAGAGGAACCGTTGCTACATCTTCAAATGTTGTTCTTGCGGTTGTTGATGAAAAAAGCATAAAAGATGAAGGAATATGGATCTGGCCAAGGTCAAAAATGGCAGACCTTGTTAATAAACTTTCAAATGCAGGTGCAAAAGTAATCGCATTTGATATTGGGTTTCTTGAAGCCGATGAAAAAATTACTGTAAAAACAATAGAAAGTATTCAAAATAAAATTAAAACATTCAACCAGCTAAATCCTTCATTATCAGCATACCTTGAAGATCTGAAATTTCAAACAGACAGCGACAGGCTGCTTGCCACCGCAATTCATGATTCTAAAGCAAAAGTTGTGCTCGGATATTTTTTCGAGACTGATAATTCTACTGCCGGACATCTTGATGGAAAAGAGATAGAAATGCATCAGTCTAATGTGCAGAATTCCGAATATAATTCTATACGATATTTATCAAAATCTGCACAGAAAGCACCGCTGATAGAAACGGCGTTTCCACAATCAAATATTAAGGAAATTTCAGATGCAACTAACTATTCAGGTTATTTTAATATGTTTCCGGATGAAGATGGGGTAGTTAGAAGGCTTCCTGCTGTTTTGAAATGCAAAGAAACTCTGTATGCTCCTCTTTCCCTTGTAGCTGTAGGAGCTTTTCATGAAAAACCGCTTTCTCTTAAAATATATGAAAATGGTGTTGAAGAAATTGTTATAGGAAAACTCGTAATACCGACCGATGAAATCGGACGTATTTTAATTAATTACAGGGGGCCATCCAAAACCTTTCAGCATATTTCGGTTACAGACATATTAAAAGGGAAAGCAGATCTGAATCTTATAAAAGACAAGATTGTGCTTGTAGGTGTGACAGCAGTAGGGATTTACGATCAAAGAGTAACTCCATTTTCCAGTGTTTTTCCCGGTCTTGAGATTCATGCAAATATTGTTGACAGCATTTTATCAAAAAATTTCATGTGCCAACCGGGATGGGCTACCATCTTTGATATATTAGCTATAATTATTGCAGGTCTTATGCTTGGATTAGTGATGCCGAGAACCAGCGCTTTAACAAGTGTTGGCGTATTATCGTTATTGTTTGCCGGATATATTGTTTTATGCCAGTTTCTTTTTTCAGAAAAAGGATGGATATTAAACATTGTATACCCGCTTTCTGCCATGCTTATTGTCTATGTCAGCATAACATTATATAAATATTTTGCGGAATCGAAACAGAAAAAATTTATCAGAGACGCTTTTTCCACCTACCTTGCCCCTTCAGTAGTAAAACAGCTGATAGAATTTCCTGAAAAGCTTGATCTTGGCGGACAGGAACGGGAAATTACTGCATTTTTTTCAGATATCCAGGGATTTACAACTATATCCGAATCTCTTTCTCCTAAAGAACTTGTCGAATTATTAAATGAATTTCTTAGTGAAATGAGTGATATTATTGTTGAATATGAAGGAACTGTGGACAAATACGTAGGCGATGCGATAGTAGCTTTTTTTGGAGCTCCGAATAATTTACCCAATCACGCTGAAGTAGCTTGCATGGCCTGTATTAAAATGCAGAAAAAATTGGTTGATCTCAGAACAAAATGGAAACAGGAGAATAAAGCGACTCTTAAAATGCGCGCAGGTATTTGCAGTGGTCCTGCCGTTGTAGGCAACATGGGATCAAAAACCAGAAAGAACTATACAATGATGGGAGATACCGTTAATATCGCCTCAAGGCTTGAAAGCGTTAATAAAATTTATGGAATATATTCATTAATAAGCGATACCACGGCAACGGCTCTTGGAAGTGATATTGCAATACGCGAAATAGATTCGGTAAGTGTGGTAGGAAAAAATGAGCCGGTAACCATTTACGAGCTTGTCGGGTATTCCAAAGACGTAGATGACAGAATGCGTAAGACTTTTGACTATTATGCGAAAGGGCTTGCAGCATACAGGAAGACAAACTGGGATCAGGCGATATCACACTTCATATCAGCTCTTGATATAACAATAAGCGACGGGCCAAGCAAAACAATGCTGGCCCGCTGCAATGAATATAAAACAAATCCTCCGGGTAACGGCTGGAACGGAACATATACACTTAAATCAAAATAAATTCCCCTGCAAAATTATCAGCTTTGGTTATATATCCCGGCTGCTGAAATAGAATAAATTCTGTTTCCAACTCTTAAAACCTATCATGGAGCAGCGGTTGGACCCTGGTTGCTTCCGTGGAATATGCCGGTGGCATGCCCTCCTGTTGAAACAGGATTGATGCTCCATGCTCCTCCAATGCCCTGTGCCGCAGGTCCATAAAAAGACCCGTAAGCAGAAAAAGTTGCCTGTTGACCATCTATTGCTGAGTTACCGCCGCTAAGACTAAAGTTAGGTGATTCGTTTGTTAAAACGCCGCTTGCATCTGTTACGCTTGCGCTGTGTCCGCCTCCCGTAACAGAAAGATTATATTCTGAAATATCATTTTCCATAAAATTTACCTTGGCATCAAAAGAACCAGTCATGCTATCGCCACCGGTATTTGTCCAAAAGGTTCCCTCTGCGCCCCCGGTATATGACCACCAGCCTCCAAGATTATGCAAGATAGCCATATCATTAGCCAAGGTTGGATCTCCAACTATGTAGTATCCCCGATTGTCAACAACGTAACTGTAACTATTGACGTTCATAGGTGCGGTCTGAGTCCAGTATCCCCATTCCAAATATACATTATGTCCGAGTTCTGAAAAGCTGACAGGATAATTGCCGGAAATTGTATCTTCATTAACTTGCAGATCGGTTAATTTGGCGTTAATCAATCCTCCTGAAGCATCCAGTTTCATGTCACCGTTTTCATAGACGATATCAGTGGCCACTGCACCATGATGATCCAGATTTTGCATGGATGTACTTATATAGGTGCCTGTATAATTATTATTTTGCTCAACCATTGTTAACATTGAAGTAAAATAACCAAATTTATTTACAGGTCGAGCGGATTCGTCAATCGTCAAACCGGTTAGAGTCTGGGAAACATTATCCATATAACTATCGGAACTATCAGTGTTGATAATAATGTTATCTCCGGCAACTTCTTCAATTGAACCTGGAATTCCGGAAAGAATAAATCCGCCTCCTTCGGTCTGTTGAATAAACTGATTTGCAATATTTGGATCTGTAGGTTCAACATTACCTGCCCCAAGATTATCAATAAATAGATTTTCGCCGGCTCCGACACTGTTTGTACTGCCATCAGCAACGGAAGTTACATCAACAGTACCGTCAAAACCGTAAATGATAGTTTCAAAATTTCCCGAGCCATTTTCAGCAAGATATATCAAGCTTTCGTCTGAAAGGTCAGCTATTTTTTCACCGGCTTTTCTTACTTCAACGCCAAACTTGGTTCCCCTTACACCCATTACAGCAGTGGGAGTTTTCACAGAAGCTAAAATGCTTTTATATTTAAACAGACGAACCACATAGAACATGGCTTTGCCCCTAAGCATGCTCATGACAGATTTTTTGCTTTTGGAGACATTATCTTCTGTTACCTCTTCAACTATAATCTTACCGTTTTCACCCATTATTATAACATCTTCCGTATTAAACCTGATACGGCATCTGGAATCTTTAAGGGTATAAAAAACATCCTGCTGATAAACTGTATCCCCGTTTATTGCATAATAAGCTTTGTTTGTATCCTTATGTACTACTACAACATGACCGGAGGCTTTTTGAATCGTTCCTGCGGGCAATTCATTTGATTTAATAAAATAATCTTCAACTTTTATAGATTTAAGCTCATCAGGAAGAAGGCTTTCTGATACTGATTTACCACGGACAATATTGGTATCAGTTTTGTTATCGGCAAACGATAAACAAGCCCATCCCGGCAAAATTAAAACCGTAAACAATAAAAATATTAAGTGTCTCTTCATAAATTCCTCCCTGATTAAAAACGGCAGCCTAAACTTAAAGTATAAGTTGTGCGATCATAATCATAGATATCTGCATTGGAATTGTTATCAGTGTAAGTAAAAGCAAATGAGGTATAAAAATATTTTAAAAATCCCTGGCTCACTATGGCGGTTATGCCATCACGCTCATCTTGCCTGCCCTTGATATAGAGAAGAGGTTTGTCATCAAAGTCTTTCTTTGTCCACATATACTGCACAAAAAGTTCGGTATTGGTGGGAAACCTCGTAAAATAAGACAACCCCAAGTATGGTCCATCATATGTATATCGATCATCATCAGCATCCATATAATCATACCCGGTTGTTAGAGAAAAAACATGCTTTCGGTTATCAAGATAAAAAGACGGAGCAAGTTCAAAACGGTATCTCTCATTATCCAGTCCCGACCTGCTGGTAAAATAAAAATTCTCTGTAGTGTAAGAAAAAAGTGTTTTTAAACTGAAATACTGGTTAAAATGATGCTCAAATTCCGGATCAATATGAAAAGCATATGAAAGGCGGTCACTCCCGTATTCTCTTTCTGTATAACCTACAGGAAGTTTTAAAATATCTTTTTGTTTTACCCACCATGGACCGGTATTTACATCAATTGAAAGGAAATCAAACTGGCTATAATCAAGATGCGCTTTGTTATAAAAAGAGAGTGAAGTATTCCACATAAGCCCTTTTGCTTCTCCCATATCAACAAGAAGATTTCCTGCAACGCTCGTTATAAAAGCTTCATCACTCAGCTTGGCTGTCAGCTTATTCGGGGTAAGAAATCCACCAAAAACCTGATACGTATCCAGATCGGGGCCTGAATTTATATTGTCATCCCACATGAAGCCTTCTGCAACCCTTAGATTCCAGAATATTTTTTTATTTTTTTCATCAATCGCGGCCAACATTTTTGATATATTATCAAGAACTGCTTTAGGAGGAGACGCAGCTCTCACAATATCGAGTTCTTTGCGGGCCTCATCTAAATTTCCAGTTTTAAAATATGTTGCGGCAAGCTCAAGTCTTACCCTGTTTAATTTCGGATCTATCGAAAGCATTTGTTTGAATTTTTTAACCGCAAGATCGCTTTCGCCGGTTCTCATTGCGCTTGTGCCAATCCAGAACATAACATCCATTGTCTCAGCCTTGCTTGCAATTTCCTTAAAAATCGGAAGCGCCCGGGCAAAATCTCTGTCATAGTAAAGGACAAGAGCATCAGCGAGTTTTTTGTCGAGAACGGCAATTTCTTCAGGAGTCATTTTATTAAGCTTTTTAACAACTTCTTTATCGACAACTTCAGAACCGGTTTCATTTCCAACTGCATGCTCATTCTCTGCAGAAGCTTCTACGTTAACAGGCTGAGCCACAGCCAAACTATTTTGCATAAAAATAAATAAAATAATCAATACAAAATAAGAAGCTGGTTTAATCTTGAAAGGCATGGGATAATCTCCTTTTATCTAACAATATAAAATGGATAAAAAGTCATTTCAAATAATGATAATAAACTCTTTATGAGAACTCACTATTTACAGAGTGAAGTGTAAATTAAGAAAATCAATTTTATCTTTTCCGCAGTTTACAGTTTTATAAATATCTCTGTCAAACCTTTTTATATTTTCTATTGAATTCATCCAAAACTATGTGTTTTTAATTATCACGGGTAAACTCCCGGCTCTGCCGGGATACCAGGGTAACCGCATTTAGATTTCATAGACATGTAAAAAGCTGGAAAACTCCACTTTTGTCATTCCGGCGAAGGCCGGAAACCAGTAATTCCATTGGGTTCTGGATACCGGATCAAGTCCGGCATGACGGTTTGGGTGTT
>JAHIFE010000111.1 GCA_018901125.1 Pseudomonadota bacterium | reverse complement strand
CCCTGCTCTTTTAGGCGAATAACTTGATAGCGAATCTCTTGCTGGACATCGGTACTTTTTTTGCGAGCGTCATTGTTTTTCATGGCTCTTTTTATAACATATTCCTACCTTATAGTCGAGTATTTATTCGCCTGGTTAATAATTATAAAAAAAATAAAAATTATTACAACAAACGTTCTATTTTTTATTTTAAATTTCATAATTCAACTACCGCTGTATTAATCTCTTTTCTATCTCCAATATACTTATCAACTTCCCATGCATTGATTCCTACTGATTGTTCCTCTTTAGTTACGTAAGACTTGATGTTGCTTTATCAAATTAAATCAGGATGGTATATAATCTATTAAGCGAATTTATGCAATAATATATTTTTACTTTCAGTATAACATGCCATGTTGGCGAACATCCTTGTGTGAAGCAGAAATAGGCAACCGGATTAGCCGGGGGTTGAACATTCTTGCATAGTGGCCTTGACATATATGGTTGTATTTATTTTAATAGGTGTTAACTATACCGATATTACCAAGATCAGATGTTCAAAATTAAAACCACTTAACTTTAATCTAATAGGTTTATTATGACGGAATTTATTAATGAATTATTGGTCTCTCATGGTGTAAATCTTGAAAACGCCGGTTTATTAACAAGAAGTATTTTAATAGTTCTTGCAATCATTTTCAGCATAATTGCAAATTTTATTGCTAAACGGATTATTATAACTGTTATAGCCCGAATAATTGCTCAAACCAAAAGCAAGTGGGATGACATTTTTTTTGAGCGTAAAGTATTTGAAAAGCTTTCTCATTTTGCTCCTGCCGCTGTGCTCTATTTTATGTTGCCTCTTGCCCTGGAAGGCAATGATCGAATTATATCCATATCCATAAATGCTGTGTATATATATATGATTATTATAAGCATTTTGGTTCTTAATTCATTTTTAAATTCCATCCTTGATATATATAGCGCCAAGGAAGTTTCTAAAGAAGTTCCAATTAAAAGTTTTATCCAGAGTTTAAAAATCGTTGTTTATTTCATAGCTGTTATTTTAATTATTTCAATAGTATTCAGTAAAACACCTATTTACTTCATAAGTGGTATGGGCGCGTTTATGGCTATCCTTCTTTTGGTCTTTAAAGATGTAATCTTGGGTTTTGTGGCAGGGATACAACTTTCTGCCAACAAAATGCTGGCGAACGGGGACTGGATTGAAATGCCTAAATACGGTGCTGATGGAGAAGTTATGGATGTTGCACTAACAACCGTAAAAATACAAAACTGGGATAAAACGGTAACCACAATTCCTACCTATGCTCTTATCAGCGAATCATTTATAAACTGGCGCGGAATGCAGTTATCAGGCGGGCGTAGAATTAAAAGAGAGGTTTGTATAGATATAAATACTATAAAATTCTGCACAGATGAAATGGTGGAGCGATTTTCCAAAATAAGATATATTGCAGAATATATGGAGCATAAAAAGAAAGAGTTAGCGGAATATAATAAATTGCATAATCTTGAGGATTCCGGCACCGCAAACAAAAGGCAACTCACAAATATCGGAACCTTTCGTGCTTATGTAGTTGCATATTTAAAAAACCATCCTATGATTAATCAGGAAATGACTTTTATTGTCCGGCAGATGGCTCCTGCAAAATATGGATTGCCCATTCAAATATATGTATTTTGTAAAGACAAGGCCTGGGCTAACTACGAAGGGATTCAATCCGATATTTTTGATCATATACTTGCAATAGTTCCTGAATTTGATCTTAGAGTATATCAAAGTCCGGCAGGAATCGATTTTGCAGAATTGAAGAATCTCAAATAAATTAAATATATATTCCTCCGAAGCTGTTCTTGTAAATTTATCTATATGCTATTTCCTAAGAAAATATAATAAAAATGTCTGAAAAACCAACATATATACAACTAGAGCAAAAGGTTAAAAAATTAGAAAAAGAGGTTGCCAAGCGCAATAGTGCGGCCAAAAAAAATAATAACCTCTCTGAGTTTCCTGTCGAAAATCCCAATCCTGTTCTTAGGATTACAAATTATGGCATTGTGTTGTATGCGAATAATTCTGCCAAACCATTGATGGATCTGTGGAAATGTAAGGCAGGAGAGCCTTTACCTCATTACTGGCGTAAATTAAGCATGGATGTTTCCGGTTCAAAATTAATTAAATATGCTGTGATTGAGTGTGAGGAGCGTGTATTTTCCCTGACATTTGCACCTATACAGAATACTGATTATATCAATGTATACGGATTCGATATTACCGAGCACAAGAAGGCTGAAGATGCTCTTCGGGAATATGCCTTAAATCTGAAAGAGGCCCAAAGCATTGCCCGTTTAGGCAGATGGGAACACAACCTTTTAAACAACCACCTTGAGTGGTCGGACACTGTTTTTGAGATCTTTGAAATAGATTCAAGGAAATTTGGGGCATCCTACAAAACATTCCTGAACGCTGTCCATCCTGATGACAGGGAATATGTAAATCAGGCTTATATTGAATCAGTTAAAAACAAATCACGGTATGGAATAGAACACCGTCTGCTGATGAAAGACGGACGAATCAAATGGCTAAGCGAAATATGCCGAACCGATTATGATCACTCCGGACAGGCAATCCGGTCGGTAGGCATTGTGCAGGATATTACCGAACGCAAGCAAATCGAAAATGCCCAGATGTTTCTGCTGCAGTGCGGCTTGCCGGCAACAGGCGAAGATTTTTTCAAATCTTTGGCACGCTATCTGTCAGAAACACTGGCAATGGATTATGTTTATATAAACCGTCTGTCGGAAGACGGCCTGTCAGCTCATACAGTAGCCGTATATTCCGATGGCAAATATGATGATAACGTATCATATTTGATTAATAACACACCATGTGGTGATGTGGTTGGCAAGACAATATGCTGTTTTCAAAAAAAAGTACGTTTTTTGTTTCCGCATGATAAATTACTTCAGGAAATAAAGGCCGAGAGCTATGTCAGGACAACTCTCTGGAGTGCTGATGGGAAACCCATCGGTTTGATTGCTGTTATTGGGCGCAGGCCGCTTGCAGATACCAAGCTTGCTGAATCGCTCTTAAAATTGGTTGCCATTCGTGCTTCGGGTGAGATAGAGCGCAGACAGGCAGACAAAGAGCTGAGAGAGAGTGAGGAGAAATATCGATTACTGTTTGAAAACATTACCCAGGGGTTTGCGCTTCATGAAATTATTCTTGATGAATCAGGTAAACCGGCAGATTATCGTATCATTTCTGTAAACCCGGCATTTACAATGCTAACCGGAATTAAGCCCGAGAACATTATTGGAAAAACTATTAAACAAGTAATGCCGAAGTTAGAACAGTATTGGCTTGATACATATGGGAAAGTTGCTGCTACGAGTGCTCCGGTTCTTTATGAAAATTATTCAAAAGAATTGGGAAAATATTTTGAAGCATGGATTATAAGCCCCCAAAAAGGGCAATTTGCGATTATGTTTTCCGATATCACCGAACGAAAACTTATGTCGCAAGCTATACAAAAAGCTAACAATGAGCTTGAGCTACGGGTTAAGGAGCGCACTTCCGAACTCCTTATTTCGAACAAGCGGCTTGAACATGAAATAGAAGAGCACCGTAAGGCAGATAAATCCCTTCGCACTGCGCTTTCCGAAATAAATAAATTGAAAGAGCAGATAGAAGCTGAAAATATTTATCTTCGCCGGGAGATAAAAACAAAATTTCAGTTTGCCGATATAATCGGCGAAAGTGACAGCATCAAACGTGTGCTCTATCAGGTGGAGCAGGTTGCTCCAACAGATATGACTGTTCTTGTTCTTGGTGAAACCGGTACGGGAAAAGAACTGATTTCAAATGCCATTCATAATATGAGTTCCCGCAAAGATCGTTCGATAATAGTAGTAAATTGTGCTGCTCTGCCATCTAATCTTATAGAGAGTGAATTATTCGGCAGAGAAAAAGGGGCCTTTACCGGAGCCGACACGAAGCAAATCGGCCGGTTTGAGATCGCTAACGGTTCTACCTTATGCCTTGATGAGATAGGAGAACTTCCGCTTGATATGCAGGCAAAACTGCTTCGGGCAATCCAGCATGGCAAATTTGAACGTCTGGGATCTTCCAAAACCATACAAGCAGATGTACGTATCGTGGCAACAACAAACCGTAATCTTGAAGAAGAGGTTCGTAATGGCCGATTCAGGCAGGATCTTTATTACCGCCTGAACGTCTTTCCTATTACTGTTCCTCCTTTGCGTGAACGTAAAGAAGATATACCTCTGTTAATAATGGCTTTTGTTAAACGGTATGCAATAGAATATGGGAAAAAAATTTCGTCGATTTCTAAGGAGACAATGAAGATATTGCAAGATTATACATGGCCAGGTAATATTCGTGAGATGGAAAGCGTTATTGAAAGGTCTGTTATCTTGTGCCAGGGGCATATATTGCAACTTGTGGAAAAACCGGAGGCTACTCACCTTTTCTCAACATCGAACATAAAAACACTGGAAGAAGTTGATCGAATGCAAATTCTTAACACACTTTCATATACAAAATGGCGTATTAATGGAAAGGACGGGGCTGCCGCAATCCTGGGTTTACATCCAAGCACTTTAAGAGCGAGAATGAATAAGTTAGATATACGGCGGCCTGAAAACAAAGAATCGGATAAATCGGCAACATTTCGCGAATAGCGAAAATCGATGTACCTTGTTTGCTGTTCTGATATATTAGCGGATCTGCCGCCTAAAATGAAGAAGTGTTTGTTGATATTTTTATTGTCTTAAATTAAATGGGTATTGTGCTATAATATTAATAATATTGCAAAATATTAACTTATCAATTTTTTAATAAATTTATTATGAAACGAGTTTATATTGCAAAACACCCGACAGAAGCATACATGGTAAAAAGTTTTCTGGAAACAGAAGGAATTGCATCCGAGGTTCGTGGAGCAGCGCTCTTTGGCACCTTGGGAGGGGTTCCGATAACAGAAGAAACTTTGCCGTCTGTCTGGATTTTAGAAGATAGCCAATTGGAAAGAGCTATTGACTTTATCAGTCGTTATGAAAAAGGCCAGGGTCCGCCCGAAGCTATGGGTTTGCCCTGGAAATGCATAAAATGCGGTGAAATAATGGAACCTCAATTTACATCATGCTGGAGATGCGGTACAGACCGACAACCAGCAGAGAAAATTGAATAACATCCTGTCTTGTGGTAAAGCGGCGCAAACGAGCAGCAGAATATTTGTTGAAAAACAGCGAATGTGAGTAGTTGTAAATATTTGAAGAGTGGTAGTGAGAGTACAATAAATGAAGTATAAAATGAAGGCTATGATACTCAGAAAGCTTGGCGAACTTAAAGCGGATGAAAACCGCCTTGAGCTTATAGATGTTCCCATTCCCAAGCCTTTAAATTCTGAGCTGCTTGTAAAAGTCATGGCTTGCGGAGTCTGTCATACCGAGCTGGATGAAATTGAAGGAAGAACTCCGCCTCCAAAACTTCCAATTATAATTGGACATCAGGTAACAGGCAGGGTAGAAAAAACCGGCGGCAGAACAAAAAAATTTAAAACAGGAGACAGGGTAGGGGTAGGCTGGATATACTCAAGTTGCGGTAAATGCAGTTTTTGCAGCAAAGGCAATGATAATCTTTGCCCTGAATTTAAGGCAACCGGCAGAGATTTCAACGGAGGATACGCCCAGTATATGGTTGTGCCGGAAAGTGCTGCTTTTGCTATTCCTGATATTTTTTCATATTCGGAGGCTGCTCCGCTTTTGTGTGCCGGAGCAATAGGGTATCGTTCACTTAAATTAAGCGGGCTTAAAAATGGTCAAAGCTTAGGGCTTACAGGATTTGGAGCTTCTGCTCATCTTGTGCTGAAAATGGCTAAACACCTTTTTCCCCAATCATCTATTTTTGTTTTTGCCAGAAGCGATAAAGAGCGAAAATTCGCCAAAGATTTAGGCGCATACTGGAGTGGAGATATTGGTGAAGAACCTTTGCAACAACTTGAATCAATAATTGATACTACACCGGCATGGGGACCGGTTGTTGAATCCCTCAAATGTTTAAAGCCGGGTGGAAGACTGGTAATAAACGCTATACGAAAAGAAGAGACTGATAAAGAAAGCCTTTTGCGCCTGGATTATCCTTTACATCTATGGATGGAAAAAGAGATAAAAAGCGTTGCAAACGTGAGTCGGGCAGACATCAGCGAGTTTTTACAATTGGCTGCATTAATTCCGGTTAAAGCCGATTTCCAGGAATTTTTGCTGGAAGATGCAAATAAGGCATTAGGCGAGCTTAAGGCAGGAAAAATTCGCGGAGCAAAGGTTCTTAGAATCGGCGATGATTGATATGTTAAATTATAAGAAGGCGTTTTAAATTATTATATGCTTTGTAAAATAGCAGTTTTATCCGATACTCATGGTCTTTTAAGACCTGAGGTTGTATCAGCCATAGCTGATTGTGATATAATTTTTCATGCAGGTGATGTTGGAGATCCGCAAGTACTTTATGAGCTTGGCAGGATAGCTCCGGTACATGCTGTAAAGGGAAATACAGACAGAGGGAACTGGACCGAAAAACTTCCACTTACAGAAGTTGTCGAATTTTGCGGCCATTTATTTTATATATTGCATGAGATTGATGGCCTTGATCTTGAGCCTGCTGCTGCAAGTTTTGAAATGGTAATTTTCGGACATACGCACAGAGCTGAAATTAAACAGCAGAATTCCATATTCTACCTCAATCCCGGAAGCGCGGGCCCGCGCAGATCGAATCTACCTGTTACTATTGCAAAAGTTGTTGTGAATTCAAAAGGTCTTATTCCTGAGATAATTAAGCTTGATATCTAATGCTGTCTGCCCGAACATAAGGAGGCAAAGGCTCAAGGATAAAGGCGTAAGAGAAAGCGTCGGGATAAAAGACGGTGATAAGGCCTTTAAGTTCAACTTTTGGTATTCAGAGAGTATGGCCAAGCAGAAGGCAATGAGCGCTTTCAGAAGAACCAAAGAAGTAAAATTGGTCAATGTATGTTGAGAAAGCATCCATATTACAGACTTATCATAGGTTTTCAATTGAGATGATACTTTCATCTTTCATATGGATATCTCAGAAATCATCGGGTGAGAAAACGTCTGTTATTGATAGCGTTTGACAAGCAAACGGATGTACAGGCGCCGGTAAAGTTTGAAATTCCCCGCCCGGTTATCACTGAAGCCATTGTCAATGCGGCTGCCCACAGGAATTACCGCCATAACAGAAACAATCATCCACACGGCTTCCCGTGATCTAGAAGATCTGGTTTTAAAGGGAGTCCTGCGTAAAATAGAAGTAACTGGCCGAAACGCCCACTATGTTTTGACTCGTAAACAGGACATGAATAACACTCAAATGGAAACTGGACATAAACTGGACAAACAGGACATCACATTACCAGTCAGCAAAGGGGCCAAAGGGGCAATGACTCAACTTGTGATTGGGCCATCTCCCAAAGATAAAAAATTATCAAAACAGGATTCAATGGTAACACGCAAAAATAATTAAAATAATGCTTATGAACTTTAAATATAAAGGGTGTTCCCAATATCCCCTTTTTCAGTTTCTTCCTCTGGAAGCTCAGAAACACTGATTTCTTTCCCTTTATGGCAATCGTCTATAAATGCAGACCTTGGCAACGGTCCCACCACGCCAATTTTCTTTGTTTGATCAAATAGGACCAGTCTCCATAGAACGTCTTTACCAAAATCAATGTAAACTTTTGCTTTTGATTCAGCCCAATTATGCAAAAGCCTACTTCGCCCCCACCATTCAACTTGATAGGCGAGAGGGCTTTTTTGAATTGGACCACTTAACCCCATATTGAAATAGCTTTCATCAAGGTCTCCTTTTTTTCCATCAACAACCCACACCATTTCCTTATAGAACTCTTCCCTTGATATACGTTCTTCTGGATTCAAGATTGAATGCTGAAATTCAATAACAAGACCAAAGGGATTTTTAACATCAGCAATGTGTTGCTCTCCAGTACCTGGGTCGATATGAGAAACTTCTTGCCATTCTATCGGGAATTGGTTTTTCCATTCTCTATGCCATTCTGTTTCCGATTCCCACCATGGATCACAAGGTGGATTTCCTTTATGAGCCCAATGCCAAACCTTTACTCGGCCACATTTAGCTATCATTTCAGATTCGCAGTGTGGACAGATTCCCTTAGCTTTTGGTATGGCCTCTACTTTTTCCCCATCAACAATTGCAAATCTCATTCTCATTAACCCCATTGCTTTTATACACATAGCCATGCATCACAGGCGGAAAAGTCCTTGTCTAAAACGCAAAGGTTATGTTGTTTTCTGCTCTTTGCACTTCTTTAAACCTTCAATATATTCAGTATTGTCATCATAGTCGAAAACAATCCCAATGCTATATCTTGCTCTTGTTAAAGCAACGTAGAATTTCGCCTTTATTGAACTAATTTTTGAAATATCGCCATTTATAAGATATGTCCTGATTTTGTCTGTTGGATAAATTAAGATATCATCAAATGTTAAGCCTTTACACTTTCCATAATTCCATTCGGGATGGATTGCTTTATTGTACCTAAGAATAGTTGGGGAATATTTTCTGCAATATGATTTGACATCTTTTTCTTTTATTAAAAACACACCTTCATGCCTAACACCATAACTTCTGCACATTTCGCACATACAAGGCTTACAAGGTGGGAAATCCGGGAATAAGGCTGATGAGAATTTGCAGATATCTTCATTGTTTCGATGGGATTTATTAAGAATATTTGTATCTATATAACAAATGCCATTTTCGCATTTTTCAGTAATAAACGCTTCAATTTTTCCGTCCTTGTAATTTGCATATTTTCTTGGATGATGTGTTAAATATGTAACCTGTCGTGGGTCGCCAACTAAAGAGACATGGGCTGGCGAATCGAAAATCAATTTCAGTATTTCTAAATCCCATCCAGCCAAATCTTGCACCTCATCTACAAAAACGAATGGAAATATTCTTGCTATCCTACCAATTAATTCTCCTTTTGACTTACTATTGCATTCGATAATAAATTTTGAAATCTTATCTGAGTAGATTTTGTAATCTTTGGTAAAATAATATTTGTAAAAGTCCTTTTCTCCCCAAAAAATAGGTTTATTGTTTTTATCGTTATACCGAAATCCAGATTGTCTTTCTGTAAGATAAAAGCCAACCTTCTTCGTATGTAGCTCATCCTTCATAGAACTTTGATATGGCCTAACTCCGTGTTGGAGTAAGAAAGAAAACCAAGTTTGAATGGTGATATTTTTTGGAATACACCCTCCATGCTCTTTAATTATTTTTTTCTTTATTTCTTCTTCATTTGCTTCGGTATATGTCGTGATTAAAACATTTTTATCTATTATACTTAATGCATCCTTAACCAAAAAGGTTGTTTTGCCAGAACCAGCGGCTGCAATCATTAATTTATTTTTGCTCATATTCCCATCTAATTGCATCTAAGATATATTGAGGGTAGGTTATGTTTTTGTCTGATTCGAATATTTTTAGAGCGCAATCTGTCTTATTGTTTTCCATATATTTAATGATTGAATTTTTATCTTTAAATGTGTCCTCATCAAGATTCAAAATTTTTCTTAATATTTTTAACTGACTATTATTTGCTTCTACAATTTGAGGCTCTAAGGTTGGTAGATCATTATTAGAATCAGCGCATATTTTTATTGTCGAAATATCCTTATAGTTTTCGTACTTTTTGGTTACTTTATTTTTGAAGTCACCATCATTATCCGTCACAACAACGACTGGTTTTTTGATTTTTAGAGCAATATCTAAAAATCTTTTAAAGGCCAGGCTTCTGACGGAAATTACATCAATTTCATCTTCAATCGGAACCTTTCCACTATTTTGACTCATGTACGCTTTTTGTACTATAAGTTCATCAGAGTCGCCTTCTACTAAAATAGCCTTCTTACAAAGAAGCAGTCTTAATGTGTCATAACCTGGAAGTTTTTCAAAATATTTCTGAGTGCCCTCATTCAATTCCGTGATTTTTAATTCATATCTTTTTTTCGTATGCTCATCGTAATTTAGGAGGATAAGGTTTTTTAAGCCAAGCTTATTAGCAACAAAGCTACTATGCGTTGAGATAACAATTTGTTTTTTCTCGTGACTATTTTTAATATGTTTAATTAGCCTATTTAATTTCGAATGCGATAAATGATTCTCCGGTTCCTCCATCAGCAATATATTCGCCTCTTGAGATTTTTTATGACTCAAAGCGAGTTTTGTTTTTACCATACATTGCTCACCTTTCCCAATAAAGCTGAACGGTATATCATCTAAATATGTTATAAGGCTTGTTTCCCATGCAGATTTTGTTGATAAATCAATCGATAATTCAATCTTTTTGTCAGATATTCCCTTCTGCTGTAATTCTTTATTGACACTAATAATAGCGTCCTCTTTTGCAAATAAGTCCCTCAATTTTCTGTGTGCTTGGGAAATTTGAACTTTATGTTGATCGGAAAGAAAATCACGGATAATTCGTGAAATATAGATGTCGGAGCCCGTTTGATAGCGAATACTTGATGAATCAATTAGAGCAGACTTAAAAGGAATTGATTTTGGTGTAATTCTATCATCACGAGCAAATGATGACCAAGAAAAATCATAATACTCTATCGGTAGTGATTTTATTTCGTCCCCATTATCTAACAGAATACTATATTCGCCTTGATACTTATCATTGAATGATATTTTAAATTGAATTCCACATGCCGGTTGCTTTAAACTGTTGCCATTTCCTTCAAATAAAGCTCTTAAAGAATCATCTTCAATTTCGAAAAACAATTCGATTAATATCTGCGGCGGTGGTAACGGATCATCAGATTTTAGGCTATTTAAATATCTGTTGATTATTTGATTATTGAAAAGTGATTGCGTAAGTTCATTCTTCAAATACCTTCCATATAGCCAGCCCGAAAGAGCTAAATGTATCGCTTCTAAAATAGATGACTTTCCTGCTTCATTGTCGCCTACTAAAATATTTAAACCCATATTTAGAGCTAAAGAGAAGCGGCCTTCAAAACACTTAAAATTCTCAATCAATATTTTGGAAATGTACAATTATACACCTTCTTTCAAAAAAACAATTTTATACCGAACCTTAATATCGCATCTATAAACATAACGCCCAGCTTGAGGGGCACGCGGCCTATTGCGCGTCCATCTCGAAGCTGTTGTTCGGTCAAGTTCTACGACCTAGAATATCCTGGATGATATGAAAGCGTAGCTGTATTCCCCGGCTTTTAGGTTCCAAGTACCGTTTCATATCGTCAAATACTATGGTCAAGTCAGCTAAGTCTGTATCAGTATAGATCAAAACAAAAACACCATGTTTCCTGAAGAAGTCCTTATGCTTCTTCATTTCTCGCTCGAAGTTGTCCTTAGCCATCTTATTGATCTCAACTTGGGTCAGACCCTTCACCTTCGAGAGATAGCCATGGGTTGACCAAGGAGATAACTCAAACCCAATCTTTGTTAACTCGTAAGGGTCGATGATCGTGAAGTCTATGCGGTATCTGTGAGAGGCTGATAATCCTTCGTAGCGAAACTCTGGAATTAGGAGAGGGACACGGTGGGGCTCTTGGCTGGACAGGGCATAATCACGGTAGATCTTGGCAAGCTCATACTCATAGCTTGATCCGCTGTTTCTGACAACGACATTCAAAAAGAAGTTTAAGTATTCATCTACACTCTTGAATAGCATTCTTTCTTTCCGGCCAGGGATGACGAATCCGGTCTCCAAGACATGACCAATAGACCAATAGAGAGGGGCAAAGTGACGAATTTCGCTTTTATCATTCACCCATTGACTAGTCCGACGGTTGAAACGTGGTGTAATGAGGAGTCCGTAATCAGCATTGTTCTGTCCAATCCATACTGCAGCCTCCTCAACAATTGGACGTTTTTTCGAGAGAGCCTCTATATTCCTTAAATAGGTCCGTTTTAGAAACAGAAAAAGATATTCCTGAAGTTTTGGAGAACGTCTCAAGAGTTCAAGGTTCTGGGGGTGCGAAGCGGCAGACCCTGACGCTTCAGCTTTCTTCTTAAATCCTTCGAGGTATAAGACAACGAAGTGATCGGGAGAGGTGATTACTTCATTTTTTATATCAATGTAGTCAGCATGTTTGCCCCCGTAGAGACCGTTTAAAGAGTACTCGGATGTTAATCCTGTTTCCGCTAAAACATCGGGAAGAAGATCTTTCAATTGAGCTGTGAGGCCATTAATGAATCTGTTCCGGGCTGTTTTCTCAGGATCTCGTGGTGCCATCGAACTTGCCACTCCTTTTGGGACCGAACAATTAATTCTATAGAAAAACTACCTTTTAAGCGAATTTGCGGGTTATACAGGAAAAGCAAGTTATGTGCAAATACTGCTTTTTGCTTTATCCTTTGCCAGCAACAATGTTTTAAATTGCCCGATCTATGTAAATATATTAAATAGTTTCCTTTCAATATCGGGGAATTATGGGACTGTCAATATCCAAGATTTAAATCAGGATCAGATTCCGCTTTTAATAAGTCTGTCGGATTTATTTTGGCCATGCTGCCTCCCGATGAGGATGGAGTCTATTAATGAAAAAGCTTGACACGAAGAAAATGGATGTGTAACATTTTAATCATATGGTGCCCACGGTGGGACTCGAACCCACAAACCTGCCACGGTACCGGTTTCCAAAACCGGTGTGTTTACCAGTTTCACCACGTGGGCATAGTAAGCATTTAACGATGCGAGATAAAGGGAAGTGATACCGGCCAAGGTTAACCCACTTCCCTTTATTTTTTTTAGTTGTTTCAAAATCCTAATTATTAAACTGCCGTGAAAAATCAAACCCATTTAATTCCTTTTTTAAACTCATTTTGAATATTTAATACTCACTGAGTATATAAATACATTAAACAAATTGTATCTGTCAATTGTATAAAAATTATTTAAAACTCTTCTTATTTGTATAAATATTTCTATACCCATAGTAATAATAATCAATTTGTTTCCAATACCATACCGGTTGATTCCAAAGAAGTATTTAAAAACAAAAACTGGATCATCTTGAAAAGAAGCTTACCAAAGAAATATTGGGAGGAGATTTGGGTAGAGTAGAGGATAGTGCAGGACGCCCTTTAGTTGTTCAGTTTCTTTTAATTCAAGCCATAATACACATATTTTTTTTAAATGTTTTGTTAAGATATTTTTTTCTTATCACAGTTTCACTCAAACCTGTGATAAGAAGAATATGTATGCAGTAGAATAGATATAGCAGACACCTTATAGGCATGCATATCATAATAGGCATGCCTATCATATTATAATGCAAAGCTTTTGCTACCTGGCAAGATATTGAAGATATTTATGCGCCTGGAGCGCTGCTTTTGCTCCTTCACCGGCTGCTACAACAATCTGTTTCTCCGGTACGTTTGTTACATCCCCTGCCGCATAAAGACCCTTCACTCCGGTTTCGTTGGCATTGTTTATCATTATTTCACCAAATTTATTTAGAGTAACAATATCTTTTACAATATCTGAGTTTGGTATAAGACCTATTTCGACAAACACTCCTTCAATATCAATATTTTTGATCTCTTTACTTTTTATGTTTCTGAGCACAATCCCTTTGGTTGAATCCTTGCCCTTGATTTCCAATGTTTCATGTTCAGTCAGTATAGTAACCTTGTCGGATGCTTTGACCCTGTTTATCAGTATCGGATCTGCTGTTAGAGGTGTAAGAGATATCAGATAAATATGTGCTGATGTTTTCATCAGGTCATCTGCTGCTTCAAGGGCAGAATTGCCGCCGCCGATAACCGCCACTTTGAGATTGCGGAAAAAGGGGCCGTCACAGGTTGCGCAGTAACTTACTCCTCGTCCCATTAATTCTTTTTCTCCCGGCACATTCAGAGGACGTGGTTTTTTCCCTGTTGAAATAATCATGGACAGCCCTTGATTAACTGCCCCGTCTTCAGTATGGATTTCAAAACCGTTGTCTATTTTCAAGACAGCGTTAACATCTTCGCCTATCAACGTATCAATTGGAAACTGCTTGACCTGCTGTTCAAATTTCAACATCAATTCAGGGCCCTCAACAAACTGGTAACCCATGTAATTCTCTATGCCCATAGTCCAGTTCATCTGGCCACCAACATCCCTGCTGACAAGAAGAGTTTTAAGTTGTTTTCTTGCTGCATATACTGCTGCGGTAAGTCCGGAAGGGCCTGCGCCTGCTATGATAAGATCATACATAAAAACTCCTTTTGTTAAATTTCCGGCCTTTTATTTTTTTATAAACTGCTTTACTACATGAAAATATAGAAAAAAGAGTGTTAAACGTCAAGATAAAAGGTTTAAGACATTAAGTCGCTAATCGATGCCTTACAGGGTAACCGCATTTAGATTTCATAGACATGTAAAAAGCTGGAAAACTCCACTTTTGTCATTCCGGCGAAGGCCGGAAACCAGTAATTCCATTGGGTTCTGGATACCGGATCAAGTCCGGCATGACGGTTTGGGTGTTT
>JAHIFE010000110.1 GCA_018901125.1 Pseudomonadota bacterium | reverse complement strand
GTGTTCTTAAGGGACTTAGTGGCAAAAAGAAAACAAGCATGTATGTCTTCAATTGTTATGCCCTTGTATTCTTTTAAAATCTCATTTTCTGTGGTCCCATGTGCCAAGAGATTAAGAATAAAATCAACTGTAAGACGAGTTCCCTTAACAACAGGCTTACCTACCATAATTTTTGGATTAAATGTAATTCGTTCCAGCAATTTTTTTTCTTTCATTATAATAATCTCCGGATTATATGAGGCAATAAAATAGATCTGATGCAATAAGCAATCATTCAAATTGATTTAAAATTTTATATAACTTATCGATAGATTTTTTGCAACAATACCCTTTTATATTATCTATCTGGTTAAAAATCAAATTCTTATTAAAATAATTGATATTACGGTCAAAAGTATCCCCACGAGCACAGCAGGTTTTATTTTCTCATGATAAATAACAGTAGAAAGAACAATAGCAATTACAAAATGCATTCCAACAATTGCTGAAATGAGGGATAGAGGGCCGCGTTCCAGGGCATATAAATATGCATAATATCCGGCAAAGTTAAACAAGCCCATAAGCAAGCCAAGGCCCAGCGCGGCCGGCAGTTTATTTCTGGTTGTTTTGTAGGACAAGGCCTTGGATATTCCCAGAGAACCAATCATCCCAATGAAATATGACAGGGCCATAAAGGCAAGCTTGTCTGTATGCATGGCCGCAAATTTTGATGAAATACTTGCTGTGGCCCCACTTGCCAATGCCAGAAAGATAAATATTGTCCCCTGCCGCCGTGTTTTCGCTTTTGTGGTATCTGCATCCATCTGTTTTGTCAGCACGATTATGGCGGCAATGGCGACAAGCAATCCTGTGGCCTGAAAAAAAGATATCTGTTCTTTGAAATAGAAAATTGAAAAAACAACTACAACCACCACATTTAATCTGATAAAACTGTATGCGATATTTGCCGGGATATATTTCAACGCTTCAATATGAGATACGGTTGCAACAAGAAAAGATACGCTGTTTATTAGAGTTATGGCTAATAGGAAACGAGTGTTCAGATCATTGTGTTGCTGAAATAAATATGCCACGGCGCTTAAAAGCGTGACTGTTGTCATGAATGAAAAGGTTACCCATTTTGTAGGATATTTTCTTTCTGCTGCAACTTTGTAAAAAAAGCGCTGAATTCCCATCAGAAAAAGTGCAAGTATAGCGGAAAAATACCAGGAAATCATATGTTAACCTTTAAGTTGAGCGCGCATAAAAAAACAAAATGATAACGAAAAGGCTGACTTGAAGTGGGGAAACGTCAAAATGTTAAGAACCCACAGACGCTATTCCTCGCTTTCAAGTCTATCCGCTGGTTATGCAAAATTAGTCATGCATGGTTTGGAATAAAGTGGAAGCCTTTCTTAATTGTCTTGCACCATATCCTGTAATAGCAAGGCCCACAATAACCATTATATTCCAAAATGTACTTATGATCATATTGTTTGAATGCTGATTCATACTATAGAGAAATAGGATTAAGCCTAATATACACAAAGAGGTTGTGCTTTCAGAGAATAATTCCTTTATATCTTTTCTGAAAAGATAGTAAAAAATGGGTGCAGCTATTAGCAAATCGGATAAGCCTTTAGATAGAGGACTGATGTCTTGTGCGTCGAAATAAAAATAATTGAGTAGCCAAATAATACCCGTTAATACAGACAAACTGTTCACAAATATAGCGAAATACCTTCCCCAACCTTTTTTATAAAATAAGCCCACACCTGCAGTTATATATGCAGCATGTATTAGTGCGTTTGGAACTATTACTGTTGTGGGCACACGTTCCATTATCAACCATTGTAACAGTAGATATATACCATATAGCCCATACAGCAAGAAGTAACTTCCTATAATATAAAGGCCTGGATACTTTTTCATTAGTTTTCTCTGAGCATAATCATCTAATATGTTTTATGATACTCTGTATTTATGCTCTTATAAAGCGCCACTTGGTAAAGGCATAGTACTTCTGCCCCACTCCTTGTATGTCCGCATGTTCTTTATATTAATACTCCGACCATCAGGGAACATGAATCGGCCGTTGGTATGCAGGATATATACATAGCGCAAGGTAGATCCGCCATTCGTATTCACACAATACATTCCTCTTGCTCCGGCTGTAATGTCTATGTCCAGAACTCCGGCTGCCGAGCTCATGGAGGCATGCCATCGGACGGGAACGCGCATGCCGGTCATGCCATCGTCCCACCATTCCAGCTCATACATAGAGATTTCACCCTGGGTAAAGGTAATCTCCTTATCTTCGATGAAGACACGACAAAATCTCATTCCAATGCCAGGATGGTTCCACAGGTATATCTGGAGATCATCGTTCATGCCCCAAAGATAGCTGTAGGGTACAGCCATATTTTTCTGGTGATCCCAGTGTTCTCCAAAGACAATCCGATCATGAATGCCATAACCGTTCTCCAGAACGTATTCTTTTCCTTTGACAGTTATTGAACCTTCTACCCAACAATGCTGCTCGAACCCGCCCGACATTTTTTTTGGTAAATCAGCCCATGCTCCATAGATTCTGGTAGCATTTCCAAGGCCACCCAGCGTGAGGTTGCACCCAACCCCCATATGCTCGCCCTTATACTCCCAGTAGGGAGGCTTATTAATAAACTCGCGGCTTCCCACTTTCCAGGTAACCTTACCTGGGTCCTCTATTAAATGAAAGTCAGTAGTTTCCCATTCTCTGGGGTCCTGGCGGTTGCCTATGAACACGGTTTCCTCCAGCTTGCCCCATTTGTCATGAGGCTGCATCATAAAACTGGTCTGGAGAATCGGTGCTTCATCAACCATCCATTTGCCCTTCTTTCCCCCACCAACACGCCAAATAATGAGCACCAAGCAAAGATCGTTGCCTTGTGACTCACCCATAGCCATCATGCCTGTGAAATCAAAGTAGTCTGCGCCCTTAGGCAGTTGTTCTATTTTGGGCATTTCCTCGTTCAGTTGCACATCGCTTACCGCTTTTCTATGCTTGCTCATGCTTATCTCCCTCCTCTTAATTTAGGACTCTTGGGCCGGGTAATCCGGACATTAGCACAATAAGACTAAACGCATTGATTCGATGACTATCAGATTATATTCGATAATTTATTATCATGGTTTTTCCCGGAAATCTACAGGTTTGATTAAAAATGTTCGAAATACTGCTTTTAGGAATGTATTAATAAACAAGTTATATCAAGCATTTTACAAAGCACCAATATGATGTAATCATTAAAGTGACACAAATTACTAAAGAAATGATCGTTTAAGATAGTTTTTCACAATCATCTGTTTAGTAAATCTCAAAAAAGATAAATCCTTTACCTGAGCCGTTTTTCTTGGTATTATTCCCGCGTTTTTTACCATCCTGATAACTGTTATTTGCTTGGGCTCTTATTAAATCCTTAAATAGCAGGATGCCGGGACGGTCTCTTTTTTTTGATAACTATTGGTATTAAAGAAATACTATGCTGATAAAAGATATTGTAAGAGAAATAGCTTTTGCCGATCCTGAATTCTCTGAAGTTGTAAAAAACGACTTAGATAAAAAGGAACTTGTTCTTTCTGAAGATCTTGCCAGAATATTTATTGATGAGATCATCTGGGCTTTATCGGTTGAGTATTCCTTTGCCGGTATGTTGCTAAAAGGTTATATAAATCTTTTAGGAAATGCAGATTCTTTCAGGATACAAACATACAAAAAGCGTATTCGTGAAAGCGCTCAAAATGGTCCTACTTTTGCGCGGATAATGGCCGAACACCTTGACCGGGTTCTCTTGTATACGGAAGAAAACCTGCTTGAAAATTTTCTGGAAGCCGTAGCTATAATGCAGAATAAGGGAACTTACACATTAAATGAGCCGCTTAAAGTTATTAATATTCTTCTTGATCAAAAAGACGGTCTTACATGTTCTGTTTATATTGAAATCCTGAAAATCCTTTTCTCAAAAGATTTGACATACAGTGAATCCCGCCATTTTGCACATATTTTGCCAAAAGTGGTTTTGTCTTTTCCCCCATTAAAAAGGCTTTCTCAGACAAAGCAACTTCATCGGATTATCTGCAGGGACTACAATCTTATTGATTCATATTTTGACGGTCTTGAAAAAGGGCTTTCCATTCTATCAGATAATGCATTGAAAGAATTTGTATCTCTTGTTTTGATTAAATTTGAAAATAATAAACAGCTTGCTACAAAATTCTTAGCGTTAGAATCCAAGTTCGGTAAAGATATTTTTCGCAGCCTGCAAACCGCCGCTGTTCTTTCCGGTATCAGATCTCAGCTTTCAGTGTATGTAAAGGCTAAAACTGGTCGTGCTATTTCAATATGCGGACTTTCTCAAATTCCAAAAATTATGCGACAGGAAATATTAAACAGATATGATGGCAGGTCTTTTGTTTTTTCTGATGGAAAATCTATTTATCTACCTGATGAGATAAGCCTTTACGATACTTTTGATAATAACCACGATCTTTATAAATGCCTTGTAAGTCTTGAGTCAGGATACTATGAATTCGGTACGTTTGAATTTGATATTGAAAAAGCCTTTGAATTTTCCGGTTCTATGAAAAATGCGTTTACCCAAATTTATAAAAATATAGATCATGAAATTACAGAAAATGAAAATTGCCATGATCTCGATAAATTTTTCAGTTTTTTTCCCAAAAAAGAACTTGCCTCAGATCTTTTCAATATATTTGAACATGGCCGTATAAGAATCATCAATCTTGAAAAATATCCCGGTCTTTTAAGAAGTTCACATCCTTTAATTTACGATGAATCAAAAAGGCTATTTATAAATGAAAAACCGGAACCCCTTCTTTTTCTGCTATATATCAGGATGGCTTTGGGAACAGATGCTTTCAATTTTTTTGAGCCGGATGAAATAACAAAAAATCTTGTAACAAAGATTTCTGATCTTTTTGAAAACAAAATAAAAGAAAATTATTGTGTTGAAACATGTGCAGTCAGCGTTTTTCAAACATACGGATTGATTGAAGAAGCGCTTGAAAATAAAAGCTTAAATGAAACCATTAAAGATCATAAAACGTTAAAAATGCCTTTTGGTCGCCGATTAAGACAGGATCTTTATTTTGCAACCTATGAAAAATATGAAAAAATGGGCACTGAGATAAAGTCTGAGCTTAAAAAAAGAAAAATTCATGTTTTTAAATCGGAAATAATTAAAAGGCTTATAAAAAACGGAGGCTCTGTTTTAAATGATGATATAAAAGATATTATTATTACTTCCCGCAATTTTTCAGGACAAGGCCAAAGCATATATGTAAAAGATGAACTCGATTTATCTTTTACTTTTTTATCTGAGCAAGGCAAAAAACAAGATTACCAGAATTATGCTGATGATGATTTGCTGGCATCGGTTTTCAGATACCGGGAATGGGATGCAAATTTATGCGATTATCTTAATGATCATGTAAGGGTGCTTGAAAGAAAAATCGAAGGCATTAAAAGTGATTTTTATATAAATGTTCTTAATGACAATATGGGGACAGTAAAAAGAATCCGAAAAGAGTTTGAATCGTTTAGGCCGGATGAAATAAAAACGTTAAAAAGATGGATTGACGGAGAGGAATTTGATATATGTGCTCTTCCCGAATATGTGATTGATAAAAAAGCTGGTTTAACTCCTACTGACAGAATCTATATAAAACGCATTAAACAGCAGCGGGATATTGCAGCTCTTCTTCTTGTAGATCTTTCACGTTCTACTTCAACTCTTGTAGCAGAAGCTGGTAAAACCGTTCATGAAATAATCAAAGAGGCCGTTGTTCTTTTTTGCGAGGCGCTTAATACCGCTCAAGATACATTTGCAATTGCCGGATTTTCAGGAACGGGAAGATTGGGAGTGGATTATTACAATATAAAAGCATTTTCCGAAAATATGGATGAAAATGTCATAAACAGAATTAATGCGATTTATCCTCAGCGAAGGACAAGAATGGGGGCTGCGATTCGTCATGCGGTATACCGGCTTGAAAATACAGTATCAAAAACACGGCTTCTTTTAATAATAAGCGACGGTTTTCCAAATGATACGGATTATAAACAAAATTATGCCATTGAAGATACCCGCAGAGCTGTATTTGAAGCCGAGTCGAAAAAAATATGTGTAAGGGCGATAACAATTGATGCTGCCTCTGATTTACGACTCGACGATCTTTACGGTCCATATAATCATAACATTATATCTGATGTACGTGATCTTCCGGACAGGCTGTTAAAAATTTACGGAACCTTGACCAGGCAGTAGTTGTGTTTTACTATAGAGCAATACAAAAAATAGTGAATATATGAACTTAGCAACTAAAGAACTTTCAATCTTAAGAGATTTATGATGCTTATTCGTGACATAATATATTCCTGGAAAGGTTGGGGTGGCAGGCTGAATCTTGCAAGTGGAATGTGCAAGCTAAGAATATATGATCTGACAAAGGCGGCAGAAAAAGGCGTAGCGACTCTAAGACCGATTATTGTTGTTGTATCTGATATACCTGAAAGCAAAATGTCGGTCAGAAGTTGCGCCGGTCATATAGCTACAATGGTGACAAAAGATTTTCATATTGATCCCCACCGAATGTTGTGGATTGAACATTATCCGTTAAAATCCTATGGGGAAAAAAACGAACATGTTATACCCGAAGCCTTTGAGATTGTTGAATTCGTATGGCTTGATGATAGCGCAATTAAGCCGAAATGGAGAGCTTTAAAGCCTCCTATGCTGGATGAAATTATAAAAATTACTTTATGATATAAAAGAAAGATGTATGTTACATCCCAAGAAGGCAAACATGTGTATGGCTCAAAGCTTTAAATGAAATAATGTTGATTAAATAAAAAAATGTGGTAGAAGTTGCATAATTTTTTACTTAACGGTTTGGACATAAAAGATCTATTTTATAATCATATGAAAGAATATAATAAAAAAGCACTGCTTGCTCTTGAAGACGGAAGAACCTTTGCCTGCAGAAGTTTTACAGGAGAAGGGGAAGCATTCGGTGAGATCGTATTCAATACGAGCATGACCGGATACCAGGAAGTGATTACAGATCCTTCCTACAGTGGTCAGATGGTTACAATGACTTATCCTCTGATAGGAAATTACGGAGTAAATCACGAAGATATTGAGTCTGCGGGAATAAAAGTATCTGCTTTTATAATAAAGGAATATCAGGATATTCCAAGCAATTTCAGATCCGAAGGAAATTTAAGGGACTACCTTCTGCATGAGAATGTTCTGGGAGTTGAAGATGTTGACACACGTGCTGTTACCAGGCACATCAGAGACACCGGAGCAATGCGGGCTTATATTTCAACATTTGATACGGACCCTTCTTCTCTTGTTGAAAAGGCCAAAAACATACCAAGTATGGTAGGGCTCGATCTTGTTAAAAGTGTTACAACCGACGAACCTTATCTCTGGTCTGAGGAGAAAATATTGCCATGCGGTCAGAAAGCCGAAAACCTTGATAAATCCGTATGGGGAAACAAAGATGGTAAATATTGTGTTTTAGCTTTTGATTTTGGAATAAAATACAATATATTAAGATGTCTTGAAGACGCCGGTTTCAAAATTTTGGTTGTACCGGCTTCAACTGAAGCTTCTGTTGTAAAGGCAATTTCGCCTGACGGTATTTTTCTTTCAAACGGTCCCGGTGATCCTGGGCCTGTTATCTATGCAATAGATACAATCCGGTCTCTTCTGGAATACAAACCTATATTCGGCATATGTCTCGGACATCAGCTTTTAGGACTTGCACTTGGAGGAAAAACCCATAAATTAAAATTTGGACACAGGGGAGCAAATCAGCCTGTTAAAAATCTATTAACAGGTAAAGTGGAAATAACATCACAGAATCATGGTTTTGTTGTGGATATAGAAAGTTTAAGTTCAAAAGATATAGAACCAACACATATAAACCTTAATGATAATACCCTGGAAGGCTTCAGGCATCGAAAGCTTCCTCTTTTTGCCGTTCAGTACCACCCGGAAGCATCTCCGGGCCCTCATGATTCCCGTTATCTCTTTAATGAATTTACAAAGTTGATAAAAAATGCCTAAGCGCACCGATATAAATAAAATCCTTATTATTGGAGCAGGTCCTATAATAATCAGCCAGGCCTGCGAATTTGACTATTCCGGGACACAAGCCTGTAAGGCCTTGAAAGAAGACGGATACGAAGTGGTGCTTGTAAACAGCAACCCCGCCACAATTATGACCGATCCTGACATGGCTCACAGAACATATATCGAGCCGGTTACTCCTGAAATAGTTGCCATGATAATAGAAAAAGAGCGCCCGGATGCTTTGCTGCCCACACTTGGCGGGCAGACCGGACTTAACACAGCCATTGAAGTGGCAAAAATGGGTGTTTTGGAAAAATTTGGGGTAGAGATGATCGGGGCGTCTATTGAGTCTATAAATAAGGCTGAAGACAGAGACCTTTTTTGCAAAGCCATGAACAGAATAGGGCTTAGGATACCCGAAAGCGGTATTGCTACCAACATGGAGATGGCGATAAAGATAGTTGATATAATTGGGTTTCCGGTTATTGTGAGGCCAAGTTTTACTTTGGGAGGTACAGGCGGAGGGGTAGCATATAATTTTGAGGATCTTGAGGTAATAGCAAAGTCAGGTTTTGATGCAAGTTTAATCGGGCAGATAATGCTTGAAGAATCCGTTTTAGGCTGGAAAGAGTACGAGCTTGAAGTAATGCGGGACAAGAATGACAATGTGGTCATAATCTGTTCTATTGAAAACATGGATCCAATGGGAATACATACGGGAGACAGTATTACCGTTGCGCCTGCCCAGACCTTAACCGATGCCGAATATCAGAAAATGCGAAACGCATCTATTGCAATCATGAGAGAAATAGGTGTCGACACAGGCGGGTCAAATGTTCAGTTTGCCGTAAATCCGACAAACGGAGATATGATAGTAGTGGAAATGAACCCGCGGGTTTCACGAAGCTCAGCTCTTGCATCAAAGGCGACCGGTTTTCCCATAGCAAAAATTGCTGCAAAACTTGCAGTCGGCTACACTCTGGATGAGATTAAAAATGATATAACGGGAGAAACCCTTGCTTCGTTTGAGCCAACTCTTGATTACTGCGTTGTAAAAATTCCCAGATTTACTTTTGAAAAATTTCCTGAAACAAAAGATTATCTGACAACCGCCATGAAATCGATCGGCGAAACAATGGCAATCGGAAGAACATTTAAGGAAGCTCTTCAAAAAGGATTAAGATCACTTGAAATTGGTCGTTTCGGTCTTGGCGCAGACGGAAAAGATCTGACCGGACCCGAAGGGGAAAAATTATCAACATCTGAAATTGAGCATAAACTTTCGATTCCCAATTCCCTGAGAATTTTTTATATCCGTTATGCCCTCTTAAACGGCATGTCCATAAATTCTATATTTGAATTGACTGCCATTGATCCCTGGTTTCTATATCAAATCAAACAAATAGTTGATTTTGAACAAGTAATTGCCGATGCCGGAAAAAATATTTCAAAAGAGCTTTTGCGCAAAGCAAAATCTTATGGATTTTCGGATGTCCAGATTGCATATCTTACAGGATCAGATGAAGATTCCGTTAGAAATCTTCGTGAAAAATTAAATATGAGGCCTGTATACAAGCTTGTTGACACCTGCGCTGCCGAATTTAAGGCGGCGACACCCTATTATTATTCAACATATGAAGAGGAAAACGAAGCAAGGGTATCGAATAGAAAAAAAATCATGATCTTAGGAGGCGGCCCGAACAGAATAGGGCAGGGGATTGAATTTGATTACTGTTGTGTGCAGGCTTCATTCGGTATCCGTGAAGAAGGTATTGAGAGCATCATGGTAAACAGTAATCCTGAAACGGTCAGTACCGACTATGATACTTCCGATAAGCTTTATTTCGAACCTTTAACAAAAGAAGATGTTTTAAATATAGTTGAAACAGAAAAACCTTTTGGTGTCATAGTCCAGTTTGGCGGGCAAACTCCTCTTAATCTTGCAACACCTCTTTTTAATGCAGGTGTGCCAATCATAGGCACTCAGCCAGAGAGCATAGACAGAGCGGAAGACAGGGAACTGTTCAAGGTCATGTTGAAAAAACTCGGCCTGGTTCAGCCTGAAAACGGAACCGCATTGAATATCAAAGAGGCAATAATTATCGCCGAATCTATAGGATATCCAGTAATTGTCAGGCCGTCTTTTGTTCTTGGCGGAAGAGCAATGAAGATAGTTTATAACAGAAAGGATCTTGAAAATTTTACAAGGATCGCTATAGAAGCATCTCCAGTGCATCCTGTACTTATAGATAAATTTTTAGAAGAAGCTGTAGAGGTGGATGTTGATGCAATTTCCGATGGGAAGGCTGCTATAATTTGTGGAATAATGGAACATATTGAGGCTGCCGGAGTCCATTCGGGCGATTCCGCATGTGTTCTTCCTCCTCACAGTATAAGCAAGGCTATTATCGAAGAGATTACTTCTGCTACAAAAGCTATGGCAACTGAACTTAAAGTTATAGGGCTGATGAACGTGCAATATGCCATAAAAGGAGATAAGCTATATATTCTTGAAGTAAATCCCAGAGCATCAAGAACAATACCTTTTGTAAGCAAAGCAACCGGTATCCCATTTGCAAAGCTTGCAACCAAAGTGATGCTGGGACGCAGCCTTGCCGATCTCGGTCTTATCAGTGAAAAAGTTCCAACCCATGTTTCGATCAAAGAAGTAGTGCTGCCTTTTAACAGATTCCCGGATGTTGATACTCTTCTTGGCCCTGAAATGAAGTCAACAGGTGAGGTTATGGGAATAGACTCATCATTTGGCCTGGCATTTGCGAAAGCACAACTTGGCGCAGGACAAAAAATTCCGACTTCCGGAAATGTATTTATAAGCGTGATGGATTCGGACAAGAAATCAGTTATTCCGGTTGCCTCAAAGTTTTACGATATGGGATTTAATATCATCGCAACAAAGGGAACTTCCGCTTTTCTTGCTGAGCATAATATACCCAATGAACCGATAAACAAAGTGTCTATGGGACGTCCTCATGTTGTTGATGCTATAAAAAACAAAAGCCTGCATCTTATTATAAATACTGGAACAGGGGCCGAGCCCATGCGCGACGGTTATGAAATACGCCGTGCGGCAATCAAATATAATATTCCCTGTATCACAACAATTCCGGGCGCTTTGGCTATTTGCAGGGGAATAGAAGAACTTAAGGGAAAAAAACTTTCAGTAAAAGCCTTACAGGATTACTATTAAACTTAGGTGTTGCAAGGAGTGGTAAAGCAAGTGACAAAAAAGCAGGATTTAATTATCTCTGATTCAAATACTTTGGAAGATGAGTCGTATTTTGATGATAAGCCTCATGAATCATGTGGTCTGTTTGGAATTTTCGGTCATCCGGAAGCTTCAAAGATTACCTATTTCGGTTTGTATGCTCTTCAGCACAGAGGTCAGGAAAGCGCCGGAGTTGCTGTATCAAGAGACAATAAAATATATGATTACAAAGGTATGGGCTTGGTATCGGATGTCTTTGATATGCATCATTTTGAACATCTGAAAGGACTTAGCGCCATAGGTCATGTCAGGTATTCGACTACAGGAAGTTCTATACTTTCAAATGCCCAGCCATTTGTTATTTATCACAAAAAAAAGTCTTTTGCTGTTGCGCATAATGGTAATCTTGTTAATGCGTTTGCCCTGAAAAATGAGCTTGAAGAAAGCGGCTCTATTTTTCAGACAACAATGGACAGCGAGATTTTCTTACATCTTTTTGTGAAAAATCTGAAACATGGTCTTGAGCAGGCTCTTGTTGAGACAGTATCAAGACTTAAAGGCGCTTTTTCATTTATATTTCTTACTAACGAAGGTGATGTAATCGGGATAAAAGATCCCAACGGGTTCCGCCCACTGTGCTTGGGCAAACTCAATGGAAGTTATGTGCTTTCATCTGAAACATGTGCGCTTGATCTTGTTGAGGCTGAGCTTGTAAGAGAGCTTGAACCTGGTGAAATTGTAATAATAAACAAGGACGGACTTAAAAGCATTAAAACAACAACCCAAAAGCGCAAGTCTCTTTGCATATTTGAGTTTATATATTTTGCAAGACCCGACAGCACTATTTTTAATAAAAATGTTTATCAGATAAGAAAGGCGCATGGACGCCGTCTTGCTAAAGAATGTCCAACAAAGGCCGATCTTGTAATGCCTTTTCCCGATTCGGGAACATACGCAGCTTTAGGATTTTCGGAAGAATCGGGAATACCGTTTGAGATGGGAATGATCCGCAACCACTATATTGGAAGAACTTTTATACAGCCAACACAGAGTATGCGTGATTTCGGAGTAAGGATAAAATTGAATCCGGTAAAAGAGATTCTTAAAGGTAAGGACATAGTTATCATTGAGGACTCTATAATAAGAGGAACTACTGTTAAAACCAGGGTAAAATCGCTTCGTGCACTTGGGGTAAATAAGGTGCATATGCGTGTAAGCGGCCCGCCGCATCGATTTCCATGCCATTACGGAATCGATTTTTCTACAAGAGGAGAGCTTATTGCCGCAAGCAAAACTGTATCCGAGCTGAAAGATATTCTGGGCCTTGATTCATTGTATTATCTGAGCATAGACGGACTTCTGGAATCTACCGGCATTGAAAATCCGGAAAACAATTTTTGCAAAGCCTGTTTTGACGGGTGTTATCCGGTTGAATTCGATGAATATTTATCAAAAGACTGTCTTGAAAAATAATTTGTTATATGTTATTAGCCTATCATTCTTTAATCAATTAGCGAAAGTCGAATATTGTACATCGATGAGCCACTTTCAAAACGTTTCAGTTTGGTCAAGTTCAAGGCGGATGAAAATTTTAACCGCAGGAATACATGGAGTATTTAGAGGATTTAAATTTTCATCCAACGCAGAGATCGGCCAAAATGGGACGTTTTGAAACTGGCTCCGATTTATGCTGTTTGATTTTCGGGTTTTTTAGATAGGGATTGCTGCTTATGTAGGTTTGTTATTCAGGATCTTATCATACAGGGGGGCGTTATGATTGAGTCGAAATACCTTCAGGATAATATGCAAAATATTCAAAAGCTGATGAACATTCCTACTCTGAAGCATTTTGAAATACAAACTCTTGCAAAGCTGTTGCGCTTAAGTAAAATCAGGGAATATGAAGACGGTGAAATTATAATAACAGAGGGCGAAAAAGACACCTGGCTTTATTTTCTTCTAAGCGGCAAAATAAGAGTAGTTAAAGAAAATTTTGATATTGTAGTAATTGATAAAAAAGGCGAGATTTTCGGTGAGATGAGAATTATAGATACTCTCAGCCGTTCGGCATCGGTTTTTGCTCTTGGTAAAACCGTATGTCTTGCCGTTGACACTTCGGCTCAAAAAAAACTTAAAGATGGTGATAAGGATGAGCAGCTCGACTTTCTTCTGCTTTTATACAGAATTTTCGCAGAATATATGTCCATAAGGTTGCGCCTTACAAATGAAGAGCTTGTGAAAGCCAAAAAAGAGATAGAACAACTTAAACAAAACAATCAATGAAAGAAAAAAAAACCGTTTCATTCTCAAAAAATTCCACCAATATATTTTTCCATATTCTTACAAAATGCAATCTTAACTGCCTGCACTGTTATATAAATAAAGAACAACATGGAAAAACCACACTTTCCATAGAAACTATAAAAGCCTGGCTTGATGCATTTGCTGCAAAAAACAAAATTGCAAATGTAGTTTTTTTAGGTGGTGAACCCACTTTGCATCCTGATCTTCCTTCTGCAGTAAAACATGCAAAAAAAATCGGATATAAATCGGTAACTGTTGATACAAACGGTTATCTCTTTAACGGATTTTTATCAAAGATTGCCCCTGACGAAATTGACTTTATCAGTTTTAGTTTAGATGGTTCAACAAAACCTACAAACGATATGTTAAGAGGAAAGGGTTCCTATGACCAATGTATTTCAGGGATAAAAGAATCAGTATCTAAAGGATTTAATACAAGTCTGATATATACTGTAAGCAGTGCCAATATAGATGAGCTTGCAATGATGGAGCCCTTGCTTAGCGAACTTAAAATAGGCAGATTTTTTATCCAGGTTATAGGAATAAGAGGTAATATTGCAAAGAGCGTATCATTTGCAGGAAAAGAAAAACCTCAGGTATTGCGACAACGATGGCTTGATAACATCCCAATAATAGCTGAAAAGATAGCATCGCATGGTATAATAGTAACTTATCCCAAAGTTTTTTTAGATCCTGAAGATAAATTCGAATGCGCCGGACTTGTAGCTGATAATTATTTTATTTTTCCAAACGGAAGAGTGTACAGATGCCCCTTATGTGAAGATTATCCTCTCCACAGCATAGAATTTAAAGACAAAGAGCTGGTTAAAACTGACAAAATAAATGAAGCTGACCTTTTTAAGCTTTCTATTCCTGAAGGATGTGTGATGAACAAACTTATCCAATCCGGCAATTTAAGCTATAAAGAAGACGAAAGCCCGGAATATAAGATAGCCTGCTGTCTTCTTAAAGAAGAAGTGTAGTTATTATAATATATCTTTTAAAATTAACTTTATTGAAAATAACAGCAAACAGTAATCAACTGCCAAGAAGTTCTTTTTGTAACCACTCTTTTACATCGCCTTCTATTGAATAAACACCCTTGTTATTACCTATGGAATCCAAAAAACGGTCTTTAACGTTTTCCGGCAATTTTATTTCTGCAAGCTCTTTCGCTTCATCCGAATTTCTTCGTATAAGATATACCACCGGATTTTCTCCCCATGTGTTAACAACAAAATAATAAGAAACATCTTCTTTCCCGCGGATCACATAATTACCGCGTGACCAGTTGTTGCCCCATTCCAGAAAGAGCCTTACAGCTTCTTCGGGAGTCATCTCCCAGTCGATGTTATCTAATAAATCCTGATTGTTGCGGATTTCTTTAATACTTAACATAGTTATCCCCTTTATAATAGGTATATAAATACGGGTGCTTTAAGCGACCGTTCTGTTGGGTGGATGCGTTGACTGTTGCAGTTATATTTCCTTTTTTAAAAATAAGATTGAGACGCTTGTTGTCAACAGCATAAAAGGAGAGGGACAGGGTAACCGCATTTAGATTTCATAGACATGTAAAAAGCTGGAAAACTCCACTTTTGTCATTCCGGCGAAGGCCGGAAACCAGTAATTCCATTGGGTTCTGGATACCGGATCAAGTCCGGCATGACGGTTTGGGTGTTT
>JAHIFE010000109.1 GCA_018901125.1 Pseudomonadota bacterium | reverse complement strand
GTGTTAATTCAAATAAATAGCTACCATTAATGAGTCAAGAATGCAAGTATAAAATGCATCCTTCTGAAAAATCTTCGTTTTACTTTTATTCAATATTTATCTCCAAAATCAATCGATTACCATTTGCCGGCCAAACACTAATTAGGTGATCAATGCATTTAAAAAACTTTAGAACCTGAGCCAGTTTCAAAACGTCCCATTTAGGCCAAACTCAGCGTTGGAATAAAATTTAAATCCTCAAAATACTAAATGTATTCCTGCGGTTAATATTTTCTCCAGCCTTGACTTTGATTAAACTGAAATCAAACGGCTTGCAAAGGACATATAAAAAATGGCTGCGATATTATCTGGACTTTTGCGGATAGTATGGAAGAAATAGTTGACGTTTTGACTGCAATATATTTTTTTTCAGGTTAGCACCGCTTCCTGGCTACGGCGAAAGATATACCAAGAACATCAAGATGTTATACCTGATATTTCAATGCTTTAAGCACGTTTATAGCCCAAGCATCCATTGCAACAGACATATTGGGACAAAACTTGGCTATAGCCTGACAGAAAGCAACACCTGCTTCTGAAATGCTATACGATAAAGGTTTTATAGATTATTGAAGCATTTCCCGTTGCAAGCAGCGGAAAATGAGTTCGCTATCGCGGTTTAAAAACAGCCGCTGTAATTTCTCATGCGAACCCTTCACCCTTTTCATATAACACCCAATGACATTCGCCTTGACGCTGGTAATGCCGCTCGCTAAAGGGAGTAATAAGATGTATCCTCCAGTCATGACATGGATCTGCAGCTGCCAGCTCTTCAGCCTCCGCAACTGAGATATAATCATTGCAGCTTTGTGCTTCCATTTCTGAATATAAACATTCACCATTTTTGGTCAGTAATGCATTGCCGAATCCAACTGCAATTACTTCTTGCATGGGCAGGGCTGAATGCATAGAGCCACAGAAAGGGCACACCTCATTTTTTGCTTCAATACAGGAAAGGCATTTAAATCCCACTATGGCTTCAGGCGATAATTTAACTGAATCTGATTTTGATATAATGTTATAATTATTCATAGAGATCCTTTTTATTGCCAATTAATGGTTAATCTTATGAAATAAGCCTAATACTTCTAACGCCGGAGGGAATAACCTTTTTTAGATTTATATACTACAGAACAACCTACAGATAGCATACAGATTGACCGAATAATGATTTTTTTTGACTTTTCCATAAAATAAAGAGAGGTGCGGACAAGCTCGGTTTCAGAAGGCGGGGTCGATATCCATATCGGAGAAGTGTATTTTTACCTCTTGAACAGGCAGACAGGGCGCTGCTTTTCTTTCCGAGATTTTTGCAACAGATTCGTCAGTTGACGGTAAATATCTTCGAATGAAGCTTCCCACCGCAGATAAGATGAGATATCCGGCATAGTTTATGCCAGCTTTATATATTGAACATTTACAAAAATTTACACTATACATAAGCCATTTATAATTTATACTTGACGCTCTGTTTTTTAGTATGTAAATACAAATTCAATCGGGTTGGTCGTATTCTTTATTATCTATAACCGTGGTGTCTAAAGACTCTTTTCTGCCTCCCTGACTTCGGTCTTCCCGAAACCAAATTCTTATCAGCGATAAGCTATTTTTTAATGGAATGGAAGATTATTTTTCATGAGAGGAACAAACGCCTCAATATCTAAAATTTCGCGGCCAGCACTCACGAGCGTCTTTCAAAGAACAAGACTATTCGACGCGCTGGAGACCGATGGCAAACCTATTGTCTGGATCTCCGGCCCTGCCGGCTCCGGAAAGACCACATTTGCTGCGAGCTATCTGGACGCCACAAAAACCCAGTGCCTTTGGTATCGCGTGGACCGAAACGATTCGAACATAGAGAACTTTTTCTATTATATGGGGATAGCGGCAAAGAAGGCTGCCCCGCGTTTCAAAAGGCCGCTTCAAACGCTGAGACCAGAGTATCTTCAGGGAATACCAACCTTCACACGCAGCTTCTTCGAAGACCTTTACAGCAGGCTGAAATCTCCTTTTGCAATTGTTTTCGACGACTACCAGGAAACACCTGAAACCTCTCCCCTTCATGAAATCATAACTATAGGCTTGTCCGATATCCCTTATGGTACACGAGTTTTTATTCTGAGCAGAAATGAACCGCCCCCGGCTCACATCGGTCTGCGCGCAGGCAACAAGATACATTTTATCAGATGGGATGATCTTCGCTTTACACTTGATGAATCGAAACAGTTCACGCAAATTGCCGGAAAGCAAAAGCTGACTGAAGATGAAATCACAGGAATGCACAACACCGTCGAAGGCTGGGCCGCAGGGCTTGTTTTGCTTATGGAAAACGAGGCCGACACAACAACGGCGCTTAATTCAGTCCAAAAACCATTACAGAAAGATGTGTTCAACTATTTTGCGAGGGAGGTTTTTAACAGGCTTGATGATAAAACACAAGGCTTTTTGCTCAGAACCGCATTACTACCGGCAATACCGGTGAATGCGGCAGAAAAGCTGGCCGGAAAGGGCGCGGAGGATTTGCTTGAGACCTTAAGAGGCAACCACTTTTTTATAGAGCTGAATTTGACACCTGAGCCGGTATACAGGTATCATTCCCTGTTTAGAGATTTCCTGATTGCCCGCATCAGGGAATCTTTCAGCCCCGAAGAGATCTTGCTGACACAAAGGCGCACTGCATCGTTACTCGAGGAATCCGGTCAGGTGGAACACGCAGCGGAACTCTGGATTGAATGTGAAAACTGGGATGCCCTTTCTGCCCTCATATTACAAAATGCTGAAGTTTTTTTTAATCAGGGCAGGATCAAAACCCTTGCAGGCTGGCTTACCCGTCTGCCTGTTGACGCGCTTTCCAAATCACCGTGGCTTCTTTATTGGCTGGGCATGTGCCGGCTGCTTTTTGATCCGGCCGCTGCGAGACAACATCTGGAAGAAGCGTTTGATAAGTTTAACAAATTAAACAATCTTTCGGGAGCTCTGCTCTCATGGTCTTTTATTATAGAAAGCTACGGCTACGAATTTGCTGATTTTACTCCACTTCAGATGTGGATCAAGCGCCTATACAAATTACTGGGCGCAGGGCTTAGCATCCCTTCTGTCCAAATTGAGGCCAGAGTGGCTGCCGGCATGGTGTTTGCCATGGCAACCTCCTGGCCGTGGCACGCCGATATTGAGGATTGGATAAAAAAGGCTCTTAAACTCGCCAGGGAATGCGGCGATCAAACCCTCTGCTGTACAGCTTTTTTTTCGGTTTGCCTGCATTACGCTCTATCGGGTGAAAACAAAAAATTCACCTTGCTGGCAGAAGAAATGCGCAATATGACCAGACGGCCTGGGGCCAGTCCGTTTATAAAAGCGATATTTATTGTACTTGAAGCCGAAATCCGCCCTGCTTTTCATATTGATTCTGATCCGAAAGAGGCCGCAGAAGCTATTTCAGCAGCTATAGAATACTCTGCCAGAACAGGCATCCACTATTTTGATCACCTCGTATTATGGACAAAGGCGTTTGTTGAGCTTGAGGCGGGAAACCTCGAGGCAGGAGATGAAAGCCTACGCACTCTCGAAGCGATATTGGATCACAGACAACTACTACGTGTAGTAACATTTCATCGCCTATTAGCCTATCGCGCGTTTATAACCGGAAATTTCTCTGAGGCCTTGGCCCGTGCCGAAAAAGCTCTCAAGATCTCGGAAAAATGCGGCTATGTCTATGTGACAGCTAACACTCATTTAGTGATGGCCCGAGTGCTGCATGCATTGAAGCAAACCGATAAGGCCCAAAAGCATATCCGGTCGGCTATGGATCTTTCACACGGGTCAAAGCTTTTTCTTTTCATGTGTCTTCTTTCCCAGGCACAGTTTGCCTTCGACAGGGGCAAAGAGGAGGAAGCTATGATTTTATTGCGGCAGGGTTTTCTAATCGGGCGGGAACAGAATTACATGGGCTTGATGTACTGGTGGGACCCTGAGGTTATGGCCTTTCTCTGCGCAAAGGCTCTCGAAGCAGGCATAGAGACTGAATACGTCCGGCAACTCGTGAGCAGGCGTGAACTTATAGAATATCCGGCCCCGGTAGAATTGGAAGGCTGGCCCTGGCCACTGAAGGTTTATACTTTCGGTGAGTTCCGGATTGTACGGGATGGAAATAATCTGGATTTCAAAGGCAAGACTCCGCAAAAACCTTTGGCTCTTCTTAAGGTACTGATCTGCCTGGATCACAATAATATACCGGAAGAAGAGATTGCGGACATCCTTTGGCCTGAAGCTGATGGAGATTTGGCCCATAAATCCTGCGAAACAACCCTTTTGCGCCTGCGAAATATCATTGGAAAGCATGCTGCTTCGGTCAACGGAGGGCTGATTTCGCTACACGAGAAATATTGCTGGACAGATCTGAGAGCGATCAGGAGTTTGCTGGATCAGGCCGAGAACGCCTGGGCAAAAGCAAAGAGCGCGAGGAAATTCAAAGCAGCTGTAAACTTGACCGGCAAGATCATGGACATATACAAAGGAGACTTCCTTCCTACGGATTCCAAAGAGAGCTGGGCTATGAAAATCCGCGAGAGTATAAAAGACAGAGTTCTTGATCTTTCAATCAAAACCGGCAAGTACTGGCAAAAGACAGGGCAATTTGAAAAAGCTATAGAGCAGTATAAACGGGGGCTGGCACTGGATAAGCTTGCGGAGGAGCTCTACCAATATCTGATGCTCTGCCAAATAAATCTGGGACGCCGGACCGATGCCGTCAGAACTTACGAAAAATGCAAAGCCGTGCTTTCAGAGACCCTGGCCATATCCCCATCCGAAAAAACAAACAATATATACAAGTCCTGTTGCGACGGGAATGCCGATCACCCAACACCCCCTGCATAAATCCCAGCATGAAGTTTTTCCTTCGATCTTTCCTATTTCTTTAATGACGGATAGTCGGTATAGCCCTTAGGTCCAGATGTATAGAACGTAGTCATATCCGGTTCGTTCACACCCGCACCGGTTCTCCATCGGGCTACCAGGTCGGGATTGGCAAGGAAAGGGCGCCCCACGGCTATAAGATCGCATTTGCCCGCAGCCAGGTCGTTTTCGGCTCTCTTAGCATCGTAACCTCCGGAAAGAATTAACGTACGATTGAACAACTTGCGGAATGTCGCTTTCATGGTATCCGGCACCGGCGGTGCGCCCATGTGGGAGTGATCCACAAGGTGAATATAAACCAGACCGCGATCGCTGAGCTGTTGTGCAAGATAAGTGTAATCCGCTTCCATATTGTCATATAACGGCATATCGTTGAAAACACCGAATGGCGAAAGCCGGATGCCTACCTTGTCTTTGCCGATGGCGCCAATCGCTGCTTCGGCAACTTCTATCAGAAAACGTGCACGGTTTTCAATCAAACCGCCATAATCATCTGAGCGCAGATTAGTGTTCGAACGGATAAACTGTTCAAGCAGATAACCATTCGCGCCGTGCAGCTCTACGCCGTCAAACCCAGCTGTAATTGCATTCTTCGCGGCCTGAACAAACTCAGCGATAGCAATCTTAATATCAGCAACGGTCATCGCTTGCGGCAAAGGATACGGTTTATTGCCCTCGGCATCCGTGTACATCTCGCCAGCTGCCGCCACAGCGGAAGGGGCCAGTATGCGTGCTCCAGGAGGCAGGTTAAGCGGATGGGCAATTCGTCCACAGTGCATGATCTGGACAAAAACTTTAGCGCCATTCGCGTGCACCTCATCGGTTATACGTTTCCATCCCTCGACCTGTTCCGGAGAGAATATTCCCGGTATGCGGGGATAACCCAACCCATTCGGTGAGGGTGAAGTTCCCTCGGTAATGATGAGTCCGGCAGTGGCACGTTGCGCATAATACTGCGCCATAATAGTGTTGGGAATATTATCGGTGGCACGGCTGCGCGTCATCGGAGACATAACCAGATGATTCTGTAATGGCAATAGTCCAAGAACTGTCTTTAAGTAAAGAATTGACATAACCGAATCCTCCATAGAGTGCTTTGATAATATGAAACATTGGCGTATGTTATCAGAACGGATTGTTCAATACCTCCAGCCAAGTACATGTATTTCTAACCGATCATTCGGCGTTCCGACATAAGCATAAATTTCCTGAGCCGAATCTATAATTATCTCACATTGTGTTAAGAATTGCACATGGTCAATGCCCCCGGTATCCTGTTGAGTCCCTACTACCATCATCCAACGATTATGCCAAGGACCGCTTGAAGTCGGGCCTACAAATACATTTGAAATATAATTGCCGCCAATTGCAGTCAATCCAGATACCTCCAGAATCACTGAAATCGCAGTTGAGGGAACTGAAGAAGCCAAATCAACTCTCGTCGGAATACTTGGAAATGCCGTCATGGCCAGGGGATATGTTTGTTCTGCCCACGCCAACTTGTCATTCTGATAATATGATACTAAATAGTTGCCTCCATTGTTGTATATCGCCCCAACATATGCTTTAAATATATAGCCTGCCGGTAACGACGGATTCGATGCCGAGGTGGATAAAAGCCCCTTCACTAAGCCTCCGGGATTTGAGATTATCCATATGTGATACCACGTATTGGGAGACTTTGTGCCGGTGTCCAAGTCATTGACTATGTCAACTATAACGTCAACCATAGCGGCTCTGTATGGCGCACCCCCATTATCTTGCAACATTATTTCGTCGGCAGTGACATGTACTTTATGTGTATCCACAAAAGTTTCTTGATCACCAGAAACAGGATCAACTTTCTGCCCATAAGACAAGATGCTCCTAACTCTTAGTTTTCTTGACAGATCTCTAATCATAACAGTTACCTCCTTACGTTTTATTAATATGTATAAAATAATACTGGTCAAGAATCGTGGATAGAGCTTCAAACGTTGATCTACTCGCTTTAGGTTGAATCATACCCAGCTCCTGAATGCAAATCTCTGAATCTGAATATTTTAGAAGGGTTAAGACAAGCAAACACTATTCATAATGGTATGTCAATAAATTTTTAAGGAATTGCCAGAGAAAGATATTCAGAATGGCCTTTCAGCTCTCTCATAGCTTACAACAGTTTTAAGTATTTTTTTTAACCGTCTTTTAAGATTTATGCGGTTCAAATAAGTCATCGGGGATTTGTAAACTTTTATCTTGCCAGCCAACGTTGCATTGGTATCGAAAAATAAATCAATTATATGGCTTACCGGCATGCTTTTACCCAGAGAGCTTGCGCATCCGGCACAATAAGTAATAACCCTGTTGCCGCTTTGCTCCTGCTTTATTACATCCGCCCATTTTTCTGAAAGGTAGCAAGATAAATATTTAACCGAGCCCCCTCCTCCGCAACACAGTGTTTTTTCCCTTATGCGAGGCATCTCATTTATTGCAAGCCCCAGGTTACTAACAATTCTTCTTACATCATCCTGGATATGTCCGTTAAATCTCAATGCGCACGGATCATGAATAGTCACAGTCTGTGCCTCATTATTTATTTTCCGGATCTTTTGATCGGCAATGAATTCATAAATGCTTTTAACATTAATACTCTCACCATATTGATCAAAGATCTTATAACAAGTGGGACAGGCTGCTATTACAGTTTTGACGCCGTTTTGAATCAAAAATTGCTTCATTTCACCAAATGCGGAAAGGAAGAATTCTTTTCTTCCCAGATCGTGGGAAATATTGGTGCAGCAATCCAGCACAATCCCTAAAGAAGAAATCTTTTTCTGCATCAATTCAAAAACCGCAATAGTTTTATCGGGTCTCGTGCCGGGAAGGGCACACCCAGGGAAAAATACCGTATCGCATTTCTCAGGCAGACCATACCAGGTATATCGCTTTGATATGCCCCGCATTTCATAAGTCAAAATGTGCTTGTATTTGTCAAAATCACTGTCTCCCCTTGTAATGGCATCACATCTCATCTCGAGAAACATGCCCGACGGATTTATACCGACAGGACAAACGGCTGTGCATAATTGACACAGGCTGCACTCAAAGGCCATTAAACGGTTTATCTGTTCGCCTGAGTCATACTGATCGGCAATATCTTTAGGCTTGCCATATCGCCTTAAGAATGCGCACTCTTTTACACAGAGTTCGCATTTTATACACTTTTGAGAAATCTCGCTTAATTTAGCAGAAAGAGTATTTGATAAGATCATTTTTCTCAACATTCCACTTGAACCCTTGAATCCTCATAGTATCATTAACTGTTTCAGCCCCTGATGAACTTTTACAACTTTAAAGTACTTGCGGAATCTGCTCCCAGTTCGTGGTATAAAAAGGAGAGCGTTTTTCAAATACTGTATGCCAGCTTTTTGTTTTGCCGGGAGCGGTTGCGGCATAAGCCAGTGTTCCTGAACCCATCTTAAGATTTATGGAATCAAGGGTCTGCATAAGTCTTTCCGAACGTTTCCGGTCTATCTTGTCAAAAAGGGAAAGCTGGATGCAGTTGCGTGACAAATCTTTGAACATAATGCCTGCTTTTTTATACATGCAGCCTTTTTTATATATATTTTCCAGACATCTGACGGCATATCCTATAAGCTCTCCCGTATCGCTGGTTGCAACCGGAAGCTCTACCGTTTTAATGTTATAATAAAAATCCTCAACCTTAAAACGGCTTGTCATTAAAAAAACTGAAAGTGAAGATGTTACTGCATTTTCCCTGCGCAATTTTTCGGCGCCAATGGAAATATAGCTTGCAATTGCTTCTTTCAGTTCTTTAACATTTTCAATCGGATGTTTAAAGGTTCGTGAAGCAGTAATTCCCTTTTTAGGTTGCGGGCAGGTTTCAAGGCAGTAGCAGGAAATTCCATTAAGCTCATCTATCATCCTTGTACCCCAAACCCCCATCTTTCTTTTTATTCTGCCCTTAAGAGCAGTATCGGCATCTCTTAGCAAAAGAGCGTTTTTTACGCCGTTTCTTTCAAGAAAAGCACAGTAGCTGTATCCTATCCCCCAGATATCGGAAATATCGGTCATCAGAAGCGCCCTGTCTTTGCGCAAAGGTCCGGTAAGATCGAAAGCGCCTTTTGCTTCAGGCGATTTTTTGGCTATTTTATTGGCTATTTTGGCAAGAGTTTTTGTTTCGGCTATACCTATGGAAAGAGGAATGCCCGTCCACTTTTTAACCGAAGAGCAAATCCTGCGTCCGTAATCGGTAAGGTTTTCGTATGCGAACCCGGAAAGATCGAGAAATGCTTCGTCAATGGAATAAATCTCAACATCTTTAGCAAAGTCCGAAAGGCATTCCATAACCCTTTGTGACATATCGCCGTAAAGCGCATAATTGGATGAAAAAATCTTTACTCCATGCTTTTTAATCAAACCTGAGATCTCAAATACAGGAGCGCCCATTTTTATGCCAAGCGCCTTTGCTTCGTTGGATCTTGAGACAACACATCCGTCGTTGTTTGAAAGCACAACAACAGGCTTTCCCTCAAGCTTAGGATTAAAAACCCGCTCGCAGGAAACATAAAAATTATTGCAATCGGCAAGCGCAAAAACAGAAGGCATAAGCACCTTTAAAGGGGATGTATAACATTTGTAACAACACCCCAGATATCAAACTTCATTTCTTTTTCTATCTCTATGGGTTTGTAGTTTTCATTTTCCGGCATAAGATAAATTTTGCCTTTAATCATCCGGATTCTTTTTACCGTAAGCTCTCCTTCAATCACTGCTATTACTACCTTTTTATCGGCAGGTTCGATAGCACGATCGACTATAAGGATATCGCCTGGGTGTATGCCGGCATCTATCATTGAATCGCCGGCAACCTTCACAAAAAATGTGGCGGCAGGATGTTTTATAAGATATTTGTTTAAATCAAGTTTTCCTTCGATATAATCATCGGCGGGAGAAGGAAAGCCTGCCGTAACCGGAACCATGAATAATGGCCGCTCGCATTTAGTTGTTATATCAGGAATATATATTATGTCTGCTTTTGTAACCATTTTAACCTATGAGCCAGTTTCAAAACGTCCCATTTTGGCCGATATCTGCGTTGGGCAAAAATTTTAATCCTCGAAATACTCCATGTATTCCTGCGGTTAAAATTTTCACCCGCCTTGACCTTGACCAAACTGAAACGTTTTGAAAGTGGCTCCTATGTATCGATTATCTCCAAGTCCAAAAATTAACCATCAAATGGAATCTCTGTCATCATGCAACAATGTCAACCGGTGGTCAATACAGAAAGTTCCAATATTGATATCTATGCTTTTTCAATCGATAGGTGCTTTTGTCCCCTCACATGGTATGATGAAAAATATTTTTAGATATTGTAGATCGTAGAGAAAAATGATAAAAACAATAGTGATTAAAATAAAGGTAAAAAAATGTCACCAGCAGTTTTGAGGTCAGGGCCATACAGGTTTTATTTTGTCAGTCATGACTTGCACGAACCACCGCATGTCCACATTGACCGAGATGACTTCTCAGCCAAGTTCTGGCTCAATCCTGTGGCGTTGGCATACAATCTTGGCTTTCCGGCAAGGGAATTGCGAAAATTGGAAATGCTTACTACGGAGAACCAAGAAAATTTATTGGAGGTATGGAATGAATACTTTGGAACCTAAAGCGGGAGAACGCGTAAGGGATGTACACATTACTGATGATGCCATTAGTGTGGATCTTTTTGATGGACGAACCATAACTGTCCCGATAGCTTGGTACCCACGTTTACTGCATGCCGCACCAAAGCAACGCGCAAACTGGCGAATTGCCGGAGCAGGATACGGGATACATTGGCCGGATGTTGATGAGGATCTCACTACCCAAGGCCTTTTGCATGGAGCCCCCGCTCCACGGGGAGCTGCAAAAGCCGCATAGACAGACTCATCATTAGTGTTAATTTTGTTTTACAGGAACAGATATTTCTATGGCAAAAGCCGCTTTCAGTTGAATTCAATTGAATTAAAAAGACACGTTGCCTGACACACTTCCCCGACGAAAAAACTTCGGTTATTAATTCCATCCGTCATATTTTTGTTATTCGTCACCAGAAGAGTACATAGTTAAAATTGAGCTCTAATAGAACCTTAAAGTGTTATCACTTCTACCTCTATCACAACCCACAACCAGCCAATCAGTAAAGCGGAGCGGAATATTAGTAAAAGATATTGCAATTTTATCTTGTCAAATGTATATTCATTGTAGATACATTTCAGAAGGCATGATTTTTTAAATGGAGGTGCAATATGCAAACTAAAATTCAAAAATGGGGTAATAGCCTTGCATTACGAATTCCCAAATCATTCGCAATTGATGCAAATCTAAGGCAAAATGAAACGGTAGATTTAACGCTCGACAAGGATAAAATTATTATTACTATAATTGGGGAAAAAGAATATTCGCTCGATGAACTTTTAGAAGGTGTCTCGGAAAATAACCTTCACAGTGAATTTGATCCCGGAGCCCCGGTGGGGAAAGAAACATGGTAATTATGAGCAATTATGTTCCGGATAGGGGAGATGCCGTTTGGATAAACATGAATCCCCAAGCAGGTCATGAGCAAGCAGGAAGGCGTCCCGCTATAGTCCTGTCGCCGGTTTCCTATAATCGTAAAGTCGGCCTTGCCTTATTTTGCCCGGTAGCTAATCAAATAAAAGGTTATCCTTTTGAAGTCAATATTCCTCAAGGTCTAAAAGTAACAGGCGCTGCTTTATCCGACCAGGTTAAAAGTCTTGACTGGAAAATAAGGAATACAGAATTCTGTGACAAAATTCCTGACAACGTGATTTTCGAAATATTAAAAAAACTTGGGGTACTATTGCGTTTTGACAGATAGAAAAACAGGGCCTATATTTGACCTCTAATCGGGAATATTTGAGATTTGATTAACTGTGCGGCCTTTGCGTTAAAGGCCGCACATGTTTTTATATTACCCTTTTATGGTTCTTGGCAGAATCATATGATTTTGCGGGCATATTGACTTTGGATTCTGGTATGATGAGCCTGCAAAGGCTACAAGATATTTTCTTAACTCATTTAACTGAACAATTTCATCAAGAAGGCCGGTTTTTGCACAGAATGCAGGTCTTGATAAATCATAATATTTCTGTGCAAGCTCATTCATTTTGTCTATAATCGGCTCAAGAGGTTTCCCGGCAGCTTTATCCTTTACCAGTCTTCGCGAATATGTAGCTGCTGCGGCTGTTTCCCCGTGCATAACATAAATCTCGCTTGTAGCGGTACCAAGCGTGAAAGCATTATGATCGTTTCCGGTTGGCCCGCCCATAAGATAGTGAGCTGCGGCAGAACCTTTTCTTAAGACAACAAGAATCTGCGGAACGTCTGTTTGCTGTATTGAATAAATAAGAGACTGGCCAAGGCCAAGCAGTTCCGCTTTTTCTGCAAGATCGCCCACATCAATTCCGGTTGTATCCTGGAACCATATGATGGGTACCCTGTCGCGGCCACACAATGTAACAAATTCGTTCATCTTGATAAGGCCCTGCCTGTAAAGCTTTCCGCCTATACCCGGATAATTGGCGTATTCAGGATAATGCTCCCGTAAAAAACCCTGATTGTTTCCGATACAACCGACCGGAAAACCATCAACTTTGCACAGACCTGTATATACTTCCGGGCCATATTCCGGACGATACTCCATGTGTTCGCTGCCATCAACAAGGCGTGATAAAATATCCCTGAAATCATATGTTCTTTTCTGATTGAAAGGAAGTAAATTGTAAAGGTCATCCGTGGGATACTTGGGAGGTTTTGGTTCTGCCACCCTGAAAAATTTGGGATTATATGAAGGCATGTCTCTCATATAATCTTTCAGGCCATCCAAAACGCCGGTTTCTTCTTCGTAAACATAACGGAAGAAGCCCGTTTCATTATAATGAATATCTACTGATCCCGGCGGTTTTTCCTTGAATTGTTTTGCAGCCGAAATCAAAAGTTCAGCACCTTCTAAGTCAAAATGTCCTCTGGGCGACATTCCGCTTAATATTCCTCCTCCTCCGACCGCAATATTGCAATTTTTATGCGCAAATAAAATTGTCGGACTTATTCCCTGATAACCGCCTCCTGCCGGGTTGGTACCATATATACCGGCTAAAACGGGTATTCCCATTATTTCAAGTTCGGCATGTCTGTAAAATGGTGTCCCTGAACCGCGGCGGCCTGCATAAAATTTTTCCTGTTCGGGCAATTGAACACCGCTGCAGTTTACAAGCCATACAAGGGGAATATTAAGCCTTTTGGCCAGGTCGGTTACGCGCAATATGTTTTCAGACTGTCCGGGCAGCCATGCCCCGGCTAATACTTTGTTGTCAAATCCTATTATAACTGCCCACTTGCCGGATATTTTTCCAATACCATCGATAACGTTGGTTGTTCCCTCAGGATTATTCGAAGGATTATATATGGTGTGCAGAGGGCACCATGTTCCCGGGTCAACAAGGTATGCAAGTCTTTGCCAAACGGTCATCTCACCTCTTTTGTTAATTTTTTCGGTGGGAAAACCTGCGTTTTTTACCTTTTCAACCTCATCCCTGATCTGTTTTTCAACATCTTTTATCTGCTCAACATTATCCTTGCTGCTTTTTTTATGCCCATCCGTAAGTTCTCTGCCTAAATCGGGCATTTTTTCAAAATAAGGTTTCATGCTCTAACTCCTGTTAAAAACTTTCACATTTATACAATAGGTGCAATAACTGCACGATTCGTTGAGACAAAGGCCTCCGTTAATATCTTATTCATATAACAGGAAATCTTCTCCCGTTGATTAAATCGGCCACATTCCTTTTTCTTCCAAAACAGCTCTTAACACTTTCAAAGCCGAATTCATTGCCGGAACGCCACCGTATGTACTTGTCTGAAATATAACTTCTGCAATCTCTTTGGCAGTACACCCGACATTCAGTGCCGCCTGTATATGAAGTTTTAATTCATCGTGGTGCGATAAAACAGTGAGCACTGCAACTGTAACAAGCTGTCTTGTGGTATGGGGAATTTTTTCTCTTGCGTACATCCGGCCTGTAATGAAAAGAGAAAGATCATTTGCAAACTTTTTGTCAAAAGACTTCCATAGATCGTAAGGTCTTTCTCCTTCTACATCTTTAAAATAAAGAGCCGCGGTTTTTTTTGTTTTTTCAAAAACATCGTCTTCCAAGATAAGATTCCCCTATTAAAAAACTATCTGTTTGCCTTTCTTATTCCAAGCTGATCCTGGGCTATTATCCATTTGCAGATATTTGCGGATCCTTCAACCATTGTATATGTCGGAGCATCTCTGTAGAAACGCGCAACAGGATATTCGGTTGAATAACCGTAAGCGCCTAATATCCGCATAGCATAATTTGCACATTTGCTTGCAGTTTCGCCTGCAAAATATTTAGCCTGAGCCACCTCAAGCCCGTTATTTAAATTACCTTCATCTTTTGTGCAGGCTGCTCTGTAAACCAGAAAGCGTGCAGCCTCTATCTCGGCATTCATCTGGCCTACCATATCCTGATTCATCTGGAATTTGCCGATTTCCTGGCCGAACTGTTTTCTCTCCATGGCATATTTAGTCACAACATCCAGGCAGGCCTGAGCCAGACCGACTCCACCTGCTGCTGCAGAAAGACGTGTCTGATTGAGTGATCCGAAGACAATCTTTGTGCCGTCGCCGGGTTTTCCAATTATATTTTCTTTGGGCACTTTTGTGTCTGTAAGATAAATTTCTCCGGTTGGTGAAGATCTTGAGCCCATCTTATCCAAATCTGTTGTACGGATACCATTGAAATTCTTCAGCTCAACCACAAATGCCGAAAGGCCCTTAGCCCCGGCAGCTTTATCGGTATAGGCATAATAGATTACAGCATCGGCAACATTGGCATTTGATATCCATGTTTTGGAGCCGTTTAACAACCAATAATCGCCTTTGTCTTCCGCTATGGATTTGATAGCCATTACATCCGATCCGGCATCAGGCTCAGTAATTGCAAATCCGCCCACATATTCGGCGCTGACAAGTTTAGAGATATATTTCTTTTTGACTTCTTCATTTCCATATTTAAATATGGTGTAAGCACAGCCAAGGGTTTGCATGTTGACCTGAACCCGAAGCGAGCTTGATGCCCGTGCGATTTCCTCAGTTACAATCATTGCAGCCAGCCAGCCCATTTCGGAACCGCCGTATTCTTCCGGTATAACCGTACCAAAAAAGCCAAGTTCACCCATTGGCTTTACAACTTCATTATATGGGAAATAATGATTCATATCCCACTCATCAGCAAAAGGAGCTATCTTTTCGTCAGCAAAATCACGCACCGTATCCTTAAGCATCTGAAGTTCTTCCGATAATTTAAAATCCATTTTTTCCTCCTGACAATAATTATTTTATATATTTTGAAACAATCTTCCATTAATTATAAATGATTGTCATATGACAGAAAAAAGCATGTCCTGTCAATGCACTTTTTAAAGCTTGGTATTCCATTAGGTTCCCAATGGAAAGCTTTGCTAAAAACATTATTTTGTAAATTATATTTTTTCTAAAGCATGAGCTTGATGCAAACAGATAGCAAAGCTTTGCTGGCAGGCAAATTACCGGGGGATCGGCAGAAAATTTTATTAAATGCTATAGGTCGCTATTGTCAAAAAAACAGTGGCGATCCTCTCTTTCAAGAAATCAGGCCTTAGAAATATTTTGGCTTAATTTTACCATACTCAATTTATTTCTACCACTGTGCTTAGACGCATAAAGCGCTGAATCCGCAGCATCCAATAATTCCGATTTTGACAGAATTTTGCTGGCAGGTATATAGGTAGCAACTCCGATGCTTATTGTAACTTTTACCGTATTGGAATCGGTCATTATTTCATTTTGTTCAACAGAAGTTCTGATACGTTCAGCAAGAACCGCCGCGTCTTTCAACTCCGTTTCGGGTAAAATTATTGCAAACTCTTCTCCGCCATAGCGGGATGTTATATCGCTTATCCTTACCTGATTCAAAATCAATGCACTTATTTTTTTAAGTACGATATCTCCTATCCGGTGGCCGTGAGCGTCGTTTATTTTTTTAAAATAATCCAAATCCAGCATCATAAGTGAAATAGGTTTTCGGTACCGTATAGTTCTGCTCAATTCTATATCCAGATGTTTCTGGAAATATACATGGTTGTAGAGTCCTGTGAGGCCGTCCCGGATCGATACTGCTTTAAGTTTTTCGTTTACCACCTGCAGCCTTTTAGCTACACTGTCCGCCTGGTTTTTTGCCTCCTTGTATTTTATCAGCAATTCTTCATAGGATAGATTGAGTTTTACGAGTTCTTCATTTACCTCCTCAATAATTTGTGAATAGGGCTTCATATCGTTAGCATCAATTTCAAACAACGAAAATATCTCAATACTCTTTTTAGCCACAGCATCTATCAGGCTGTCTATTTCTTCTTTGGTTTTCTGATATTTACCACCAATAAGAGCTTTAATTTCCGTGATGTTATCCGAACTATTGGAACCATGGTAAATTGATGATATTTTATTGGAAAGATATAGTATGTCAACGCTGAGCGCATATTTACTTGGGGTATCTGTTTTCTTGTGATGATAACTAATTGGCATATAGACACTTTCCGGCAATCCCCACTTTTTCAAAATTTCCGAGCCGACTTTCTGGTGGTCAAACCCGAATATTTTATTTTCTGCATCTTCAATTGATAATCCGCTTACACATTTTTCATCAAGCATTCTCAAATAATCGTCTTTTCTGCATAAGTACATTATCACAATACCAATATCCTGCAGAAGTCCCCTTACGAAGTCCTCATCGTTTTTATTGTTTATTGAAACTGCACACAAATCTGAAGCAACTGCGGCGGTTACCGATCGTTTCCAGAATAAATCAAAATCAAAGCCTTCTTCTGAATTTGTCCGCAATTCCTTGGCAATTATAAAAGAAAGAGCAATATTTTTCACTGCGGTAAGGCCTATAATGGAAAGTGCCATTTTCAGGCTGCCCACTCTTTGAGGCAGGCCATAGATCGAAGAGTTCGCTGCTTTCAAAGTCTTTGCTGCCAGCGAAGGATCTGACAAAATGATTTCGGCAAGCTCGTCATAGTTTGAATCGTCCTCTTTTACAGCTTCCAGTATTCGGATCGCTATGGCAGGTGGCGAAGGCAGCCTTGTTTCATCTTTAACCAGTTCATCTATTGCACTCATGATATGCCCGGATTTATATAAATTTTTATGAACATTAATATTTGTATGAGCCAATTTGAATTTCATTTTTCATCCCTCAATCTGTTTACAATATTTCCAAAGAATCCTGCCCGATTATTCTGAGCATCGATTAACAAACTGCATAAGACACCGCTTTTGCTATCCGCAACACCTAATGCCATGGCCAGCATTTCAAGTAACATGAAGGCCTTCAATTATTTTTTCCAATTGGTAAAGAAAAGAACTGCCAAAAGCATTTTTAACAATTTGAGCTATACTGTCGTCAAGCTCAATAGGCTTAGAAATTCTTTCCTGATTACATGGAAACAGTAAGGCATCATCTTGTATCGATAAAATTACAATATCAGATTCTACTATTGCTAATGGCCAAAGAATACATGCCAGTGGTTTTGCCGATTTTAAGGGAATTTTCATATCAACTGCTGCCTTATGCAGAGAGCATAAAATCTTTTCCCCTTTATCCCGATACCCGAATGCACAAAAGCCCTTATTGTTTTTATCAATTGAATATGTATTTCTTCCTTCATCTCCGAAAATATTCGCAAAATTTTTATCTGATTTTAAAAAGCTCGAATATTTCGATACATAGGGTAACAAACCTATAATATTCGATAACTCCATACTGTTAATAAATACTTCATAATTACTGCAACAGCATTGTAATATTGTACAATTGCTGGTCATACAAGAATGCTCGATAGATGTTAACGCTTTACAATCTACAATAATCCCGTCAATTATTGGGAAAAATTCACTCTTACACTTTTTTTTATACTTATTGTTCATTTTGCCATCGCTACTCTATAATCATAAGCTGGAAAGCTCTCCTATCAGCATCTATTCTGAATTTTTCCAGCATATTTTCCACGTATCATCCTTTATTGCTGTTGCCAACTCATATAATATAATGAACCCAAAATTGAATATAAGCGCTTTGTAAAAAGTTGTAAAACGTGGTAAATGTTATTTTCATCCTTTAACAAGCTAAGGGTGACAGACAGGAGTTTTTACGAAGCCGTTAAACTGTTGTAACAACTAACCAACTAAATTAAAAAGGTGAATTATGACTAAACTACAGTGGGACAGCCCCCCTGAAATGCAAATTGATCCGTCAAAAATGTATAAGGCGGTTATGCAAACATCAAAAGGAGTTATAGAACTTGATCTTTATCCACAACATGCTCCTAAAACGGTAAATAACTTTGTTTTCTTAGCCGGTCAGGGATATTATGACGGTATAGTTTTTCACAGAGTGATAGATTCCTTTATGATCCAGGGCGGAGATCCTACCGGTACAGGAATGGGCGGTCCGGGATATAATTTTGAAGATGAACTGAAAAATAATCCCTTAAAACATGAATCGAAAGTGTTATCCATGGCAAATGCCGGGCCGAACACAAACGGAAGCCAGTTTTTCATTACCCATTGCCCTCAACCGCATTTAAACGGAAGACATACGGTATTCGGCAAGGTAACATCAGGGCAGGACGTTGTAGATAAGATACGTCAGGGTGATAAAATCGAGAAGCTATCTACTAGTGAAATTCCCGATAAAAAGTAAAGCATCTTCAATCGCTTTTTCACTGAAAACAATAATGCCGTTTCTTTCTAAAAGAGCGGCTGTTACACCTTTGCCCCGCTTAAGAGTTTTTGTAAAGGTTCCGTCATAGATGAATGTGCTGCCGCATGAAGGGCTGTTTTCTTTTAATACTGCTGCCCTGATATTATTGCTTGCTGCTGTTTCAAGCGCTTTTTGTGCTCCTTTAATAAATGAAGCTGTAACATCATCACCCGTTACGGTTTTTACACCTGAATTATGGTCGAGAACATAAAAACCGTCTTTGCAGAATAGCTCTGCAGGAGGCCTGGGTACAGACAAGCCCCCTGCGACTTCAGGACAAAAAGGAATTATAATAGATATTGATTTTAATTCATCTATAATTTTATTTGATAAAGGAAGAACAAGCCCGTCATAGCGGGTTTGTTCTCCAAGCAGGCAGGCGCTTACTAAAACCTTCTGCATCACTAATAGCGGTAGTAGTCAGGCTTAAAAGGCCCTTTCACAGAAACCCCAAGGTAATCCGCCTGATTTTTACTGAGTTTTGTAAGTTTTGCTCCCAGCCGCGAAAGATGCAGGCGGGCCACCTCTTCATCAAGTGTTTTTGGAAGAGTATAAACTTGCTTTTCATATTTTCCGGTTGCAAGCGCTATCTGGGCAAGACACTGGTTTGTAAAGCTGTTGCTCATAACAAAGCTGGGATGTCCTGTTGCGCACCCAAGGTTTACAAGCCTTCCTTCGGCAAGAAGAATTATCGAACGCCCGGATTTTAATATCCACCTGTCCACCTGCGGCTTAATATTAATCTTTTTGCACTCTGCCGTATTTATAAGATAGCTTGTCTGAATCTCACTGTCGAAATGGCCTATGTTACATATTATGGCTTCATCCTTCATCTTTTCCATATGCTCGCCGGTTATGACATCACAACAGCCTGTTGCAGTTACAAATATATCGGCTACAGAAGCAACATCCTTCATAGTCGAAACTTCATAGCCTTCCATGGCTGCCTGAAGAGCGCATATTGGATCAATTTCGGTTATTACTACCCTTGCACCAAAACCGCGCATTGACTGGGCACATCCTTTGCCCACATCGCCATATCCGCATATTACTACCATTTTGCCTGCAATCATGATGTCGGTTGCGCGTTTCAAGCCGTCTGCAAGCGACTCTCTGCATCCATACAGATTGTCGAATTTGGATTTAGTAACGGAATCATTAACGTTAAAAGCAGGAAATAAAAGCTGGTCGTTTTTCGCAAGGCCGTAAAGCCTGTGAACACCTGTGGTGGTTTCCTCAGAAACTCCTTTTATGCCGGATGCTGTTTTCGTCCAGAATCCAGGATCCCTCTTATAACTGTCTTTAAGCCGTGCAATAAGACATTTCATATCAGGACTGTCATATTCTTTGTCAAGCAATGAGGGATCATTTTCAACCATAACACCCTGATGAATATATAAAGTGGCGTCACCACCATCATCTACTATCAGATCCGGTCCTGTGCCGTCCGGCCAGATAAGCGCCTGTTCGGTGCACCACCAGAAATCTTCAAGCGTTTCGCCTTTCCAGGCAAATACTGCTGCTGATCCTTTTTTTGCTATTGCCGCGGCTGCATGATCCTGAGTGGAAAATATGTTGCACGTCGCCCACCGGATATCGGCACCAAGAGCTTTTAAGGTATCAATCAGCATGGCCGTCTGAATAGTCATGTGAAGGCTTCCCATTACTTTCATGCCTTTAAGGGGTTTTTGAGGTCCATATTTTTCACGAACAGCCATAAGACCGGGCATTTCTCTTTCAGATAATTCCATTTCTTTAATGCCTAACCCGGCAAGAGAAATATCGGCGACTTTATAAGCAAGAGAAAGATCCAGCTTAGGTGTGCCTGCAACTTTATTCTTTTTTACTTTACTGACCATTTTATACTCCTGACATATTAGAGCCACTTTCAAAACGTTTCAGTTTGGCCAAGGTCAAGGCGGGCGAAAATTTTAACCACAGGAATACATTTTGTATTTCGAGGATAGCGCTATGCTTCACTGTGTGCAAAATTTTAGCCCAACGCAGAGATCGGCCTAAATGGGACGTTTTGAAACTGGCTCATTAAAATATTTACAATCCTGCCTTTTCTCTCAGCACTTCTGCCATATTGGTTTTTTCCCAGGTAAATTCAGGTTCATTTCGCCCGAAATGCCCGTAGGCTGCGGTTTTCTTGTAGATAGGCCGCAAAAGGTCAAGATATTCAATAATAGCAGCCGGTCTTAAGTCGAAAACTTCATTTACTATCTCTTTTACGCGTTTTCTCGGAACAACTCCCGTTCCTTTAAAATCAATCAATATAGATATGGGGTTTGCAACGCCTATCGCATAAGCAACCTGTATTTCGCATTTTTTTGCTATGCCGGCAGCTACTATGTTTTTTGCAATGTGTCTTCCCATATATGAAGCGCTTCTATCCACTTTGGACGGGTCTTTGCCGGAAAAGCATCCGCCGCCATGACTTCCCTGGCCGCCGTATGTATCAACAATAATTTTGCGGCCGGTGAGCCCGCAGTCTGCCATTGGGCCACCTAAAACAAATGTTCCGGTGGCATTTATATAAAACTTTGTGTCACCATCTATCATATCTTTGGGAATAACTTTTTTTATCACTTCGTTTATAATAGCTTCTCTGAGATCATCATAAGTTACATCAGGCTTATGTTGTGCTGCAATAACTATGGTATCAACTCTTTTGGGACAGCTGTTTTCGTATTCTATTGTAACCTGAGCTTTACCGTCAGGCCTCAAGAAATCCAGCGCCCCGTTTTTTCTTAC
>JAHIFE010000108.1 GCA_018901125.1 Pseudomonadota bacterium | reverse complement strand
GGTAAGTCTGCCATCCGTTCTTCCATCACGGACGGCAAATGTGTACACTAAGAAAATGCTAACATCAGAGAGAAAACGATAATAAATATAAATCGTTATATGCCATAGTTCGTTTCTTTAATGGGGGAAGATCCGTTATATAAACCTGAGTTTGAAAAGTTTCCTGATTTGCTGCTAAATCAGTTGCGAAAAATTTGAGCTTGGTAGTTTCGCTTATTTGAATCGGTGCTGTATAAACAGTCGATGCTGTAGTCGGCTTTGAATTGTCGGTGGTATAGTATATTTTATCACACCCCGATCCTGAACCGTCATTGCAGGTAAGGGTTACCGAGACAGTTGAAGCGATATTTCCGCCAAGCGGCAAAGCGGTGGTAACCGGAGGGGTAATGTCATAAGTATAAGTTTCAGTGTTTGGAGATTCAGCATGGCCTGCACGATCAATAGCAAAAAACTTAAGTGTTGTTGTATTTTCTATTGTTAAGGAAGATGTATAAACAGGAGATGATGTGTTCGGGGTTGTGCCATCGGTGGTGTAATAAATCTTATCGCAACCGGAACCGGAACCGTCTGTACAGGAAAGTGCAACAGAGATTGTTGTGGTAAATCCTCTGCTTGCAGGTATGGCAACGGAAACAGGAGCATCCATATCAATGAGGCTTGTCTTTTCCGTCCGGTTACCCACTTCATCATATGCATATTCTATATACTTGCCGTCATCATTAAATACGTTTATAACCCGGTTAAGATCGTCATAAGCATATTTAACCGATCCGGCATAAGAAGTTATAAACGATGTAAAAAGCAGTATTAGTATAGCAGCACAAAGAAATATTACATGCTTAAGCTTAAATAGCATTTTGTCATCCCTCCGTTGTTCACTATTTGAAATCTTAGAATAACCCCCGATTCTATTTTCTTGCATTTGTTTTCCCGTATTTTATCTATTAGCCATGGCAGCATATAAAATACCGCAATACGGCTATCGGCAATATAACAAAAATTCCCCCTTTAAAAATTGCCACTCTTCACATCCCCCAAGAACCCCTTCTACATTCATTATTCCTTGTTCGATATTCGATATTCTTCTTTCTTTCAAATGGGCTTTATATCCCACACCCAGCCAAGGCAATTAAGTTCCATAAATCTTTCAATAAGAGCTAAATAATGTACTAAAGGTCATACGTAGACTTGACCCCATATCCTCCTTCTTCATGGCTCATATCCACAATTAGGACAGCAAGTTGAAATAAAGGGGCTCTCCAATTTTTTATATTTATCACCCCCATTTAAGTAATGTAAGACTAATCTAATGTTACAATTAGGGCATTTTATTTTTGATAAAGTAATTAATGGAATCACAAAACCAATTATAATAACAAATAATTCTATTGCTAAATAACCAGAAAATTGGTTGCGGAATATATCTTTCTCTATAATTACAGCAAGATTTGTTAAATATATATTATCCTCAAAAAACCAATAACCAAAAAGAAAAAGAGCAGGAGTAAGAAAACCAAACCACAAGTATTTTTGGTAGCCTAATTTTCTTATAATATTTGTACTCATAATTATTACTTACCTTTGTATGTTGTATTTGGGGAGCCAGATCCAAAACTTAACTTCTCTAAAAAACTAGAAGAACCGTTATCTACAATTGTATCGAGTTCAGCTCCAATTATATTGCCTACTGTTTGACCAATGAAAAAGGCAGCACCCACCGCAATGGATTTAAATCCAGATGACAATATAAAATTCCCGATTGTATTGGTGCTTGTTCCCAATACTGGAATTAACGCTCTATTTTTAATTAGTTCTCCTAATCCCAATCCTAAGCCAACTTCTTTTTTAGCAGCTGCATTAAATAATGAACCAATAGCTACGCTTGCTGTAGTTTTTATAGCTTTTGTAAGTATAGAACCATTTAATTGCCGTCTTCTATTGAAATTCTCTGCAAATGACAGTAAACCTTCAGGATCAATCATCAGCACGGGATTATTCCCCACATAAACATACAAATTCACATCCCCACCATCAAACCCGCTCGGATCTTCAGACACAAACCTTCCCACTTTCGGATCACAAAACCTCGCCCGCATATAATAAAACCCATTCGGCTCTGCCATTACTCCATGTTGCCCGACATACTTAAACGGCTGAGATACCGCTTCCACCTCATTATTAATATTTCCAAATTCATCATAAGCATATTTATTCACAATATTCTTACTGCTATCCGTCATGGCAATTGCGCTTCCGATAGCATTGTAATGGTAGCAGTAAACCTGATCTGAAGGTGTCACCATAGCCATCAGACCTTGGCCGTAAATGTAGTACCGGGTAATAACATTATTGCTATCAGCCTCTGCTATAAGATTTCCACCCGCATCATAAATGTAACGTGTTTCAACACCATTTCGTACAGCTTTAAGCCTGTTGCCTGTGGCATCATATGTGAAAGTATAAGAACTGCCGATAGTTTTCAGCCTGTGATCATAGTCGAAAGTGTAATTCGAACCGTAACCAGTTGTAATCTGCCCTTCATTATCATAACCGAAGCTGTTTGCACCATCAGAAAGCAATCTGTTCTTATATGTGTTGTAAGTATAATTGATGTTTTCCATTGCTGCTACGGCAGTCAACGGTTCATCTTTTATAACATTTGTACGATTGCCGTTTTCATCCAGCTCAAACTGATAAGTCGCAATCACAGCCCCGCCTGATTTTCTGTTTTCAAGAGAGGTGAGCCTGTTGGCATCATCATAGCCATATGTGCTTACCGTGCCGTTAAAGTTATCAAGGTTTGCCAGACGACCCGCGGCATCGTATGTATATGTAGCGGTTTGGCCGAGCCAGTCAAGCGTTACCGTTTCCATACGGTTTAATTCATTATAGTTCATAAGCATAACTAACCTATCCGGCATAAAAAGTTGTCACCGATGTTAAAAGCAGTAAAATAATGCCTCTTATTCACTATTCAAACTCCGACACCGATCTCATCCTTTCCCCAAAGAAACCCTTCTACGTTCACTTCCCCCTTAAAAGGGGGATTAAAGGAGTTGTTTCCTTGTTCGATATTCGATATTCATCTTTCTTTCAAATGGGCTTTATGCACCACACCCGGCCATGGCAATTAAGTTACATAAATCTTTTAATAAGAGCTAAAAGCAGACCTGACCCAAATTATCTCCCAAATCAAGGTTTGATATTCATATAAAGGTCTAAGCGGAATTTGAGCTGTTTTTATGGGGGACCTGTCCCCCAAACCCCCTGGGATTTATCGCTTTGAAGGCTTCCGGATATGGGGGAAGAGAGGCTGTTATTGTGAGGAT
>JAHIFE010000107.1 GCA_018901125.1 Pseudomonadota bacterium | reverse complement strand
ATCCTCACAATAACAGCCTCTCTTCCCCCATATCCGGAAGCCTTCAAAGCGATAAATCCCAGGGGGTTTGGGGGACAGGTCCCCCATAAAAACAGCTCAAATTCCGCTTAGACCTTTATATGAATATCAAACCTTGATTTGTGATTTATTTTGACAAATTGATTGTCGGGTTGTATATAAAGATCCTATGGCACGACAATGGAGAATAGAATATCCTGGGGCGCTTTATCATGTATTGTCGCGAGGCAATGGAAAGCGGGATATATTTCTATCAGATGACGATCGGCATCGGTTTTTAGCATTAGTTGAGGAGCTTTCAGATCGGTTCGATATCGAAGTTTTCGCTTATGTTTTGATGAGCAATCATTATCACCTTTTGCTTAAGACAATAGATGCTAATTTATCCAAGGCCATGCAATGGCTGGGAACCACTTATACAAGAAAATTCAACATAAATAATTACGAGAGTGGGCACCTTTTCCAAGGGCGCTATAAATGTATTATCGTAGAAAATGACGCCTATCTTTTACGTCTGTCCTGCTACATTCATCGCAATCCGCTGCGAGCAGGCATCGTAGAACGACTTGCCGAATATAAATGGAGCAGCTACCGGTATTATGCCTATAAACAGAAAGCCCCTGATTGGCTGAAAACCAAAACGATTTTAAACCAGGTATCCCAGGCTGATCCTCACAAAGCTTACAGATTTAAAGTCCAGCATTATTCAGATGAGGAAGGCAGCTTTTTGGAAGACATAAAGCATGGATTGATTTATGGTAGCCAGGATTTTATAAAAGATATTAAGTCTCGGTTTCTTGATGGCCGAAAAGATGTTGAGCTGCCCCAGCAAAATAGCCTTTTTAGAGATATTGATATTGATTCTTTACTGAATAACACCTCGAAGATTCTGGGGCTAAATATAAAATCTGCCTCTGAAGCGAAAAGGATCAGTGCGGGTGATAAAGACAAACGAGATTTGTTGATTTATTTACTATGGAAAACAGGTCGGTTTACGAACATGGAAATCGGGAAACGTTTTGGCTTGACTTATTCGGCTGTCAGCCAGCGTGTTAAAATGATGAACAGCCGGCTTCCAATTGAAAAAGTTCTTCGGGGTCAATACTTGCTGCTTAAATCACAAGTCAAGGTTTGATCCCATTTTTCCTTCACGCATCAAGGTTTGACCTTACTTGCTCTGACCCCACTTGCTCTAAAAAATAAAACTGCATATAAAAAATAAATGGTGTTTGTAATGACTGAAAATGTAAGCTGGTTTCCAAAACACATGAAAACTTCTGAGGAACTTTTGGAAAAGAACTTGAAAGCCGTAGATATTGTTTTCGAGGTTTTGGATGCAAGGGCTCCCTTATCCAGTAAAGATATGAATATTGATAGAATAATCGGGCAAAAAGCAAAAATTATAATTTTGAATAAATGCGACCTTAGCAGTGATGATGGCAACAAAAAGTGGATTTCCTTTTTTAACAGAGGTGTTACCGAGGTAGCGCTGGTAAGTGCTGTTACAGGTGATGGTTTAAAAAATATCGCGAATTTAGCCCGTAAGGTAATTAATAAGGCTGGAATCAAAAATAAATCCATAAGAGCCATGGTGGTAGGTATACCCAATGTGGGCAAATCCACTTTGATAAATTGCATAGCCGGGAAAAAAAAGGCCAAGGCTGCCAATAAACCTGGAGTTACACGGGCTAAACAGTGGATAGAAGCAAAATCACAATTTGAACTTCTGGATACTCCTGGAATTTTGCGTCCCAGAGAAGATAAAGAAACTTTTTCAAATCTCGCCTTTATCGGAACCATAAATGATGATGTTCTGGATGTGAAGACCCTTGTATATAGTCTGATAGAAAAACTGGTTGAAATTGTCCCGGAAGAATTATGTGCCGGATTCAAAATTGATATTAAAGATAAAACGCCCCTTGAAATTCTGGAAAATATTGCAGCCAAAAGGGGCTGCCTTTTGAAAACTGGTATTGTCGATTATATGCGAGCGTCCAATATTGTTTTGAGTGAATTCAGGAAAGGGAAACTGGGTAAAATTACTTTAGAATATCCAGGTTGTTAATGGAAACGAAGAAACCTATGATCTTGCAACGGGGATCGGTTAAGCTCACCTGCACAGCTATGAAGAGCAAAACAGGATAGATCAGAAAAGAAGAGATGACGACAGATCCCAATAAAAATATAAAAAAAACATTTTAAATTGTATACGGATGGTCAAACCAAAAGATGATCGAACAATCAAATGATAACAAAGGAAAGAAGACGGCAGTCTTGTTTTCAGTTCAAACTCAAGGCGTTTCTGATGAACAGAACGATTCGTCTCTCCTCGAACTCAGGCGTCTGGTTAAAACCATGGGTCTCGAAGTCATCGCAACGCTAACCCAACGCCGCCCAAAACCTGAGATGGGAACCTTATTGGGCGCAGGAAAATTAAAAGAACTTGCCGGCTATACCGGCGGCACTGGAATTGTTGAAGGATTCAGCCGGAAATCACCAGATGAAACCTGCGACGAAACAGGAACACAAGTAACATTCAAGACTTTCCCGGAAACATTAATCTGGTTACAAAAAAAGATGGATTAAACAGAGGGGAACTTGCTTTTTTCGGAAGAATAGGGACATTCTATACTCCTTATGCGTTTCTCAAACAGATGGTAATTTACTGCCCCATTTTTGAAACAATATCATCCAACAAGGCAGTTTGAACAGGCAAGCACTCAACTGCATGTTACTACCTTTCCAACAGTAATAAACATTTTTCAAAGCATTCTATAACATTTGTTTGCAGGTGGAGTCAGCGATTAAAGATAGTAGTAGATATTATACTTTTTTGCTTTATGGTTTATGAGAGGTGCTTATATAATAACGGTATGTTTACAGCACCCGGCTTCATTAATATTGTAAAGACAAAATTCAATCCATTAAATTTGATGGCAATTATTTAACGTAAGGCCATGATGGATAATTTTATTTTATGCATCCATACCCCTACCTAAGCCCACTTACCCTGCCCTACTCTCAATCAAATGAGCCCCCTATATTACTTCCTGGTTCCATGTGAATATCTATCCACTTTCCGGCAGACACGGGTCTCCCGGCAGCTCACGCTTGCCACGATTTTTAAACCCGGTTAAACTCGATTATCCACTGCGGTAAATAAGATTGACATAGGCTTAAGAAATGGGAAAATGAGTTTTCGGGATAAAATTAGGGGCTTCTTCGGAAAACAATTTTATAGCGCTGGAAATTGAAGATATAAAGATATGGTAAAAAACGGATTGGAGCCAACGGTAATCAGTAAGCATGCATGGAATAACAGGGTGTTTTATCTTTTTGATCCTGAAGGACACCGCATAGAAACATGGCAATCCATCAATATTAAAAATTTGAATGCATTCATTGGGAACAATAACGACAAACATACCTTCTATAATCTAATAATTTAATTTAATTGCATTAAAGATTAAACTAATGAGCCACTTTCAAAACGTTTCAGTTTGGTCAAGCTCAAGGCGGGAGAAAATTTCAACCACAGGAATACATAGAGTATTTCGAGGATTGAAATTTGAGCCCAACACAGAGATCGGCCAAAATGGGGCGTTTTGAAACAGGCTCCAAGGATATAATTATGCAGGAAGTACGCAGAAGACTGCAACTATTTCTAACTTTATTTTTGATAGTGGCTGCAATCGGCACAGTCGGCTTCATGAATTTAGAAAATCTTTCATTAGCTGATGCTTTTTACTATAACATAGTTACAATGTCGACAGTTGGATACGGTGACATTCACCCAACAAATCAAACCAGTCGCATGTTCGCAGTTTTATTAATAGTAATGGGAGGAGGAACCTTTCTTGGCGTGATAGCAAACTCTGCCGAGATATTAATACTAAAACGAGAATCAAAAAACAGAATAAGAAAGGTTAACATGGTACTTGGTGTTTTTTTCAGTGAAGCAGGCTATAAACTTTTAGGTCTTTTCGCAAGCCATGATCATGCTATTAGTGAGATAAGAGAAAATCTTCTTGTCAATTCCAGCTGGACAGCGGGCCGTTTTACAACTGCCCTGAAAGCAATAAGGGGATATAAGATAAAAACAGACACAACAGATTTAGATTTAAAAGAGTTGAGCGATTTTCTAAACAGCAAAAGGGACTTTCTTCTTGGGCTTATTGAAAACCCAGTGCTTATTGAGCATGAAGATTTTAGTGATACATTACTCAGTACATTCCATTTGTTAGATGAACTTAGCAGCCGGAATGAATTGAGCGCTTTGCCGAAATCCGACATACAACATCTTACGGGTGACATAAATCGCGCTTACAAAAGTATGATGATGCAGTGGATTGTTTATATGAGGCATCTCAAGGGAGAATATCCATACCTGTTTTCTCTTGCAATAAGAACAAATCCATTTGACGATAATGCTTCTCCGGTTGTTATTGATTAAAGAAAAGGACTGGAGGCAAAAGGCCGGACGAGCCAGGCAATATTCCGACAACAGGCAAGAGATTCCTCACTATATAAAAACCGTCATTTGAGCCACTCCACCTTGTAAAGGTCTTTGCGTCGATTTTCAAGATTTCGCACACTTCCCTGCTGCCTTAGTTCTTTCAGTAGATCAAGGTCCAAATCCACCATCAGGGTCATTTCAGTGTTGGGCGTTGCCTCAGCGGCAATGGCATCGTGCGGAAAAGCAAAATCGGATGGTGTGAATACTGCCGACTGAGAATATTGAATGTCCATGTTTGCAACTTTCGGCAGATTTCCTACACTTCCCGAAATTGCAACATAACATTCATTTTCAATGGCACGCGCCTGAGCACATCGCCTAACCCTGAGATATGCATTTTTGGTATCAGTCCAGTACGGAACAAATAAAATCGTCATCCCTTTATCCACCAGGTGCCGCGCCAGCTCAGGGAACTCGACATCATAGCAGATGAGAATGCCGATTTTGCCTATATCGGTATCAAATATCCGTATTTCATCACCGCCCTTCAATCCCCAGTATTTTTCTTCATCCGGCGTAATATGCAACTTGTACTGCGCATCCCATGTGCCGTCTCTCCGGCATAAAAAAGATACATTGTAAAGAAACTCATCTTTCAGTTGAGGAATACTGCCTGCAATGATGTTGATGTTGTTTGTAATAGCCATATTTACAAATGCCGAGCGAATCTCATCGGTATATTCCGCAAGGGATCGCATGGCTTCAGCCGGATTTTCCTGATTGAAATTTTTTAAAAGTGGCGCGTTTATAAGCTCCGGGAACAAGACAAGATCCGAGTTGTAGCCCGCCACCGCATCCACAAAAAATTCAGCTTGCTGCAAAAACTCATCCAAATCATTAAAAGGGCGCATCTGCCATTGAACAACACCTATGCGCGGATAGGATTTGCGTCCTCCGAATAATTTTTGCCGTTTTTCATAATAGATATTGTTCCACTCCATCAATACCCCATATGCCTGGGACTGGGTATCTTCAGGTATATAATTTTTTATTATCTTTTTTATATGAAAATCGTTGGAAATCTGAAATGACAAAACCGGATCATAGATCTCATTGGCTTTGACTTTTTGAATATATTCGGAAGGCGACATGGTATCCGACCGTTCAGCATAACCTGGAATTCGGCCACCAAAAATGATGCATTTCAAATTTAATTGTTCGCATAATTCTTTACGTGCGTCATATAAACGCCTTCCGAGGCGCAAACCACGGTAATCCGGGTCAACAAAAATGTCGACACCATACACTGCATTTCCATCAGGGTCATGGCCTGTCATTTTGCCCCCGCTGACAACATCCTCATAGCTGTGCCGGCTCTCAAACTCTTCCGCATTTACAAGAATCGAAAGGGCAGCGGCCACTACAGCACCTTTATCCTCGATACAAATTTGTCCTTCCGGAAAATTATCAATCAATGCTTCGTATTCATCCGTTTGCCATGCGCCACCCATGCCGGAATATACCCGATCCATAATACGTTTGATGTGCGGGTAATCATGCCGGGTCAGCCCACGCAATATTAATTTATATTCCGCTTGATCGATTTCATTCATACTTGCTCCATTTCTTTGGCATTAATCTTATCAAAAGCCATTGTATAATTACCTTCAGGTAACTCTCCTGATGTGAAACGCTTATTTTGCAAAGGAAAGGCTTTTATAATTGATGCTTCAAGCTTAAACTATAGTTACTGAGAATGCAAATATCATGTTGTATAGATTCCCAATCGAATATAAGTTAAACTTTAGTTGAAATCAGTAAAAAAACAAAACCGGAAAGCACTATATAATGTCAAAAGATAGAGCAGAAAACGAGCATACGGATCAAACGAAATCAGCCCTGCCTGCCTACCACTTTGGGGATGTTGATTTTTGCTGCCGGATTATTTTTGCTTGGCAATTCAACCGTTCAAACGCACTTTGGTATAATTGTGATAGGCCTTGCGACCTGCGGGCTTGGCACCGGACTGTTTGTATCGCCAAATAACAGTGCACTGATGGGTGCTGCGCCGCGCAACCGTCAGGGAATTGCTTCAGGTGTGCTGGCTGCAATTATCACCTTTATGCGCGGCAATGACCGGCCTGCTTCGTAAAAACTTTCTCTTTTTTTACCCGTTATTTCACAAGCTCATGCACTTCAGCAATCTCAACCTGATTGATAAATTCATCCAAAATTTGTTTCCGGTCCTTTGGCAGAAACCGGATACAGACACCGCAGTCGGTACTGATGTTTCTTGGAACAGGGATGATTTTATAGGAAATTTTTTTGGATTTTAAAATCTTTTCGGCTTTCATCACCTGGCTCACGGATTCGAAAACGGCGACAAGATATAAACATGAATCCTTCATGGCTTTATGGTCCGTCCTGATCGGGAAAGAGTCCCGGCAATATCATACATGTTTGAAACATTTCCGGCACCAATTTGACCGGTAAGCTTAAAGAAATTAACGCAGGTGCCGCATACCAGTATTTTTACCCCTTTATCTTCAAGTGCTTTCAGATCATCAATTACATCGGAATCCTTAACAGTCAGTTTGACTCCTGCATTATAAAAAATCATGAACTCCGGCAATGGCTTTATATCAAGCAGAGTGTGAATAAAGGACTTCATAAGAAGTACTCCAAGCTCCTCATCCCCTGTGCCCATAGCTGTGGAAGTGAAAACAATAACGGTTGGACCTGCGGCAGCCTTAACATCTGCTTGATCACAAGACAAATTATTGCCCGTATCGCTACCTTCGATAACATTTGCCTGCTTAAGCAAATGTATGCTGAAAACCCCGTTTTCTTCGGTAACTTCTACCGTGCAGCCGTTACTCGATGCGAGCCTCCGGATATTTTCCACTGCCGTGTCGTTGTCTACAAGAACAATAATATCGCTGTATGTTTCTATAGCTTTTTTAGTAAGGATCACAGGTTGAGGACAATTTAATCCTTTTGCGTTTATCAGTTCAGACATGGTTGTTCTCCTTTATATTCCAAAATCGGTAGTTGCAAACTTTCAGATCCCCATGCTCAAGGTTTCCACTGCTTTAAGCCCTATGCTTATCTCATCTTCCGTAGTAAACGGTCCGAAACTAAAGCGTATAGTACCTTCAGGAAAAGTCCCTATTGTGCGGTGAGCAGCCGGAGCGCATTGGAGGCCGGGACGGGAAAGGATTGAAAATCTTTCGTCCAACTCAAAGGCTGCTTCCGAAGGACTTATTCCATCAATAGTAAATGATACTACCGAGGTGCGTTTTTGAGGGTCAGGATCTCCGTAAAGCCTTACCCCTTTGATATCTTGCAGTCCTTTTAAGAAGAGACCCGTGATATGAACTTCCTTTTTCCGTATTTTTTCAAGACCGGTTGACAAGACAAATTCAATACCTGCAGCCAGTCCGGCAAGACCGATTGTGTTTGGAGTGCCGGATTCATAACAATCGGGAAGAAAATCAGGTTGATCTTCGAATTCGGATCTGGAGCCGGTACCTCCGCGAATAAGAGGTTTTATATATTTTTCCAGATCCTTTTTGATGTAAAGGCCCCCTGTGCCCTGAGGGCCTAAAAGCGACTTATGGCCGGTAAAACAAAACAGATCTATTCCTGTTTTTTCAACGTTTACGGGCAGATTGCCGGCAGTTTGAGCAGCATCAACACAAAAAAGAATCCCATTATTATGAGCCACCAAGGCGAGATCTTCAATGGGCATTATAGTTCCGGTAATATTTGAAGCATGTGTAACAATCACAGCACGAGTATTCTTTTTTATACTTCGCCTGACATCATCAGGATCTAATTCCCCAAGGCCGGAACAGGAAGCTACCGTAAGCTCAACTCCACGGCTTTCGAGATAACGAAGAGGACGCATAACCGAATTATGCTCCATCCCGGAAGTAATAACATGATCTCCGGGGTTTAAAAGCCCCAATATAACAAGATTTATAGCCTCAGTGGCGTTTTTTGTAAAAATGATACGAAGCGGATCGGAGACTCCTACAAGAGAAGCCATTTTCTCCCTTGCGGTATAAACAATCCGGGCAGCCTCAATAGAGCGCCGATGAGCGGACCGGCCGGGATTAGCCCCTATAATCTCATTAAAATCGGATATGGCTTCTAAGATACCGGGAGGTTTAGGCCAGGAAGTAGCCGCGTTATCGAAATAAATACAATCCATAAAACAAGATCCTTTATTGAATTCAACCAGCAAAATTGACGGGCTTGTAAGAAACCGGAGAACTCCCCTTTTCGTCATTCCGGCAAAGACCTTAACCCAGTAATTTCATTTAGTTCTGAATGCCGGATCGAGTCCGGCATGACGATTTGGAGATTTTTTACAAGTCCATCAAAATTGGCGGACTCAGGGTGAACATAGATTTAATGATTGTATTTTTCAGCATAAGCCGCATTATTGTATCGACCTTCTTATCTTTTAAAAGTTTTAATGAAACACCGGAACCCGCCTTTTTCCAGCACATGGAAGTTCCATGCTCTTTATTGAATTCTTCGGCAAGAACTTTCAGCAATCCAAGTTCTCCGGGGCTACCAGTAGCCAATACGAATGTTTTTTCCCCGCTGCCATATTGTTCAGTGCATTCTTTATCCGCTATGGAAGCTGATACAGTTAAAAAGAAAAATACGAACAGGGCTGAAAAAGCTAATAAAACTTTTATTCTTTTCATTTTATTTTTCTCCTTCCTCAAGTGGAATTTGATTCCGGAACCACAATAAAAAATCAACAGTTGCAGTTTCAGAATTAATAATGCAATAAATATATCTTATCTGATTATATGGCGAAAATGACATATAAATGTCAAGGAAATTTCTATATACTTAAATTCTTTCGGGGTATAAACCCTTTGCAAGAGTAAAACCAAAAGGGTATTACCGGTGCGCATATTATAATAAAAGGGAGAACAACAGTATGAATTTTGAAGAAAAAGTAAACCCTGAATTATTGCCTGTTTTTACTCATTTACTGGAAGAATGGAATTTTGATGATATCCAGTTTGAAAGAATAAAAATAATCGAAATAGGCAAAAAAATGACTCGCTTAAGCTATACTGATAGAGTTACCGCATCAGAGCATTTTATTACAGATCCTGCTGTAAATTCTAATTTACGGATAAAGATTTATCAACCCAAGGAAAGAGGACAAATTCTTCCCGGCGTTCTCTTCATTCATGGCGGCGGTTTTATTATTGGAAGCCCTGAGGTAGAAGAGGCTCTTTGCTACCGTTATGTTGGAGAAATAAATTGCGTTGTTGTTTCGGTAGACTATCGTCTGGCACCTGAGAACCCTTTTCCGGCAGGGTTGGAAGACTGCTATGCTGCTTTAAAATGGTTTTCTCAAAACGCAAGTGAGTTGAAGATTGATGCCTCACGCATAGCTGTCACCGGAGGAAGTGCAGGCGGAGGTCTTACCGCAGCACTTTGTTTATTGGCAAGAGATCGCAAAGGGCCTGAGATAGTATTTCAGATGCCTCTAAGCCCAATGCTTGATGACCGCAACATAACACCTTCAAGCAATCAAATTACCGATAAACGTGTTTTGAGTCATTCAACAAATGTCAAAGCATGGGAACTGTATTTAGACGGTATAAAAAAAGACGAGGTTTCCCAATATGCCGCACCATCCAGAGCTACAGATCTTTCAGGACTGCCCCCGGCATATATTATAGTCGGAGAACTTGATCCTTTGCGTGATGAAACGATAGATTATGTATTAAGACTCAGCCAGGCTGGCGTCTCAACAGAATTTTGCCTGTATCCAGGCTGTTTCCACGGTTTTGAAGCATTTGCACCTCTTGCTGAGATTAGTAAGCGTGCATCAAACGGTTATGCACAGGCTTTAAAGAGGGCACTGTATAAATAAAATTCTAATTGATAGCTGAAAGATAATCAATTTATCATATTTTAGCCCGCCTTGACCTTGACCAAACTGAAACGTTTTGGAAATGGTTCTTCTTATAAAAATAATAAATATATAGTTTGCTTTCAGCAAAAAAAGTGCTATTATGCGAGAATTAGGCAAGGCTCCGCCTGTCTGGCGGAACAATTTTTACTGAAGGAATATGTCATTTCCTTGAACTACATCCTCCAGTTAAAATTTTTTGATAATCTTAATATAGAAAAAGGGGGGTGTCATCGTGGTAGACGGAACAGTTAAGTGGTTTAACGATAAAAAAGGATTTGGCTTTATTGAGCAGGAAAACGGACCTGATGTGTTTGTTCACCATTCAGCAATAAACGCAACCGGTTTTAAAAGCCTCAGAGAAGGCGACAAGGTTTCTTTTGAAATCGAACAAGGCCAAAAAGGTCCTTCCGCAGTTAACGTTACTGTGAGATAAATTTTTTATATATAAAGGGCATGCCATTTAAAACTATGGCATGCCCTTTATTTTTCAGGGTTTCATCTACGGACAAAGTGAGAGCAATAACTCACATTCGCGTGTTGGGGTATGGGGGCGCATGCGAACCGAATGAAATTTTTTGAAGAACTGTGAATACGCCCCCGGGTAAACAATAAAGATCATACAGGCGGAGAAAATATACGGTTTCGCAGGAATAACATCTCTGGGGTGCACGGATATTATGGAAGCGGATCTGCCGCCGAAACGTAGAGTTTATTAAAATTTCTGCGGTTCGCATGCATCTTCCTACCCCAACAAGGCGTTAGATAGATGTTAATTAAGGGCCTAAAAGCAGATATCCATGCATAACCAATTTATAAACAGAGGGATGAGCTGGTCTGACTTAAACCCTTTTTATTGAATTTATTGAGAAAGGATTAGCAAATGAACATTTATATCGGAAATTTATCCCCTGAAACCACAGAAGATGCCTTGAAAACATTATTCGTAGAGTACGGAGAGGTAGAGACCGTCAAGGTAATAAAAGACAAGTTTACCGGAAAACCCAAAGGATTCGGTTTTATTGAAATGCCAAGTAATTCAGAAGCGGATCAAGCAATCAAGGCCCTAAACGGAAAGCGTATAGATGGCAGCAATATCAAAGTGAATCCGGCTGATCCTGGCGGCAAACAAAAACCGAAACGACCATTCAAAAGAAGGGATTATTGAAATAAGAATAGCTTAAAAAGCCTATGGTAGCAGTTAACAAAAGATAAGAACTTGCTATTTAATATATCTGACAAATAAAAAATATGAATACCATATTAATTATGAATACCATATTAATATGGATATAAATATTAAAATAAAGTCTTGCATCAGCCCGACATTAAACCATAAAGCAGCCAGTGTCTGAAAATACGCAGACGCTGCCTGCTGAATTTGTACCCTCCAAACCCTGAACCCCCTTTATTCCAAAAAAAACTGGCTGCAGAGATTAGGAAAGATCAAACATAGTCTGCAGCATAGAAAAATGATTGCCATCACTTCACCGGAACCGGATAGACCTGTCATCTAAAACATCTTATTGATCCAACAACGCAGAAACTATTCATCCGGTTATAGCTTTATATTTCGTTATTGCAGAATACTCATAATTATAGTACTTTGCATATGATGCTCATTACTTTTCCCGAGTACGGCAAAAACAGCCTTGTGTTTGGTTGATTCTTTATTGCAGCTCGCCAATAGAAAACATATAAAAAGAAAGGTATATCCAGTTTGACTGTTTCTACTGAAAGATCTGATAAAATGAACAGTATTATTCAAAAAAAAGAAAACAACAAACCTGAGATTAAAAGTCGTCTGATGGAGTTGTCCTTGGCAGCTTTAGGAGTAGTTTTTGGTGATATTGCCACTAGCCCTATATATGCCATCAGGGAGTGTTTTCATGGTGAATACGGCATTGGGGCAACCCATACCAACGTGATGGGAATACTCTCTCTGATGTTTTGGGCGCTTGTAATGATTGTCGGTTTGAAATACTTGATATTCGTTTTTCGTGCAGACAACCGCGGGGAAGGTGGTGTTATCGCCCTGACCGCCCTGATTCGCGGGAAAAACCAATCTTCCGAAAGCCGGAAAGGGCTGGGAATTATCGCTCTGGGCCTGTTTGCAGCTTGTCTGTTATATGGTGACGGAATGATTACCCCGGCTATTTCCGTTTTGAGCGCAGTTGAAGGCATAGGCATTATTACCCCCGTATTCAATTCCTATATTATTCCTCTAACCATTGCCATTCTTCTTGGTTTGTTTCTGATACAGCGCCACGGTACGGCTCGGATAGGCGGCCTTTTTGGTCCTGTAATACTGATCTGGTTATGCTTTCTGGCCGCTACAGGTGTAGTTCAGATTATACATAACCCACAAATTTTATACGCTGTTTCTCCGTGGTATGCTATAAGGTTTTTTATTATAAATAAGATACATGGATTTGTGGCGCTGGGAGCTGTTTTTCTGGTAGTAACCGGAACCGAGGCGTTATATGCAGATATGGGACATTTTGGTACCCGGCCTATACGCATAACCTGGTTTGCCCTGGTTTTTCCTGCCCTTGTGTTGAATTATTTCGGGCAGGGGGCTCTGCTTCTGGGCAACCCGGAAGCAGCAAATCATCCGTTTTACGCCATGGTTCCCTCCTGGGCTATGATTCCGACGGTGCTGTTAGCCACTCTGGCCACAATAATTGCTTCCCAGGCTGTTATTAGTGCCGCCTTTTCTCTTACCCGTCAGGCGATTCAGATGGGATACCTGCCGCGTTTAAACATTCGGCATACCTCCCCAACTCAAATTGGCCAGATATATGTTGCCTCTGTTAATTGGATGCTCATGGTATGCACCATAGCTCTGGTTGTTGGTTTTCAATCTTCCAGCAAACTTGCAGCCGCATATGGGGTGGCGGTTACATCCACTATGCTCATCACAACGGTTCTGTTCTTTGTTGTGTCATTTAAACAGTGGAATTGGCCTTTTTGGTTGGCTATATCACTTTCCGGTCTCTTTTTACTGGTGGATATTCCATTTTTTGCGGCCAACATCAGCAAAATTCTTCATGGTGCATGGTTTCCGCTTGTCATTGGTTTTATGTTTTTTATCCTGATGCTCACATGGGCAAAAGGCCGCAAGATCCTGGCAGAACAGTTGCGCAAAATAATGCCACCGGTTCATCAATTTATTGTCGATCTTTCCAGCCATCCACCACATAGAATAGACGGAGACGCTATCTTTTTAACGGGAAGCCGAAGCTCCGTGCCCCTTGCTTTGATAAAGAACGTCAAACATAATAAAGTAATACACAGCAGAACAGTTTTGCTGCATTTTAAGGCGGAAGACGTTCCTCGGATTCCCAATCTTGACAAGGTCAAAACAGAAAAACTGGGTGGAGGATTTTATCGCATCGAGGCTAAATATGGATTCATGGAAGATCCTCATTTAAACACGGTTCTATCGCTGGCATGTGGACAGGGTCTGAATCTGGATCCGGAAAAAACAAGTTTTTACATCGGCCGTGAAAATCTGATCATCGGTAAAATACCCACCATGTCAAGATGGCGTGCTGGCCTGTTTGTTTTTATGTCGCGTAATGCTGCCAATGTCAGTACTTTTTTCAGTCTTCCCGTGGACCGGGTGATTGAGATAGGTATTCGGCTGGAGATATGATATGCCTTGTTAAATATTGGCATTTAATTGACAAACGACAAACAGGGCTATTTACTATCTATTGAAACCTATCTTTATATTCATCAAGAAATTCATCGAAACTGTATGGGAATCTGCCAAGCACGGATTCAACATCAGAAGTTACAGCATCATATTTTCCTTTGGCAAACCAGGCCAAAATTTCAGATAATTTATCGGCTCTCCATTCCGAAACACCTGCTTTTAACATTGCCGATTCGGCCTGGTCTTTATTGATCGGATATAAGGCAATATCTTTCCCTGTAAAAAATCCTATTTTTTTTACAATATCAAAATAGCTCAGCGCTTCAGGACCTGTAAGATTATAGGTTTTATTATCATGCCCCGTCTCACTTAGTGCTTTTACAGCTACTGCCGCTACATCTCTTATATCAATAAAACTCAGTACAGAGTCAGACATCACCGAATAAACAGCTCCCTGTTTTTTAATTGTCGGAATTGAACTGAATATGTTTTGGTAGAATGAATTAGGCCTTAACAGTGTATAAACAAGCCCTGATTGCATTATCATGGCATCGGTTTTCGCATGAACCCTTATTATTTCCGAACCTGCATCCAAACAGACTCCTATCCCCGACAATTTAATGATATGTTTCGCACCTGCTTTCTTTGAAGCTATAATCACGTTATTTATCCATACTTCATTATCGGGATGTGCAGGCATGGCAATATAAATACGTTCCACACCGGCAAAAGCTGATACCAGCGATCCGATATCAGAAAAATCACCTTCTACCCAATTTACTCCGGCATTGGTCTCGCCTTTACTTTTCTTTCGGGACATTGCCTTAAATTGAATACCTCTTTCTAAAAGCTGTTTTACTATCTCACTGCCCGTATTGCCGGTTGCACCTGCAACTAAAATCTTACTCACAGCATATCCTTTTTTGTTTAACGATAAGTTGTCTTTGGTTGTTTCCGTTCAGGAAGTCTGTAATATTTAGCCTTGGGGTATCCTAACATTAAGGGAAAGTGATACGGATGGTTTTCAGGTAAACCCATATCCACTTTCAAAGACGGCAAAGCAAGCAACGCTCCGTTTAACAATCCGGCCCAGCATGTTCCAAGTCCCATTGTTGGAGCCAGCAGTTCAAGATAGGAAAGTGCCAAAATTATATCCGTTGCGCCGCTCATTGCCTCTTTGGGCGCTGATGCCACTATTACTACCGGCGCTTTTCTGAGTACCGGATCATAACCACCATCCCATGCCGCCAAAACCTGATGCAGGTACGGACTGGCTTTGGCAATTGAAGGGTCGTCTTTTAGCAGCTGCCGTAACCATTCCACAGTCTTTGCCGCCAGATTACGAATCATGGATTTATCTGTCAAAACCTGCCATTCCACCATCTGGCTGTTACTGCCTGTGGGTGCATAGCGAGCTGTTTCTATAAGCTTTTGGATTTTTTCTTTTTCTACAGGTTTATCGTGGTAGAAGCGAATAGAACGGCGGGTCCTTAGAAACTGTATAGCCTGATCCTGACTAATTTTAAGCTCATCTTTTATTTCAGGAGATTTTTCGATGGGTATAAGTTTATGGGATAAAGCCCCATGAGGACATACTGCTACACAATGCCCGCAAACCCTGCACATGCTTTCCAGATCAGGAGATATATACGGAAAGCCGCCACCTTCAGGAATTCGTATAATGGCGGTCATGCAGTCTTTTGCACAAAGCCCGTCCTGTTTACATTTGCTTTCATCTATTTTTAAAAGCCCCATCGTTATTTTCTCCTTATATTAATTATGAGATTTATAACTTTTTTTCAAAAGACTCGCTCTTTGGCGAAGAGAATTTTCGCTTATATAAGCCCAGAGGGTATCTAACTGGGCCTGGGAAACCTTCAGCTTATCAATGAGCAGGCCATCAATTTTTCCTCTCTGTCCGGAAACAACTTTTAACCAGCGCCGGACAGTATCAAACTTAACATTCATAGCATCTGCCACACCTGTTAGAGACATTCCATTCACCAGAAGCTTTAAAGCCATCATAATCTTTTCTTCCGGAGAACGCAGCCCATAAAAAATTGTTCCTGCTTTACTGCTGAAGGATACACCGCATTGTTTACATTTAAACCTGCGTCGCATGGCACCTTCTTTTGTACGGTAAGTTCCGTTGCAAATAATATTGCCTTGCTCCGCTTTGCCCTTCATTTCACAAGCAGGATTTATGCAGATTCTTGTCTCTGATTTATCGGTGCTGATTTCCGTTTCTTTTGTATCCAAATATATCGCATCAACGTTTAAGGGAGTATCAACGGCTAAGGGAGGATTATAGTTTTTCATCTTTTTAACCAGACTATCTAATTCAATTTCAAGAATTGAGGGGGCGGCATCAGGATGTATATCTTGGATAGCACCGGAATTCCAGGCGATTCTCATACCAAGATCGTCAAAAAACTCTTTTCCTTTTATAGTGGCAGTATGAAAGGCCGCAAGGTATCCTTTTTTTTGCTTGATTTTGGAAAAATACCTCAGATTGTTTACAATCATCGGATATGCCACACTTAAACTTACTGAAAATATAGAATAGTGAAAAAAAACTCCTTCATCCAAGGCTGATATGTCACTAATTGTTTCAGTTGTAAGATAATCCTCAAGAATCTTTTGTTTAATTAGCTCCTGATACATATCGATTCTTATAGGCAAGCATACAACATAACCTACCATAAGGCCCCATTGGTCAAATATAACACGATTCAGAACAGGCATTATATTGATAGCCTTCATAAAGACATTTTTTGATAATTGTTTTTCATTCCCATAACTGTCACGATGATATGAAAGAATCATATCAATATGTTTATCCGTTATGATTTGTTCATTCTTTATAGGAATTGCCCGGTCGGATTGCTTGTAGCTTTTCAACAAATCATTGACTCTTACAAGGTCAACCTCAATTGATGTGTACGCAAACCGCCTTTTTTGCAGAGAATACCAGAGCGGATTATCCGCATTAAGCGCGATGCATGCTTCCATGGGTATTCCTGTAACTTCTGCAATATCCTGAAGGTTTTCTACAGAAGCATGAGAAAGCCCCGCTTCCCATCTTCGCAATTGCCTGACACTGACTTTGATTAACTCGGCAAATTCGTCCTGGCTTATCTTGCGCCATTGCCGATAATCTTTAATAAGCTGCCCAAGTGATTTATAATGTTGAAAATTATT
>JAHIFE010000106.1 GCA_018901125.1 Pseudomonadota bacterium | reverse complement strand
CAATTCATTATACATATGGATAAATCTGAAATCTTGAAAAAAGTTTGAGTTAGAAATCTTATAACAGGTAATGAGTTATGTCAATTCGTGAAAATTATGAAAAGCGTGAAGAGGGGTTCATGTCTCCTTTTGGTTGTCCCAGTTCAAAATCCAAAGGGCGTATCAGACAAGAAAAACCATGTCCCGTAAGAACCGCCTTTCAGAGGGACAGAGACAGAATCGTATATTCTAATGCATTCAGGAGATTAAAACACAAAACTCAGGTTTTTTTATCTCCTCTTGGCGATCATTACAGAACACGTCTTACTCATACCCTTGAGGTTGCTGAAATCGCAAGAACAATAGCGCGTGCCATGAGGCTTAATGAGGATTTAACCGAAGCAATCGCCCTTGGGCACGATTTGGGACATACGCCTTTTGGTCATGGCGGGGAGACAGCTTTAAAAGAAATATATTCGCCCGATTTTTCGCACAATGAACAAAGCCTAAGGGTTGTGGATCATCTTGAAAACAAGGGCAATGGCCTTAATTTATCTTATGAAGTAAGAGACGGTATTTTGAAACATTCAAAGGGGTATGGCAAAATTCTTCCCCTTGATAATCCGGATGAGCTGGCATGTACGGTGGAAGGCCAGGTTGTCCGGATTGCGGATATAATGGCTTATTTGAACCATGACCTTGATGATGCTATCAGAAGCGGTGTTATAAGAAGAGATCAGATTCCGCCAAAATGTTCCGATATTCTCGGGCATACGCATTCGGATCGCGCAACAACTATGATAAAGGATCTTATTTTTTCAAGCATTGAAACCGAAGGTAAACTAGTTCTTAAAATGAGTGATGATATATACGGTGCCATGGCAATCTTAAGAGAATTCCTTTACGAAAATGTTTACCGTTCTCCAAATGTCCATGGAGAATTTGTCAAAGCCAAAAAAATACTTTCCGAACTTTATACTTATTTTATTAATGATAAACAGATGTTTCGTGAAGAACTGGCAAACATGGAGATGGTTGACATATACAAGAAAAAGAGCCTTGGCGAAGAAACTTATGAAAGAATCGTGTGTGATTATATTGCCAGCATTACAGACCGTTATGCCCTTAACCTCTACTCCAAAATATTTTTACCGGCACCTCTTGTTTGATGGACTTGTATCGAAATGAATCCGTTAGCTGAAAAAATAATATCTCAGGAAGAAAAATACTCCGGTTTCCTGCCGAGGCTTGAGTTAATCTATAAAACAATGGACGATCAATATAATGAACTTTCCCGATATTACGGATTCTGTTGCACGGGATGCGATGATAACTGCTGTTTTACAAGATTTTACCACCACACATTTGCAGAGTATCTTTATATTAAAAAAGGTCTTGAAACACTTGATCCGGAAAACAGAAAAGAAATAAAGGAAAAAGCTTTTTCAATCTGCAGACAGACAAGCGAACTTGATCAATCCGGCTTACAGGTTCATCTCCTGTGCCCGTTAAATTATGGGGGAATGTGTGTTCTATACGCATACCGGCCCATGATATGCAGGCTGCATGGTCTTCCCCACGAACTTGTTTTGCCGGGCAGGGAGAAAAGGTTAAGCCCCGGATGCGATGAATTTGAGTCTCAGTGCGGCACAAAAGGATATGTGGAATTTGACAGAACGCCTTTTTATGCCTCGATGGCAGAGCTTGAAAGAGATATTAAAAAAGCATTGGATATTTCCGAAAGAATAAAAATGACGGTAGCCGAGATGCTGACGACTCTGTAGTGAATTCTCCTGTTGCAAACAACATCCTGCCTTACATATATTAAATATTGACTTTGCTGTATTTGGTCGTAGAATACAACTAGTTGAGTTTATAAATGAACCTGTCTGATTGCCCTATTCTTGTAATTTTTTACCACCAGTAGATATCATAAATACATAAATAGATTTTATAGGGGCGTGTCAATACTTAAGGAACTTCAATATATGAAAAACAAATCCAAGCCTGAACGCGGGCAGAAAAAAAAAGTCAAAGCTGTTTCTGAAGAAACACCACCACAGCAGGCAGTTGCCGATAGAGATGCGGATATAGCCTTTCCCATAGTAGGAATCGGCGCCTCGGCAGGGGGGCTTGCGGCCTTTGAGGCCTTTTTTTCCGGTATGCCCATAGACTCCGATCCCGGTATGGCTTTTGTTCTGGTGCAGCACCTGGCCCCGGATCACAAGAGCATCCTCACCGAACTGATCCGGCGCTACACCCGCATGCAGGTTTTTGAGGTTGAGGACGGAATATCGGTAAAGCCCAACTGTGCTTATATCATTCCGCCCAACCGCGATATGGCCTTTATAAACGGCTCTCTGCAATTGCTGGAACCTTCCGCCCCCCGGGGTCAGCGCCTGCCCATCGACTTCTTTTTCCGGTCGCTGGCTCAAGACCAGCGCGAACGGGCTATCTGTATCGTGCTTTCGGGTACCGGTAGCGACGGTGCTTTGGGCGTGCGGGCCATCAAGGGTGAAGGTGGTATGGTCATGGCCCAGACCCCAGCCTCAACCGAATACGACGGTATGCCGCGCAGCGCTATCGCCACCGGCATGGTGGACTATGAGCTGCTGCCTGCCGAAATGCCAGCCCAGCTCATCGCTTATGTAGCCATGGCCTTCGGCAAGCTTCCCCGGTTAGTCTCTTTACCGCCACTCCAGGAAGAAAATTTGCTGAAGAAGATCTTTGTCATGATTCGGACACAAACCGGCCATGACTTTTCACAGTATAAGCCCAGCACTATCAACCGCCGCATCGAACGTCGCATGGCTGTCCACCAGATCGAAACGTTTGATGGTTATGTAAAGTATTTACAGCAGACTCCGGCCGAGGTGGAGGCGCTGTTTCGAGACCTTCTTATCGGTGTAACCAGTTTCTTTCGTGATCCGGAGGCATTCGAGGTGCTCGAGGAACAGGTCATCCCAAAGCTTTTTGCAGGTAAACCGGCTGGCGGTGTGATCCGTATCTGGTCGACGGGATGCTCCACCGGCGAAGAGGCCTATTCCATTGCAATCCTTATGCAGGAGCGTCTGGAGGCTCTGAAGCAGAGCTACAAGGTACAGGTGTTTGCCACAGACATTGACAATCATGCCATTGACACGGCCCGTGCCGGCCTTTATCCGGCCAGCATTGCTGCCGACATCTCTTCTGAGCGACTGGCTCGCTTTTTCGTGGCTGAGCCTGATGGCAACATGTATCGCATCCATAAAGGCATCCGCGATATGCTGGTTTTTTCCGAGCAGGATTTAATCAAAGATCCGCCCTTTTCCAAACTCGACCTTATCAGTTGCCGCAACCTTTTGATATATATGAACGGGAACCTGCAGAACAAGATAATCCCCTTGTTCCACTATGCGCTGAGCTCCGGGGGCATACTCTTTTTGGGTACTTCCGAAACCATTGGCGGGTTTGATGATCTGTTTGCCGTTATAAACCGCAAATCGAAGCTGTATCAGCGCAAAGACGATTTTCACTCCTCACAGCGTCTGGTCAAGGGCCTGTTTCTTCACCCCATAATGGCAAAAGAGGATGCTGTTCTGCGGGTCTACGCAAAGGCAGCCGGTCTGAAGAAACTGCCTTTGCGCGACATAACCGAACAGGCGATATTGCAGCAGGTCGCCCCGACAGCGGCGCTTGTGAACGGTAAGGGGGATATACTATACATCCACGGTCGTACCGGGATGTACCTGGAGCCGGCTTCGGGTGAAGCCGGCGTAAACAATATCTTAAAGATGGCCCGCGAAGGTTTGCGGTCCGAGCTGACTACTGCCCTGCGCCAAGCCGCTATGACAATAGAGATCGTGCGTTACCAGGGTTTGCGCGTCAAAACCAATGGTAATTTTACCGCGGTAAACCTTAGTGTCTGCCCGGTGGCAAATGCTACCGCCGCTATGTCTGAAGCGCCTCTGTATATAGTCATCCTGGAAGAAGCAGCGACGTTTGATCTTGCGAGCAGTGAACAGTCATTGGATTCGGGCGGATCCGAAGATCTCACCACAGATGCGAACATTGAGGCGCTCAGGCAGGAACTGCGGGCCAAGGAGGAATACCTGCAGACTGCCAACGAGGAACTGGAAACCTCCAACGAAGAACTAAAATCATCCAATGAGGAGATGCAGTCTGTAAACGAAGAATTGCAATCTACCAACGAGGAGCTGGAGACCTCCAAGGAGGAATTGCAATCGGTTAATGAGGAACTTGCTACGGTCAACGCCGAGCTGCAAAACAAGGTTGCTGAATTGACGCAGCTCAACAACGATATGAACAATCTGCTGTCCGGAACCGGCATAGGCACAATCTTTGTGAACCATCAACTACGTATACTGCGCTTCACACCCACCGCCTCCAAAATCATAAACCTGATACAAAGCGATACTGGAAGACCCGTAGGCCACATCGTCTCTAATCTTGTAAACTACGACCGTCTGGTGGAGGACATAAAAGCCGTGCTGGACACCCTGGTTCCCAAAGGAGTGGAAGTGCAGACAACGGACAGCAAGTGGTACATGATGCGCATCCTGCCATACCGCACGCTGGACAACGTGATAGAGGGCGCGGTGATCACCTTTGCCGAAATCACCGAGCGCAAGCAGGTTGAGGAAGTGTTGCAAAAGGTGCTGGACGACATAAAAACCCTGCACGGCATAATTCCCATCTGTATGAACTGCAAGAATATCCGCGACGACCGGGGTTGCTGGAACCAGTTGGAAATCTATGTACGCGACCACACCGAAGCCCAATTCAGCCACGGCCTTTGCCCGGAATGCACGAATAAACTGTATCCCGATCTCGATTTAGACGAAGGAGAGCCGCCGGAAAATAAAGGAGGTGCATAATGACCGGCAATGATAATCGATCCGGTATATCAGACTCTTCGACAAACCAGGGGCAGACGCTTCGGAGGCGGGCAGAGAAGATCGCCCGGGAAAAAGCCGCCGGGACGCCGGATAATCTCAAAGCATTGTCTCCCGAAGAAATGCAGCAGTTGCTCCACCAGCTGCAGGTATATCAGATCGAGCTGGAAATGCAAAACGAGGAGCTGAGACGGACCCAGATAAAACTAGGAGCCGCCGGGGCGCGCTATTTCGAATTGTATGATCTGGCGCCGGTGGGCTATGTTACTATCAGCGAAAAAGGGATGATTCAGGAGGCAAACCTTACTGCCGCAAATTTGCTTGGTGTGGCTCAAAACGTGGCACTCCGGCAGTTCTTTACCCGGTTTATTCTTTCCGAAGACCAGGATATTTACTACCTGCACCGTAAACATCTCTTTGAAACCGGTGAGCCTCAGGTGTGTGAACTGCGGATGGTTAAAGAGAACGAAACAATATTTTGGGCGCATATTTCCGCAACCGCCGCACAAGATGCAGACTGTGATCCTATATGCCGCGCCACAATCAGCGATATAACCGGGCTAAAGCAAGCGGAAGAAGATGCAGCCCGGATGGCTCGGGATTGGCAGTCTACCTTTGACGCAACAAACGATGCGATCTGGATTCTGGACCAGGAACAACGGGTTTTGCGGTCAAACAAAACTGCGGAGCGATTCTTTCATCTTCCTTGCAGTGATTTGATTGGCAAACACTGTTGGGAGATCATACATGGCTCTGCAAAGCCAATCAGTGAATGCCCCCTGCTGCGCGCGAGAGAGAGCCTTCGCCGTGAAACCATGGAATTGCAGATTGATAACAGCTGGTTTCAAGTAACCGTGGATCCAATCCTGGACCCGGCCGGCCAGTATGCAGGTGCAGTACATATCGTTAGCGATATCACCGGGCGCAAACAGACCGAGGAACAAATCAGAAACCAACTGGATGAACTACGCAGATGGCATAATGTTATGCTGGGCCGCGAGGACCGTGTGCAGGAAATCAAGCGCGAGGTCAACGAACTCTGCAGCCGCATAGGCGAGCCAATTCGATATCCCAGCCAGGAGGCCGGTTCTGCGGATTCCGAAGATCCAAAGTAAAAAAATGCAGCTCTGATTTCTTGCCGGTGTTTGGAAAGGGAATTGAACCCGTACCGCCACTATGAACCAAAGTGTTTTATAGCATTATGTTCGAATTGTATGGGTATGGGGTATGATTATACGAAATGCTATAAGACCTTCGTGGCTTATAATTCGGCTTTTTCCAGGTTATCTTCTTCCGTGCTGTGTCGGCGGGCAGGAAAATAATCAAAAGGAACAACAGGATCTCTTAGAAGCAGATCTATAGCTTCGGCTGCCGTATGGGAGGCTTCGGGAAATGCTTTTGAAAGGGATCTTATGTGTCTTAAATTATCAGCGGTTCGCAAAATCAGCATTGCAAGATTACCCTCATCCATTTCAGATATCAAAACCGCCTTCTCCCAGGTCTCACCGTCAGCCCAGGCATATATTGCGGCGCAGGCCCTTAAGTAAAGAGGTCTTATTTCAAATCCGCTGTCAAACATCAGTTTGGCAAAGGGAAACAAACCTTTTCTTACTTGTGCAAAAGCCAAAATAAGTTTTGCAGGCGTAAAGCTTTTGTCGATTTTGTCTTCCATTTCTTTTTCGTTTACAAACGATGCTATTATACCGGCAAGAAGCGCCGGGTCTTTTTGGGGAAAAATTCCAAGCCTGAATCCCTGCGCAATTATAAGGGGCTGATCCACCCGAAGCTGGGATGTCCATATTCCTTCTTCTGTTAATTTACCGCTTTTTGCTACATATCCGGTTTCAATTAAAAAATTAAGATGATGAGTGAATGCTTTCAGTAACAGTTCATTCCCGTTTCCGAAATATTTTTTACCCCGTTTTTCTTTTTCCTGTTTTAAAATATAGGCGGCAAATGATTTTTTCAACAGATCTTCAATCTGATCCGGGGAGTGCGAGAGCAAAAGGTTTAAAACCATTGAAAAATTGATTCTGATCTGGCTGGGAATATCAAGGGATGGAGAATAAATAAGTTTTGCTATTAATCTGATATCAAGAAATCTGCCCGGTATTGCAAGCATAAAGCCGATGTTATCCATCCCTCTTCTGCCCGCCCTTCCGGTCATCTGGTGAAACTCTGTTGATGAAAGTGGCAAAAATTCTTTTCCGTTGTAACGGTCGGAATTTAAAAAAGCAACTGAGCGTGCAGGAAAATTAACTCCTGCGGCAACGGTTGAGGTTGCAAATACTGCATCAAGAAGGCCTTCTGTCATTAGTGTTTCCACAATGAGTTTCCATGACGGAAGCTGCCCGCTGTGATGAGATGCAACAGCTAAATTTTCAAGTTTACCCAGATGGCGATGAAACGAGATATGAGAGATGTTTTTTTCAAGTTCTTTTATTCTTTCCTTAAGCTCCCTTTTCCGGGAATTTGAAATGCTGTGATTTAAGCAAAGATTAAGAGCTGCATCGCAATCGGCACGTGATTTTAAAAAAAATATCACAGGCAGAAGATTGTACTTTTTGAGCACTTCCAATATATCACCAAAAGGCGGCAAGGTTTGAAAATAAGGCACTCTGTCGGATTTTTTGGATTTTAAAAGGTCTCCTATCTTTTTAAAAAGCTGTGCGCCCCCTTCCTTTGAAGAGGTATTTGAAAGCAGAGGCAGAAGTGTTCCGGCAGGATGCAGATAAAGCGGGAAAAGCGGTACAGGTCTTTTTGTTTCAGTGATAACGATGCACTCTTTTTTCCGAATGGACGATAGCCAGGATGCTATCTGGTTGGCATTGCCGATTGTGGCTGAAAGCATTAAAAGAGGAATTCTTGCAGGAAGATATATCATTGTTTCTTCCCATACCACGCCTCTTTCCTCATCGCCAAGAAAATGGGCTTCGTCAAGAACCACAAAATCGGTTGAAAGGGTTATGCCATGATGCATTGCATCATAGAGCTGGTTTCTTAATATCTCAGTTGTACCGACTATTATGGGAGCATCCGGAT
>JAHIFE010000105.1 GCA_018901125.1 Pseudomonadota bacterium | reverse complement strand
GTCCTGACGGGAAATCCCAGGTAACAATTGAGTACGAGGACTGTATGCCCAAGCGTATTGACACCGTTGTGATTTCCGCTCAGCACAAGCCGGATATTTCGTATGAAACCCTGAAAGAGGCTATAATAGAAGAAGTTATAAAAAAAGTGATTCCCAGGGAAATGACCGACGGCGACACGCGGTATTTCATCAATCCTACCGGCAAATTTGTTATCGGCGGACCGATGGGAGACTGTGGGCTCACGGGGCGCAAGATCATTGTTGATACATACGGCGGCCAGGGAAGTCACGGCGGCGGATGTTTTTCCGGTAAAGACCCTTCAAAGGTCGATCGAAGCGCTTCTTATATGGGGCGATATATTGCCAAAAATATTGTTGCTTCAGGTATTGCTGACAAATGTGAAATTCAGATCGCTTATGCAATCGGTGTTGCAGAGCCGGTCTCTGTTCTGGTGAACACCATGGGCACAGGTAAGGTGCCTACGGGAAAAATCGTTCAAATTGTGAATGAGGTTTTTGATTTAAGGCCTGCTGGAATCATTAAAACACTTGACCTCTTGAGACCGATCTATCGAAAAACATCTGCATACGGACATTTTGGGCGGAATGAGCCCGAGTTTACCTGGGAGAAGACTGATAAAAAAGATATTATAAGGGACAAAGCAGGATTATAGCAGGTTCTAAAAGGAATAAAAAATAACGTTGCGGGATCAGGGCAACCCGTATCCCGCAAGGTTATTGCCCATCCATAAATAGTTGAGGCCCTGGGTAGTTTTTCTCAGAATTCGATACATTAGCTGAATGGATGATTTTTTTATATCGTGTATTGTTTGAGTGCATTAGGGATCGTTAGAAAAAACAGATTCCTTTTATACGATTTTATATTTTGTAAACAATTTCACTTCAGCTAAAAAACTTGTTATTGTTATATATTCTGTTTTTTCTTATCGAGCCCTTTTGCATGAGTTTACACGATATAAAATAAATTGTCCATGAGGCTGTGTTTACCCCGATTCACCATCAAAAAAAACAAAAACCTCGTTGCGCTTAGAGGACTAAGCAGATAGATTCATTTTGAGCAACAAAAACTATCATCAACGAGGTGAAAGAATTATGACACAAGGCGCACTTCCATTCAAGTATGAAACAGAAAAGAAAGCGACAGGGATGACGGCTTTGGCTGGTTTGCCGGTATACCTGGATCTGGCTCGCATAATGCGGTTGGACAAATCCATACAGAGGCATTTAAATGTACGCAGGAATGGACAGGGATGGACTGACAGCCAGATAGTTCTTGCTCTTATTTTATTGAACCTTGCTGGTGGTGAATGTGTTGATGATATTCGGAAAATTGAAGCAGATGACGGATTTTGCGAAGTATTGAAAAAAGCTGAAATGAGTGGTTTGAGGCGTAAAACCAGGCGTGCATTACTTAGGCGTTGGCGGAAAGAAAAAACACGTGCCGTACCTTCCGCTTCCTCGATATTTCGTTACCTGGAAAATTTTCATGATAATGAGCAGGAAAAGTACAGACAACCCGGAAAGGCCCTTATTCCATTACCGAACAAACATTTGCAGGGATTTACTAAGATTAATAAAGAGTTGGCAGCATTTTTAAGTTTTCAGGATTATGAAAGCACAGCGACACTGGATATGGACGCGACATTGATAGAAACCCAAAAGGCAAATGCTTTATTTTGTTATAAAGGGTACAAGGCATATCAACCATTGAACACCTGGTGGGCAGAGCCGGGAGTTATTTTGCATACAGAATTCCGGGATGGTAATGTTCCGGCAGGTTTCGAGCAGCTACGAGTCTTCAAGGAAGCACTCGCATGTCTGCCCGAAGAGATAAAAAAAGTCAGGCTGCGATCTGACACCGCCGGGTATCAGCATGATCTATTGAAATACTGTGCAAGCGGAGAAGACAGTCGTTTTGGAGTGATCGAGTTTGCCATAAGCTGTGATGTGACAAAGGAATTTAAGGAAGCTGTTGCACAAGTTGATAAGACGGAATGGAAACCGATATATAAGACTGTAAATGGTCGGAAGTATGAGACCGGAACGGAATGGGCAGAGGTTTGTTATGTTCCTAATGTAATTGCTCACAGCAAGAAAAATTCTGAGTACAGATACCTGGCAAAGCGAGAATGTATGGAAAAACAGCAGGAATTGTCGGGAATGGACAACCAGTTGGAATTTTCTTTTCCAACAATGAATGTTGAAGGAGATAAGTATAAGATTTTTGGTATTGTAACGAATATGGACTGGAGCGGCGAAAAGCTGATTCATTGGTTGCATGAAAGATGCGGTAAAAGTGAGGAAGCCCATGCCGTGATGAAGGATGATTTGGCAGGAGGCAAGCTGCCTTCCGATGATTTTGGCGAGAATGCAGCATGGTGGTGGATCATGATACTGGCTCTTAATCTGAATGCTGTGATGAAAAAATTTGCATTGGGAAAGACATGGGAGCCAAAAAGGATGAAGGCAATTCGGTTTTCTTTTATTAATCTGCCAGGCCGTGTGGTTAATCGTTCCCGAAGTTTATTGATTCGTTTGTCAACGAAGTGTCAATCCGTGGGTTTGCTAATCAATGCACGAAAAAGGATTGCGATGCTTGGCCCAATTCCTTCCGGATAGGCAAGGAGTGGATGGGATAGAAGTAAAATCGCCTACACAGGGAGAGGTGCGACTAAAAAACAGTAAATCAGCAATAATTTAAAAATTTCATATTCTTGAATGAGTCAATCACGATTTTTTTTAAAAAATTGCTTTGATCGACACTGAAAATGCACTGAGATTTTTTAGGCGGTGGATTCTGGATATTCGGTATATTTGACTTTCGTTTCAGAAAGGTATAATTATATCGAATCAGGTGCCTATCTCAAACGAATTCAATATGAATATCGAAATCTGGGTGGCTCCGACAGTTGGCGAAACAGAGTCG
>JAHIFE010000104.1 GCA_018901125.1 Pseudomonadota bacterium | reverse complement strand
TGAAAATTTTAACCGCAGGAATACATGGAGTATTTCGAGGATTAAAATTTTCGCCCAACGCAGAGATCGGCCAAAATGGGACGTTTTGAAACTGGCTCCTTTGAATAACAAAAAATAAGGATGCTATAAACTTTTCAAGTGCTTTAGCCCTGCTCCTGCTTTACAAGTTCATTCAATACAAATGTAAGAGGTCTGTTTTCTTCGCACTTTTCAATAAACCTTATTGGTCCTGGCTTACGATAATCATCTTCGTCGGGATTAGCGCCAAGCCATTTTTCACGAAGCTCTTTTACTATATTAAAACATGGCGAATTCACATCTACAATAGTTTTTTCCAAAACTAGTTCCATCTTGCCTTTTCTTTCTTCAATTCGCATAAGAGGCGCTATGGGAATCCCTATCGGCTCCCACTTTTCAAATCCTTTTTCAAGATTTTTTATAGCAGCCATTTGGCCTGTTGAGCCGTTTGCTATGAGGCTGAAGGCTGTCAGGCCTAAATTATATCCATAAACACAGTCAAAACCGCTTGGATCATTTCCTCTTCCGTCATAGCCGTAAAAGTGCAGCTGTGTCTTAAAGCTGGGTATGGATTTTTTATAGATTTTTTCTACCGGTTCCGGGATTTTCTCGGCTTCTTCGAGAATTCCCTCTTTAATAAGCGCCTGGTTTAAGGTTTTAATTGATGTAATAGAATCTTTGACAATCAGGAATTCTTCCCAGAAGTTTTTAAAAAGCGCAGGACCGAAACGGCCAGGATCAAGATTTCCCTTCTTAAGAGTTTTATTAAAATAGCTCTTAGATATTCCAATTTTATACTGGCCTCTTTCTTTTAATATTTTAAGATAATCTTTTACAAGACCCATAAGCACTTTATCCGTTTCAACCTGCGAAAACTGGAAATTGCCATGGCTGTCTCTTTCCGTAAGAAGACCTTCCTGGAAAAAAGCGGGAACATCGTTAAACAGATCGTCGTCTCTTGTGTTCCATATAGTAAAAGTTCCCTCTTCCCGTGCAGTTTTTGCCAATCTGCGCAAATATTCCAGCTTGTCTTCAAGAACAGGAAAGTCGCTGTGAAAATCGGTATCATGGGTGGAATTGTATTTGGCAATAATCGTATTGAGTTTGATAATAAATACTTGAATCTCATTTATAAATTCAAGAACACCTTCCGGAATAACTATTACGCCGTAATTTTTCCCTACAGCGGCTCTGCGCACGATTCCGTCACAAATCACACGGGACAGATGGCGCAAAGTCATACCAAAAGCAGTATAATCAGTTGCTCCTTCCTTCTTAGCTTTTTCCAGCCTTTTTATATCAACGTAGTTGGCCAGATCTTCACCTATAAGAGTTATGTTTGCGTGAGTCTGTAACGCTACTTCCAATGCAAGATGGCTTGCAACCCTTCCCATTACTTTACATATATGCCAATACTTTACATCTGAGCTGCTGTCGGTACACAGATTGCTTACTGAATTTGCAAAAGACAGTGCTGCCGTATGAAATCCGAAAGAAATGGCGCACAATACCTCCCCGCTTGCATCCCTTACCTGAATGTCTCCGTCTATGGTCTTGGGAACACCGATGATTTGCACACCGTCATTATACATCTCCTGCGCGAGAAAGGCAGCATTTGTGTTCGAATCGTCTCCTCCAACAATTACAAGTGCGTCCAGTTTCAATTTCCTGCAGGTCTCTTTTGAAAGAGACATTTTTTCATTGGAATCTATTTTTGTGCGGCCTGTTTTTATCATTCCGAATCCGCCAAGATTCCTGTACGCATTTACTATATCATCTGTCAGTTCAACACATTCATTTTCTATAATTCCGTCAGGACCAAGCAAAAAACCGTACACTGAATTTTCAGGATTGGATTTTTTTGCGGCATCATACAATCCTGCAATAACATTGTGGCCTCCCGGTGCCGGTCCGCCTGAAAACACGATTCCTATATTTCGTTTTTTACAATATTTTTTTATCAATGATTCATCGGCAGAACTTATACCTTCTATAATCTGTACCTTGTTTACTATTATATCAGGCAACCGTTTTTTCGCCTCTATATGGACATCAAATTTGTAATGATCCGTTTCTACTGTTTTTGTGAATTCATTCAGAAACACCTTGCACAAGGTCGGTTTGTGCTCTCTTCTTGCAATCAGCTCTTTACTTATGCTGCTAACGACTTGCTTAATAGACGCATTTTTTTCAATAAGGTGGGTAAAGCTGATATTTTCTTTGCTTTGCATAGATATCCCCGCAAAAATGTTTAATATAAATATTTAGTGACGATGAATTATTTACAAGTTGATAAATTAGTATTAATCGCTGATTATAAAGACAGTTTATTTTTAATAACTTCCGGCAAATAGCATGTCAAGTATATTATAAAAATCATGCCGTCCCACTGATTTTTATAATAACGGATTTACGATTTATTTTTCAATTTGCCCGGTATCATGGCCGATATCATAGACTGTATTATAACGCTTGTCAAAATTTAAGCCAGTTACAAATTACTCTTTCAAACATAAGCATTATCGTGTAAAAGAGATAAAGAGCCTGTATATCTGTCCTGTCTTTGCCTGCCGCTTAAATGGCAATTGATATACCTTTTTTGTGTCGTACAAGAGGAGGTTTGATTGAAGTTAAAACAGATTGCTGTCAATATCGAAAATTCACCGGGCCGTTTGATTGAGATAATTCGGATGCTGGGTAATGCAGGGATAAATTTAAGGGCACTTAACCTTGTTGATACCGGAGAGTTTGGAATACTGCGGCTTATTGTTTCTGACCTTGCCAAAACCAGGCGTATACTAATGGAAAAGCAACTGCCTGCAGTAATCGATAATGTGGTTGCAGCCGAGATTGAAGACAAGCCAGGTCAGCTTGCAGCAACGCTTGAACCTTTGCAAAATGCAGATGTGCGTGTAGTTTACATGTATACATATATCGGTTTCTCTTCAGGTAAAACCGTCATGATTTTTCGTTTCAACGATAATGACAAGGCAATTGAAGTTTTACGCCAAAACGGAATAAAACTGATCGATGCCAAAACGCTTGGAATAAGTTAAGCAAAAGTTGATAGCTACAGTTTCTCAGGAAAGCCTGTTTTTATAATCTTCATAACCAAATTTTTTGATTACCTGAATATCTCCTGATTTTTTCCTTATAGCAATAGATGGCAGTCTAATGCCATTGAAGGTGTTATTTTTAACCATTGTGTAATGAGCCATATCTTCGAACACGATTCGCGAACCTATCTTCAGCGGTTCAGGAAAAGAATAGTCTCCTATAATGTCACCTGCAAGGCAAGTTACACCACCAAGTCTGTATGTGTGCTTGTATTCTCCGGGAAGCCCGGCTCCTTTTATATTCGGTCTGTACGGCATTTCGAGAACATCTGGCATATGTGTGGCAGCCGAGGTGTCTAATATTGCGATATCCATTTTGTTGTAAATAATATCTATAACCGATGTCTCAAGGACACCGGCATTCAGCGCAATTGCTTCTCCGGGTTCCAGATAAACATCTAAAGGGTAACGTTTTTTAAAATCATTAATAAGATCGCATAAAAGTTTTACATCATAATCTTTTCTGGTTATATGATGCCCGCCTCCGAAATTTATCCATTTTAATCTGTTAAAAAACATTCCGAATTTTTCTTCAACAACCTTTAGTGTGCGTAAAAGAGAATCCGAATTAAGTTCACAAAGATTATGAAAATGAATCCCGGTAATGCCGTCAAGCTCATTTTCTTTAAAATTTTCTCTTGTTGTACCCAGCCTCGAAAATTGACCGCAGGGATCGTAGATAGTTGTCCGGACTTCCGAATGTTCGGGGTTAATTCTTATTCCACACAAAATCTTTTTTTTACTTGCAGTAATATCTGCTTTAAAGTGTCTCCACTGTGAAAATGAGTTAAAAACAATATAGTCTGCGTAGTTTATTATTTCGTTGAATTCAGAATCGCTGTAAGCCGGAGAACAAACATGCACTTTACTGCCAAACTCTTCATACCCCAATCTTGCTTCATCTATAGAGCTTGCAGATATACCGGAAAGATATTGCCTTATCATAGGAAATACGCTGAACATGGCAAATCCTTTAAGCGCCATGATAATTCTTGCACCGGTTTTCTTTTGAACCGAGTCAAGAATTATTAAATTCCGCTCAAGTGCTTCTTCCTCAAGAATATAACAAGGTGTTGATATTTGTTTAATTTCAGTTTACTCCATTTTGTTATACAAAAGGTATTTTTATTGCTGAATTATACTTTTAGAATTATTGACTCATTCCCCGATAAATTTTTCAATCCAGGGCAGGCCGTGCACTCCAAGCTTTTCCATGAAAGGAGAAGGATCAAATTGCTCTACATTGAACACTCCTTTTGCTTTCCATTTGCCGGTAAGCATCATCATTGCCCCGATCATGGTTGGTACCCCGGTAGTATAAGATATTGCCTGTGCTTTTATTTCTTTGTAAGATTCGGCATGATCACAGATATTGTATATATAATATTTTCTTTTTTTGCCGTTTTTTATACCTTCAATCATACAACCAATACAGGTTTTGCCTTTGTAGTTTTCGGCAAGAGATGTGGGTTCGGGAAGAATGGCTTTTAAAAATTTTAACGGAACAATCTTGTTTCCCTCAAAATCAACCGGGTCTATTCGTGTCATACCAACATTTTCAAGAACTCTGAGATGCGTCAGATATTCCTTTGAAAAAGTCATCCAGAACCTGATACGCTTTATGGCAGGTATGTTATTGATAAGAGATTCAAGTTCTTCATGGTACATAAGATACATTTCCTTTGGCCCTATTTCGGGAAAATCAAATGTCTTATGTACGGAAAGAGCGTCGGTTTCCACCCATGCTCCGTTTTCATAATACTTGCCTCTGGCCGAGACTTCTCTTATATTTATTTCGGGATTGAAATTAGTTGCAAAAGGATGTCCGTGATCGCCGGCATTACAGTCCATTATGTCAATATAATGAATTTCATCAAAGTGGTTTTTGGCGGCATGGGCGCAAAAAATGTTTGTGACTCCCGGATCAAATCCGCATCCTAAAAGCGCCATTATTCCCTTTTCCTTAAATCTCTCATGATAATCCCACTGCCACTTATAGCAGAATCTGGCTTCATCGGGCGGCTCATAATTTGCTGTATCAAGGTAGTCAACGCCAGTCTCAAGGCATGCATCCATAATGGTTAGATCCTGATAAGGAAGTGCAGTATTAATAACAAGATCCGGAGATACTTTTTTTATGAGTTCAATTAATTCCGGAGTATTATCAGCATTGACTTGCGCTATCTCCACAGGCCTTGAAATCTGGCTTTTTATTTTTTCACATTTTTCAACCGTTCTGCTTGCAAGCACAATTTTTGAGAAAACATCCGGAACCTGGGCACATTTATGTGTTACCACGCCTCCGACTCCACCTGCACCAATTATAAGGACACTGCTCATCTATCTTCTCCTTCGATCATTCGGAAAATATTTGCATTTTGTGGTCTTACCCATTTGATTCATCAGGGCCGTATTCTTCAAAAATTTCGGAAGATCTTATTTACTTAAGAATTCCGCTCTTTTTTTGGAAATATCAACCGGAAGACCGCTTCGTTCTATAACAGCCTTTTTTACTTCATCGAGATCAACATCATTTATAAGGCTTTTACTTTCTATTATTTTTAATGCTTCTTTATTAAGATCGCTGCCATTTTCATAATCGTGGACTTCCATATAAACTTCATTTCCTGCAACAACGATTTTTATCGGTTGATTGACGATAGTAACGCGTGTGCCGATATCAACTTTTTCAAATAGCTGAAGGACATCTTCCTCATACAACCTCATACATCCATGACTGTTGCGTGTTCCGATACCCCATGGGCGATTCGTTCCGTGAATTAGAAAGGTAGGCTTAGATAAACGGAGTGCCCGGCTCCCCATCGGGTTATCAGGACCGGGAGGAACAACGGCGGGAAGGTCGGGCTTTTCCAATTGGATTGATTTCGGAACGTACCATGCCGGGTTTTTTATCTTTTCAATTACGGAAAAAAGACCCAACGGAGTTTCCTTCCCCTCATCTCCTATTCCAACAGGAAAAGTCATTACTGAGTTTGTAGCATCATTTAAAAAATAATAAAGGCGCATTTCAGCTAAATTGACTACAATTCCCCGGCGAATCTCAACATCCGGTAAAATCCATTCTGTGGGAATTACAATGAAACGATTCTCTTCGGGTATGAAAGGATCAAAACCGGGGTTCGCATTGCAGATATCATTGTAACCTATGTCATACATCCTGGCAATTTCAAATAATGAATCATCATATTTGATTTGGTAGGTTGCCCGCTGCCCAATAATGTTTCCACGAATCTGGTACTCTGCAGCAAACGCGGAGGAATACATAGAACAAGAAATCAATCCTGCCAGTAAAATAAAAAAAGCTCTCATCTTTAAAAAATTATTATATTTTTTTGCAAGCATATTAAAAACCATGTTTATTAAGCATGAACCGCCACATCATTTGTTGCATATTCTGAAAATCTTATTTGACTTAACACAATATTTCTTATTATATATTATATTATGAAAATCAAAACAATTTCCATAAACCTTATGCTGATCATAAGCTTAGCCCTTGCCGCTTTATTCCCCGATGTTGTTCTGGGAAATTCTCAGAATGATTATGGAGCAGATAAGGTGCTTGTAATCAAAAGCGAAAAGCTGCTTATACTCCTTAAAAACGGGGAAATTTTAAAAAGCTACAAAATTGCCTTGGGTAAAAATCGGGGGCCCAAAATCCGCCAGGGAGACAACAGAACTCCTGAGGGTCGATACATCATAGATCGACACTATATCAGCAGCAAGTTCTATAAGTCCCTGCACCTGTCTTATCCTAATCATTCAGATATTACACGGGCACAAAAATCAGGTTATCATCCAGGCAATAATGTTGAAATCCACGGCTTGCCAAAGGAATTTGAGGATCTCGGCACATTCCAATCAAAACTTAATTGGACTAAAGGATGTATCGCAGTTTCCAATTCGGAAATGGATGAAATCTGGGAACTTGTTGCAAACGGAACACCCGTAGTAATCATTCCATAGAACAAATTTACTTCCCTAAAATGATAAAGGGGACGATATCATAAGACTTCATCCCCTCTGTCATATACATTACATCTATTTTTATTGTTGGATCTATTTTTTCTGTTCCAGCCTGAAAATCTTTTCACACTTTTTGGCTGATTTTTCAGCTTCACTCGCAGCAGCTTCCGCATTCTTTGCTGCTTCTTTGGCACTCATCGCGTCCGCCTCTGCCTTATTAGCCATATCCATAGCTTTTTGGATATTACTACCATTAGCTTCTACTTTGCCTTCAACCTCTTTGAGCTTACTCTCGTTTGCAGCCACTCGTTGTTCGAGAGTCCCGATACGGTCAGACAAAGGAGTCATCTCCTGCTTAACAAAATCTTTTGTGGCACATCCCGATACAAAAACACCAAATAATACAAACAAAAAAATCGTTAAATAAATCTTTTTCATAAGCCAGCTCCTTTTTAAAAATGTTTTTTAATAACTATTAATTAATGATCGGTTTTTGTTACCACTCTGATATTATCAAATTAACGACGGATTTCAATCATTATTTTCTTAAAGTATACGTTTAATGCCAAATTCACGGGCTTGGACCAACCTGCTCTTCCCTGATTCTTTATTGTATTTCCCATACGGTATTCTTTCCACTGTGACACCTCCGTTTATGATTTTTCCTTAACATTGGTGTACACTTCTTTCAACATACCTCACTATCAAACTCCGGCTATTCTTTTAAATTCATTTCGTTCTTGCTGATTGCCGACAATTGCCACCAGATCCCCTTCTTGAAAAGAATAATCTGCTTTAGGATTGGAAAAAAATACTTTTCCTTTGATAATCCCTACAATTGATGCGCCGGTTCTGGCGCGAACGGCGGCATCTTTAATGCTTTTGCTGACAAGAGGGCTTCCAGGTGCAAGAGTAACCCACGAAATTTCCAACATATTTTTTATATTATCAAACTTTGCAAGAAGCCTATGATCACTGTTCGATTGATAAATCGGCGCATAAATCTTTTGTCGTACGGCATCGGTATATTGCTGAATAACGGCTACAGGAATTTCCAGGTGGAGAAGTGCCTGCCTTGCAATTTCCAGCCCTGCCTCCATCTCTGGCAGAACCACCATATAAACCCCGCTTTCATATAACGCCCGAGCGTGATCAGCGCCAGTGGCCCTGACAATGATATGCAATTCCGGTCTAATACGAAGAGCCTGTTCTACAATGGATTGAGAGGTAACAACTGAAGGGGTAGTAATGAGCAAAAGTATGGCGGAATGTATTTTTGAAACATCAGTCACTGTTGACTGACTCATGTCGCCATAGATTATCGGATATTTTGCTGCCTTACATTCAAGCATTCGCTGGTGATCCAATTCAATGATGACAAAAGGGAGATTGAGTTGAGTCAAGATCTGGGCGATATGTTGTCCCACCCGCCCGCCGCCGGCAATGACGACATGATCCTTAAGTCCTGAAGGCGGAATGTTTTCTGTTTGCATCGGTTCATACTTGAATAGACGTTTTTTTAATTTATAGAGAGGGGCCGCAAAGGCCGAAGCAAACGGGGTTAGCACCATGCTCAACACTGACACAGCGAGGACGAGCGAATACATATTCTGGTCGATGGCGTTAGTTTCGAGTCCTAACCGTGCAAGTACAAACGCAAATTCACCCACCTGAAACAACCCGAGCCCAACTGCAATTGGGACAATATTGATATATCGGAAGAGCACGGCCAGCAAGGAGAATATTGAACCTTTGAAAACCGCGATGACAAAAACCAGAGCGAGAATCTTGACCCAGTTTTCCAACAAAAAAACCGGGTCAAGTAGCATGCCGACCGATGTAAAAAACAAAAGACCGAAGATGTCCCTTAGGGGAATAATATCACTCAATGCTTGATGACCATAATCAGACTCACTCAAAACCATTCCGGCAACAAAAGCGCCGAAAGCAAAAGAAAGCCCGAAAAGGTATGTGGCATACCCCACCCCAAGGCCTATGGCGGTGATGGATAAAATGAAAAGCTCCCTGGAGTTCCACTGGGCCACATGCGACAGCAACCATGGAAGTACTTTTCTGCCCAGATAAAGCATTACCACCAGGAAAATTCCAGATTTGATTACAGCAATTACCAAGAGGGGCAAACCCGCCTCTGGGTTGCTCAGTTGAGGGAGGATAATCATCATCGGGATAACGGCCAAATCCTGAACAATGAGCATCCCAATCATTACCCGACTGGAAAGTGTTCCCACAAGCCCCCTGCTCATAAGGGTCTTCAGGGTTACCATGGTGCTGGAAAGTGATATTAATGCCCCAAACCATAACGCACTCGCCGAGGACCACCCTAAATACTTCCCAAGACAAAAGCCAAGACCGATGGTAAGCAGAATTTGAACAGGAGTGCCAAACAGGGCAATATTTCGCACCGGTTTTAATTCGCTGAGAGAAAATTCCAACCCCAGCGCAAAGAGAAGAAGGGCAACTCCGATTTCTGCCAATAGTTCTATTTCATGAATATCTCCAACCGTAATCCCACCAGTGTATGGCCCTACAACGACACCCGCAAGTATGTACCCTAAGATCAATGGTTGTTTGAATCTTTGTGCAATGAGCGCACCAACCAAGGCGGCAAGAACGATAATTACGATATCTGCGGCTATACCCATCAGGAGAACCTCACTTCAGAAAATTGCATTTTTTTATCCTCTATATTTTAGCATAATATAGGGAAATCATTTATTTAAAACTTATGGACTTACGAACTTACCAGCTATCTTCTGTCTCCCATAATTCTTAACAACATAAGGAATAGATTTATAAAATCCAAATATAGTGAAAGAGCTCCCAATATAGCTCCTTTTCTAATAACACCTGCCTCGAGTCCGGAAGGTTGTGTCATTGCCATGTGTTTTAATTTCTGTGTATCATATGCAGTTAATCCAACAAACACTATTACTCCGATATAACTGATAATCATACTCATGGCGGAGCTTTTTATAAATAAATTGACAACAGAGGCAATTATAATGCCTATTAATCCCATGGTCATAAATCCGCCCATTGATGTCAAATCGCGTTTTGTTATCATTCCGTATATGCTGCATGCTATAAAAGTCGCAGCGCATACAAAGAAGGTTGATGTAATAGATGAAGCAGTATATATAAGAAATATAGCAGATAAAGTAGCGCCGTTTAATGCTGCATAAATTATAAACATTGACGTTGCCGTTGAGGCTTTCATCTTGTTTACTCTAGCGCTTATTGTAAATACCAGTGCTAATTCGGCTATTATTAATCCGAAAAATACAAGCTTATTGCCGAATATCAAGCTTTGGAGTCCGGCATCGTTTGAAACATAATAGGCGATAGCACCTGTAAGAGCGAGACCGATTCCCATCCAATTATAAACACTGCGTATAAATTCATTTACAAGAATCTGAGTCTGTGTGCCCTTAAGTGGATATGATTGTTGCATATTTTTCTCCTTTTTATTTTATTTGGTAATAATAATTTTTATTTTTGTATATACGGAAAAATCAAGCAATTTAAACTCAGGGTAACCGCATTTGGAAGTAATATGCCATTTAATAATTTTGTGAAACACCCAAACCGTCATGCCGGACTTGATCCGGTATCCAGAACCCAATGGAATTACTGGTTTCCGGCCTTCCAGACTGTGTCATAATTCAGTAT
>JAHIFE010000103.1 GCA_018901125.1 Pseudomonadota bacterium | reverse complement strand
TTAATATTAATTTTTGTCGTCCCGGCACTCACAATGAATGTCGGGCACGGAGGCATTTTAAAATATTTTGTTTATCTAAGGATAGGATTATTATGAAAAATCTGATTTAATAAGCTTTCCGCGGAGCGGTTCAGTTCAACGCTTGGGTAAGCAGCGGGAATGAAGCGCCAGCGGAATTCCCGTCGGCTTGACCCAGGTGTTATATTTTTGTTTGGGTCGTCTCAACGATAAATGATGACTCGCATTTCGAGCATCTTGCTTTTAATGCAGCAGGTCTCTTTGGTAATCGTAACTTTTGGCCACATGATGGGCACGTGATGATTACCCTGTCAGAACTTGCTTGTTGTGACATACTTTTAGTTTTCGATGGAGACAACGCTCTAAACACCGCTCTTGGAAACAAATGGAACTGAAAATAATACCTATTTGATTCAAACCACGGGAATTCTTTGGTAATGTCGGTGAGGTTCCATTCTCTTAATGAGTACGCTAGCAAAAAGGCACGCCTAATTGTCGGAACATCTATATAACCGAGCCTGCAGGAAATAGAGGAGGATGGCGCGTACCCGCGGAGGATGATGCTTCCAAATCCGAGGTAGATAGCCGCTAGATCTGTAAGTTCTTCGGGATCGATTTCCTTGGGCATACTCAGGTGATGGTGATACAGGTAATTGTGGGTTACTTCATGCGCCAAAACTGAAAGAAAATGGATTAGGTAAAAGGTTCTATCGTTGATAATTGAGATTTCACCATGGTCGTAACCCTTAACCTTGTAAAGGCCAGCATATTTCTCTTCCTCAACGAACTCGGACGTGGTTTTCTGGCCAATTTTCCCTTCATTATCAGCAATGAAGACTGTATGAGATTTCTCTCCGCTTTCCTTTTTTTCCACAAACAATACCTTCACCCTATTGAGAAGACCAAGGAAATGTCCCATATGATCCGCTATCTTCTGTAGGGCAGCTTCCTTTTGATGCGTTGACCCATTGAAAGCATAATCAAACGCCTTCGGCAAGGAGTAGAGTCCTCCAACAGCTGTGGGTCTCCCGGGCAACGAAGCATTCAGGTATCTGATGCCTACTCGAATTTCTTTATTGGACAAGCATCTCATAATTCGGATTCAAAAATATAACAAAGAACTCACTTGACGCAAACGCATCAGCGTTTTGCGATCAAGTGCAGTGACGGGTTGGCTGGCACCATGGCAACTATTTGCCGAACGAATTTAATGATATTGCCACTGAAGGAAACTCTCGCAGCAGTTGCTTATCAACAGTCACTAAAGTGGCTTTCAAATCATTTGCCGTAGCGACAAATTCACAATCATAGGCAGAACAATTGCTTGTTGAGGAAAGCCTTAAAACTTCATATGATGAAACTTCATATTCTCGCCCCCTCAGTAATTTCAGAGCACTATTCATTATCTGCTGAGCTTGCTCCAATTTTATGATATTTTTTCGCATATAAAGAGTAAGGACATTACGGAATTCGCTACGCCATAAAATTGGTGCCGCCCACTCATTGTCCTTTTGTAGAGCTCGTTCCGCGAAAACCGATTGCTCGCTCGATAGGAAGAGATAGCCAATAACATTTGTATCAACTACAATCATAGCCGACCTTCTGCTTTTGCCTGGTTAAATTCCTCATCACTGATCGGATGACCGGCTGTCAATCGGCGGAGCTGGCGAGCATTCTCAAGTACCTCGTCGAGATTGATTCGGTGGCTTATAACGGTATTTTCAATGCACATGATAATCTCGCTATTGATGGAACGTCGATTTATTTCTGCGACTGACTTAAGCCGCTCGTAAAGCTCATTAGGTATATTCTTTACCGTAACAGTTGCCATATTAATACCTCCGAATGATTTCAATATGAAACCATTATGAAATCGAATAGGGGTTTTGTCAAGCGCAAAACATTCTTTATGCCAGCCAATGTGCGAGTTGACCGGCAAATTTTAGCCGAATAATGGGCACGGAGTGACCGATTATTTGGGAAAATTTGCCGGTCGAACGATTGGTTCGCGACGCGGAGCGGAGCAGACAAAGCGTTCGACGCAGGCAACTCGCCCGTTCGCGCCGCGTAGCGGCGCGAACGGGCCGCTCACTGCCGGTGTGTAGCCGTAGCGGAACAGCGGTCAAGTGCAGTGGCGATGTTATCTTTCAATACATAGGTAATGTGACTATATTCGCCAATTGAAATATTCAAACCACTTCGGCGCCCTTCCGGTAACTGCGACTGGAAGTATCACCAAAAGGAAAAAAGTTGCTGAAATAAGAAACTTCCAGGGCAATGGCCTTTCAAAAAGAATAACTATCAGAGATGCTAGCGCTGAAAGCACCACTAACACCCACGATAAAATCCTGAAAGGCAGTTTCACTTTATGTTCAACTCGTATAAATTTGAAAGCCTTGTTAAGCATAATTTACATTCAAAGATAACCCTCACCGGTTGCCGGAAGCCGAAGGCGGTAGGCAATCCGAGTGCAGGGCATGGTTAGGCCAGAGTATCTTTGTTTTAAGCTGACCCATAGTTAAAAACTACATTCTGCTACTTACTTGATTCGCACATAATCAGTTCCTTGTACTTATTCGTGAACTCAGCTTCTGTCTTAAATGAAGATGCGCTTTGCAGGATAGCATTGTCGGCACCATATGCCATGAAATAGAGGTTGGTGTTACTAAATAGATCACGTATATAGGTATTTACCTTCTTGCTTGGGTCATTGCGGAAGACGGTTTCGCAATAATATAGACACGTATTCAATTTCTTATTATAAGCTACCTCGTATGAAATCTTATAAATAGATGACTCGTCACCAATTCCGGCCAACGTCTTCTTGTAATATTCTCTCCCTATCTCAAAACACTGAGCTTTCTTTGCGAAATCGTCTTGCGAAGTATTCTGCCCACATGCAAATAGGAACACCATCAATAAAGATGGTACAAATAGAAGTATCGCCAGCGACCTGTATCCATTCGCACACATTCTTCTACTACTCACTGCTCTGGGACGGCTCATAAGCTCCTCCTTCCTGTCCATTAAGGCCCAACAATTAATATACGTAGTACGTAATTTATAGGTTTTAAAAGTTACTTTTTATTAGACACTAATTCCTATAAAATATTATTTTTAAAAAATCAAATATTTATTATTGAAGAGTTACGTATAATGTGTTTATTATCAT
>JAHIFE010000102.1 GCA_018901125.1 Pseudomonadota bacterium | reverse complement strand
CGTAAAAGAATAAAACAAAGGGGTCGGCCATGTACGAATTACTTCACGGCTGACCCTGTTTTACCCAAACATTTTTAAACCGGGATTTTTATGACATTTTCAGGGCAGGGCTAACACCTATACACCTATTACACTAAAGAATATTGATAAATATTCTTTAGGCAACATAGTTTTCTTCATGAGCAATATAAGTTCATTTATTGTGAATAGGAAATAATCGTTCGAGGCTCAATAAAACGGTCAGGGAAATTAGGTGAGAGATAGGATGCATAATATTCTGGAACAAAAGTTGGCTGGTTCTCGAATGGCAAAGAGTCAGAAGAAAAGCGCCCCAACCCCTGATCTCGCAAATAAGATTTTCTTTGATCACATCGGAATTAAAGCTTGTTGTAATTCTGTGAGGGTTCAATGAATCAGAAAGGGAACCAAATAGTAAAAATAGCATTTTTTCAACTTGTTTGCCCTGGGTATAAACGTTCCATGTTTGAAGGGCTACAGAAATTGCCCGGTGTTGATTTGACTCTGTTTGTGGGAGATAAAACACCACCTGGCTGCCCTCCAAGTGAATCGCTTGATACTGTTTCTCATGTTTTGATTCAAAATATTATTGCTATTCTTTTTGGGTTTACGTTTGTCTGGCAAAGGATATCAGAAAAATTTCTGGTTAAAAATTATGATTTGGTTCTTCTTCCTGAAGGCGTGTTATATTTATCCAATTATTACATTATGTTAAAATGCTGGCTTAATAAGGTTCCGTTTGGTTTGTATACACATGGTTTTAATTATCAACGAAGAAATACTTATATATCGAAATTGTTAGAGCGACTGAGATCTTTTGTGCATCGCAGATGTGATGTGTTGATCGTCTACTCAGAAGAAGGGGCAAATCATTTAAATAAAATCAATAAAGTATCGTTTGATAAGATTTTTATTGCTCATAATACGCTTGATTTAAATGCAATATTAAAAAGATCAGAAAAATTCTCCGAGGATGATTTATTGCAGTGTCGTGAAACGATGGGAGTTGCTCCTTCTGATGTACTGCTTATGTATGTTGGTCGAATTTCAGCTGAAAAAAAACCTGAATGGGTTATTCAAGCTGTTGAGTATATAAGGGGACAGGGTTTGTCCGTGCATGCCGTTTTTATTGGAGATGGGCCATCTTATACGGCATTGAAAGAATATGTATCAACATTTTCTATAGATGTGCGAAGTAGTATACATATCTTAGGGCGATTCCCAATGGAGGATGTGGATTTATATTTAAAATCAGCAGACATTTCAGTAATGCCAGGGATGACGGGTTTGGCGATTGTACATTCTTTTGCTTTAGGAAAGCCGTATGTCACTGTCAAATCTCCATATCATTCACCAGAGATATGTTATTTGCATCATAGAGAAAATGGCTTGATGACTGATAACAACCTATCCGCATTTTGTGATGCAGTCTTATTTTTAGTAAAAAACCCATTAAAACGGAAAGCTATGGGGAAATGTGCTTATCAATATGCGATTAGCGAACTCTCTATGAAGAACCAATTAAACGCTTTTGAACAAGCGTTTAATTGTATTCGTAATAGAACTCAATGCAACTTGTGACATAAAATTCTCTTGAGTTTATGTAGATGAAAGGTCGACAGAGAGATAGGAAGGAGTATCCCGGTTTGTCAGTTAATAAAGTTAGTCGTATGTTGATAGAGCGTCTGAATGTCATATAATTTCAACGAAAAGCGAATTTCCAGAAACATCATAGCGCCAGCAATCCAAGTACTGATTAGCGGTATTGTGTTTTTTGTTTTATATCGCTACCTGTATGAACGTCTCGGTGCTGAACAGATTGGCGTATGGTCTTTAGTGATAGCGACAACCTCGGTTTCGCGTATTGGGGACTTGGGCTTGTCAGCTGGGGTCGTAAAGTTTGTTGCTCAAGCAATTGGGAGAGATGATACTCAGCGCGCATCTGATGTGATACAGACGGTTACATTGACGCTGTGCTTTTTCATGGCAGTTCTGTTGTCTGTTTGTTATCCCCTATTCATCTTGGCTTTGAACTATTTTATTCCTGCTCATGAAGTTCCTATTGCGTTAAAAATTTTACCGTATGCCTTAGTTTCGCTATGGGTCATGGCTATCGTAAGTGTTTTCAGCGGTGCATTGGATGGTTGTATGCGCATAGATTTGCGTAGCTTAGTGATGGGGTTTTCACACTTGATTTACCTCGGATTGACAATGTTGCTTGTACCCCAATATGGACTGGAAGGAGTGGCAATGGCGCAAGTTATTCAATCTATTGGCTTGATGGTATTGTTGTGGTGGATGCTCAGGCGGCAAATAGTTAAGTTGCCATTTATTCCGAGGCATTTGAAACTTCAAGTGCTTAAAGAAATGATAGGTTATGGAGTCAACTTCCAAATTATCACTCTCATGAACATGCTGTTTGATCCACTCGTTAAAGCTTTGATGAGCAAATTTGGAGGATTAGAAGCACTCGGGTACTATCAAATGGCAAATAAACTTATTCTGCAAGGCAGGTCCTTAATTGTTGAGGCCAGTCGGGTAATGGTGCCTGCCATTGCCGCATTGCAAAAGCATGACATAGTTAAGGCAACACAACTGTTTTTGATTTCGTATCGGATCACGTTTTACGTTGCGGTACTGTTTTACGGATTACTCGGCATATTTATAACTACAATTTCAATGCTTTGGCTTGGTCATTATCAAGCTACATTCATCCAGTATGCCTTGCTGCTTAATTTGGGCTGGTTTACAAATACATTAATTGGTCCAGCTTACCTTGCCAATCTTGGGACTGGAAAGTTACGACCAAATATGATTAGTCATTTTATTATGGGTTTATGCAGCTTACTTGTAGGGATCCCATTAGGGTTTTATTACGGAGGAGTGGGGGTTGTTGTTGGTACAATAAGCGGACTGATTACAGGGAGCATATTTTTGTTGATTTCACATATCAAGCTGGCTGGTTTGCATTGGCCCAGTTTAATCATTCCACAGGATATGACCAAACTTTTGATATTAAGTATTTTTGCAACCTTCTTTTCTAATTATGGAAGATCCCAGCATTCTTCGATAGTGTCATTGCTTGGTATTGCCCTGTTATCTAGCGCATCTTTATTAATGTTGGGATGGTTGAATCCAGCACGAATGGTGCTGATGCGTAGAGGTAAACTATGAAACTAAGTATTCTTCAAAAATTCAGGCTCTCTGAGATTAGAAAAGACAAGTGGCGGTCTTCTATCGGTGATATGACTGAACGGGAAATGAGCTGGCTGAAAATTAGAGAGTTTGTTTATTTTTTAATACGTACGATTAAGCTTATTGTTCTCTTACCGGTTTCAACAGTAAGATACCTAAAGAGTTTTATACTGTTACTGGATGAGTTTGAGAGATTGCATTTTTCACCTTTACGAAAGATTCATTGCGGAATGGATTGCGTGATCGACAGGCAAACCTGGTTGGCAAATGGGCATAACATTCAGTTGGGAGACTTTGTTAAGATTAGTGCATTTTCATCGATAATTGCAGGAAACGTTTCTACGATTAAGATTGGAACCAACACAATAATTGGGCCGGGAGTTACCATCGTGTCAATTAATCATGGCCATGAACTTAATGGGGTGCCAATTCGCTATCAAGCTTGGGAAGATACGGAGGATAGCTCCATTGTCATTGGCGATGACGTATGGTTGGGTGCAAATGTAGTGGTATTACCCGGCGTGGCCATTGGTGACGGAAGTGTTATTGGAGCTGGATTGGTTGTTAAGGGGGCAGTTATGCCAGGAACAGTTATGTATGGAAGAGTTAAAGTTGAAAAAAAAGGGCGTGAAAAAAATGCCATTAACGGATAAAGATATTCAAGTTTTAAAAAAAAAATATACTTGGCCACAGATGCAACCAGAATTTAGCCCGGTAGAATGGATACTTGATGGCGGAGGGAAGGAACTCGTTGTTAATAGAATCTGTAAAGATAAGCCATTCCTAATTATTGAAATTGGATGTTTTCTTGGCTCCTCCATAAAAAAATGGTTCGCTGTATCTTCTAACGTTTATATAATTGCAATAGATCCCTGGGAGGGTGATTGGTGGGTTGATTACGCTCGAATGCATGGGAGGCATTCACTTACCGCGCAATTTGCACGGGAAAATGGACCATACCTAACCTTTTTGTCATCTCTATGGGGATATAAAGAGCGCTTGTTTCCTGTGCGTGGGGCATCACCAGAAAAATTATATGAACTTGCCAAGTTAGGTATACAGCCTGACCTAATTTACTTTGATAGTGACAAAACAGGGATGGACATCGAAATTGCCCATCAGCTTTTTCCTGATGCAATTCTGACAGGTGATGATTGGACATGGGGCATAGAACAAGGATACCCGATTCGTGAGGCGGTCAGGATATTTTCTAAGGATCATGGCTATCAGATAGTTGCCAATCGTGCAACTTGGGTGTTGGCGCAAACTCCACTCAAATTATCAGAAAAAATTTACAACATGTTGAGCTTTGCAAGAGATTTCAATAGAGCCTTAAGACGGTTTGTCAAGTGACTAAAAAAGCTTGGAATGTTTGCCCCGCATGTGGCAATGAAATAATAGACGGCACTCAAGCAATTGTGTTAAGTGATAGGCGAAAAGGGTTGGCAGGCTGTTGGCAACTTATTGAGTGTAATTTTTGCGGCATCATTTCGATGATCCCTATGCCAACGGATGAACAATTGGCAAATTATTACACAGTTTACTCAAAGGATGAAATGGTTGATCTGTCCCAGAAGATTGGCTCGCGTCACCCAAAGCTCAGGAAATTATTTCACCGTTTAAGTGGGGATGTTGATCCGCGAGATTTTGTGCAAGTGTCAAAAAATTTACGGGTACTTGACTATGGTTGTGGCCATGCTACCTATCTGAGCGATTTTCATAATCGAGGAATAGCCATATCAGGAGCAGAGATTGCTGAATATGTAGTCCAAGCATGTCAGAAAAAAGGGTTAGATGTTCAAAAGGTAGAAGACGTTAACCAAATTCCTTTTGCAAATGGCGAGTTTGATATTGTTTATCTTATGCAAGTATTTGAGCATCTCCGGAATCCAAATGAATTTATGCAGGAACTGAATCGGGTGCTAAAAACTGGCGGCATGTTGTATATTGCCGTGCCGAATAAGAAAAGCATTTGGCGTAAGGTGTTCGGAACGAACTGGGTAAGCGGTTGGTTTGCTCCGTTTCATCTGTTTCACTATGACCGTAATACACTTGTTCCTATCGCCCGCCGACATGGTTTCGAGCCAATCAAAGTTTGGAGCAGTACGCCAGAATCCTGGTTTCGGCTCAACCTTAAAGCATTCTTATTCCCAGATGAGAATAGTCTGGATTGGAAGCCAAGCTGGCTTGATATGCGATTGGTTCAATACGTCATAATGGTCGTGCTACGCGGGATAGAGTTGTTTGTACGAGAACGAGATTGTCTGGTGATGAAACTGGAAAAGCGAGGATGACAGAAATGGTTACGCCCAACGTTTTTTGTGTTATTCCTGTTCATAACCGGATAGCAATTACGCGTCAATGTATTGAATATCTGGCTAAACAAGATTACCCAGCGATTCAAATCATTGTCGTTGATGATGGCTCTACCGATGGAACTGGAGAATATCTTACGCAGTGCGAGTTACCCAATTTGACCGTACTCAAGGGAGACGGAAATCTCTGGTGGGGCGGGGCGATGCACATGGGTATAAAATTAGTTGCAGATTTGGCGCAAGATACCGACTATCTCCTGATGTTAAATGATGATGTGCGTATCGAAACTAATTTTACATCCTCGCTGGTGAATGCGAGCGCGGCTCTTGGAGGTGCGGTAGTCGGGGCGCAACAGCGCGATGAGGCTACACGCGAGCCCATAGGATATGGTTACCGCATTGATTTTTGGGGGATGCGTTTTATCCCTTTGGATAGCAACGATGATACAATGGTTGATGCCCTGCCTGGGAGAGGGGTGTTGTTCCCATATAGAGCAGTCGCTAGTGTTGGAAACCTCAATAAAAATTTATTCCCCCATTACCTTGCCGATTTGGAATATACGTCAAGAGTGCGTGAAAAAGGTTGGCAGTTGGTAGTGAGTAAAAATGTGGCAATTTTTACCTCGCAAGAAAGCTCGGACAAAGTTTTTAGCGAAAACGGATGGTTTATACGTTACCTGTCTTGGAAGTCTAAAGATTGCATTATAGTAAAATTTCTTTTTTTCAGCTTACGTGGGCCTTGGCCACTTCGCATTTTGGCATTACCCCGCTTCATTTTGGTTAACTGTTTAAGTTTGTTAAAGTATGCATAACACCATAAAACCGAAACGCTGGAAAGGTTTGTTATTGCCTGGATTGTTGGGCCTTGCATCGCTTCAGATGTATGTTTTGATATTACTGCTCCCAAAAGATGAGCAGTCATGGTTAACCCCTTTTCTTGTTCTCCTTTCCGTGGCGTTTGCTTTTGCATGGTGTGTGCCTGCCACAGTGAAGACAGTTGATGGACGGATAGATCCGTTCCATCCAGCAGCGCTATTTATGGTTTTTTACCTTGTGTATTATGTTTTTTCCGGGACTTTGGTTTGGCTTCAGCATGATTATGATTCTTTGTGGGTTGACACCGGCAAATATCCAATATATTTAGTCAATACTGTTTTATTCCTCGGCATTGCTTCCGTTGCTGCGTTTGGTTTGGGAGTGCGCACAAAAATGGTATTTTCTGGCAAGGTCATTCGTAAAATTTTCTATACAGGTGACTCCTTGCGCTTGAAGGAAATGCGATATTTAATTTTTCTTTTTTT
>JAHIFE010000101.1 GCA_018901125.1 Pseudomonadota bacterium | reverse complement strand
TGAGCTATTATTTTCTTGCGCCTTGTCCCTTGAACCTTTTGCCTAATTTCAAAACGCAAAACAGTTTTTCATTAATGCACAGAAACTTTAAATCTAAAGGGCGTCCCCCCAATACATTCGTTTTTTATCCTGATTCGCCTATGTTGTGAGCCAAAAAGGGGCTGGCTAACAACCATAAGATTTGTAATAAATCCTATTGGACACAGCATGGAACCGATGATTTTCTGGGGCGTACTGCCAGGGGTGATAAAGAATCTTCTTAATCGGTAAGTGCTGATAAGAATGGAATTCTTTTTGACCTTGATCCTGATGGGTGACTGGAGCGGATCGGTTCAATCCGACTCTAACCATAATAAAGAAATGTCGTATGCGGGGCGGGAGACAAAACGGTGTCCGAGTGAGTGCAGACTGACACGTCATTTAAAAAAGAGGCCATCTTTTTTAATAGGGGGGTGTTTTTTCTCTTGACGAACCCTTTAATGGGTGACCCCAAACTTTTACCGTATATCAGGTTTTGCCGTCGGTGATCGGATAGCGTTGCTTGTAGCGGAGAACTTCAATTAAAAGTGTCATACAAGTTTTCAATTGTTGACACGACCCATATTTCATTGTAAATTGAAAACATGAATTACAATTTACAAACATATGTCCCCAGACAAGCTGAGAAAGAGACGAGAGAATCCTTGCGGAACATTCCCGTAACCGCGATTCTTGGACCTCGCCAGTGCGGCAAATCTACTCTGGCCAGACATGTTGTGGCTGACCGGGAAGATGTGGTTTACCTGGATCTGGAAAAACCATCGGACTTGCGAAAGCTTGAAGATGCGGAGTTTTTCTTTCATACCCAACAGGAAAAATTGATCTGTATCGACGAGGTTCAGATGGGGCCGGAGTTGTTTCCCATCATCCGCGTTGTGGTGGATGAAGTCAAACAGCCAGGAAAGTTTCTGATTCTCGGTTCCGCCTCACAGGACTTGATTCGGCATGGTTCTGAAACCCTGGCTGGCCGGGTCCATTTCGTTGAATTGACGCCCTTTACCTATGAGGAGTTACTTGCCGAAGACAGAGACAAATACGGAGATCCCCTTTTTTCATGGCGGCGGGGCGGTTTCCCTGGTGCGGTTCTGGCCGGCTCCGAGGAGCTTGGCATACAGTGGCGGCTGGATTTTATCCGGACATTTCTGGAGCGTGACATCCCCCAGTTTGGTTTTTCGATTCCGGCGATTACCATGCGGCGGTTCTGGACTATGCTGGCCCATTACCACGGACAGACCTTAAACGCCAGCAAGTTTGGCCAGTCACTGGGGGTAACTCATCCTACTATCGCCAAGTACCTGGACATCATGGAGCAGACCTTTATGATCCGGCTTCTGCAGCCAATGACTGCGAATCTGAAAAAAAGACTTGTAAAGACTCCCAAGGTCTATCTGCGCGATTCAGGCATCCTCCATGCTCTTCTGGAGATCGATACTTCCGAAGATCTCCTTGGCCATCCGGTTGCCGGGGCGTCCTGGGAGGGTTGGTGTCTGGAGCAGATTATTGTTGCTATGCCACAATGGCGTCCAAGTTTTTACCGGACATCTTCCGGGGAAGAAATCGATCTGATTCTTGAACGGGGTCAAATGAGGTTAGCCATTGAATGTAAGGCTTCCATGTCCCCCCGGGTGTCTCGCGGTTTTGCAGCAACGATGGATGTTTTGCAGGCCGACCGGGCCTGGGTGGTTGCGCCGGTGTCTGAGTCATACTTATTATCCCCCCGGGTTACCGTTACCACTATTGAAGACGTATTAAATGAGTTAAAGAAACAATGAAACAAATCCTCCAAAACCTGAAATCCGGCAAGCATGTGTTCGTGGAAAAACCGCTATGCCTTAGCGAATTTCAACTAAATGAGATTGCAAATCTTTACTCAACACAGTTTTGTGTCTCTGTACTCAAAACGCAACATAATTATAAGGTTATGCACAGAAACTTTAAATCTAAAGGGCGTCCCCCAATCGCACACAGAAACTTTAAATCTAAAGGGCGTCCCCCAATCGCACATTGGCTGGAATCGGGGCGCTTGTCGTGAAGGATGATGTGGGAAGGTATGCGGAAAAGGCGGGGTTGTTCGTACTGACCCAGACAAGTGACGGTGGAGCAGCTCTTTTGAACCGGAAGGATTTCAAGCCGAAGGAATTCTCATGAAAGCAAGTCATTGAAAATATAGCATAAATATCGCCCACAGCCTATTGCCAATTATCCATCACCCAAAATCAGGAGTTTCCCATGCTAACAAAAAGGAAAAGCCTGTTCAGGGATAGAATGGTCAGATTATGAAGGCGGCTCTTATCGATCCAGGAATAAATCTCATTATTTACTTAAAAATATAACTTAATTAGTATTGATATTTATGACTCTAAGTGTTATTCGGCATCAGCATTTATGAAATGCAATTGTTTTCATATAAAAACGACTATTATACACATACCGAATTTTGTAGTCGAGGAAGCGGAGCTGCCATTATTCCCTTAACCAACTCATGAACTTATGAGCGATCTTTTTCCTATTTTCTAACTCAAAACACAACACTCAGAACTCAAAACAATTTTCTGTTTCTGAGCCCAAAACAATTTTTCTCGAGCTTGTGGTGGAGAAACGCATGAAAGCATAGACGTCCCCATGTCCTGTCCAAATATATTATCAAGTTATATGCTGATTAACTTCCCCGAATCTACACTTAATAAATATTGATATTTATGACTGTATGCGCTATTCAACACAAGTAATTTTGGAACAAAATATCGTTCACTTAAAAACGAATGTTATGGACGAATCGAATTTTGTAATCGAAGGAGCGGAGCTGTCTTTTTTCACCTTAACACAAAACCCAAAACACAAAACTCAAAACAATCTTCCCAAAGTTGAGCTATTATTTCCTTGCACCTTGCACCTTGTGCCTTTTTCCTATTTTTTTAACTCAAAACAATTTTTCTCGAGTTTTTGGCGGAGAAACGCATGAAAGCATAGACGTCCCCATGTCCTGTTCCCGTTCCTCTGAATCGTAGTTAATATTCAAGATGGGTGACACAATTTTCTGTTTCTGTTTTCTAACTCAAAACACAAAACTCAAAACAATCTTCCCAAAGTTGAGCTATTATTTCCTTGCACCTTGTGCCTTTTTCCTATTTTTTTAACTCAAAACAATTTTTCTCGAGCTTGTGGTGGAGAAACGCATAAAAGCATAGACGTCCCCATGTCCTAGACCGGCAATGGGGTTGGTATAAAGCCATAAGATGTGATTGGAATCTGCCGCACAATAATACCCGTTTTTATCCTGATTCGCCTATGCTGTGAGCAAAAAAGGGGCTGGCTAACAACCATAAGATTTGTAATAAATCCTATTGGACACAGCATTGAACCGATGATTTTCTGGGGCAGAAGTACTGCCATGGGTCATAAAGAATACTCTTAATAAGTAAGAACTGATAAGCATAGAATTCTTTTTCGACCTTGATCCTGATGGGTGACTGGAGCGGATCGGATCAATCCGACTGCTAACCTACAATAAAGAAATGTCGCATGCGGGGCGGGAGACAAAGCGGTATCCGAGTTAGTGCAAACTGACAGTCATTCGAAAAAAAGAGTTGATCTTTTTTAATGGAGAGGTGTTTTTTTTCTTGACGAACCCTTTAATGGGTGACACCAATATTTCCCCCTCAAATCGTAAAATTGTTGAAGAAATATTGAATGTTGTGATGAGTTGTGTCATAATTTAAAATAAATTCGAATAAATTGATAAATGGTGAAGTATGAATGTGGCAGATAAAATATGTGAAGAGGCTAGGTCTCTTCCGGAGCCGTTGGCAAGAGAGGTTCTAGAATTTATCAAGCTTATTCATTCTCAACAGGATATTTGTGTTGAAGACATGAAAAAGGCTCAGGTGCCGGTAATGAAACGGATTTGGGAAAACAAAGAAGATGATGTGTGGAATGAGTTATAGCCCCGGCGACCTGGTGGGTATTCCTTTTCCATATTCGGATCTGAAAACAGAGAAACGGCGGCCTGTCTTGGTAATAACTCAGCCGGATCGGCATGGAGACTTTATATGCGTTGCTGTGACTTCGGTGCCCACACCTGAATACACGATAGCAATTGACAATGCCTCAATGAGCACCGGGGATTTACCTCGCAAGAGCTGGATACGCTGTGACAAGCTCTTTACCCTGAGTGGATCGTTAGTAGTAAGGCATTATGGAAGTCTTAAGAACGCAGCCTTCAATATTGTCAGAGAAAAAATCTGTGGTTATCTTGGGTGTGAATGACCAGAGGCGTTACCACTTCGCGCCTTTGCGTTCCCCGAATGGCACTCGTCTGAGCTATTGTTTCCTTGAACCTTTTTCCTAATTTCAAAACCCAAAACTCAAAACAATCTTCTGTCCCCAAGCCGTGGATTCATGAAAATTGATGAAAGAACATTTGAGTTTGCATTACTTATCATAGAGTTATATAAATATTTAATCGGCAAAAACGAATACATAATATCAAAACAAGTACTTAGGTCGGGCACGTCAATCGGAGCAAACATACATGAGGCGCAGGCAGCCCAGAGTAAGAAGGATTTTATTTCTAAGATGTCGATTTCATCTAAAGAAGCAAGAGAAACGGATTACTGGTTGCGACTGCTTGATAAATCAGGGTATCTATCCGGGTTTGATAAAAAAGAGCTTCTGTTTTCAGAAAACCTGGCCATAGTTAACATATTAACAAAAATTGTTAAGACTTCATTAAATCAAAAGGACAGCAGTTGATCATTCAGAACAGTTTTCTGTTTCTTATTCCGTTCATTAACTCAAAACGCAAAACTCAACACTCAAAACAATCTTCTGTCTCCATGATCCTGAAAATAATAAGAAAGTTTAAATGTTTAGAACGTCCCCAAAACTCCCTCTCTTTTATCAGAAAAAGGACGTATCCGGCTCGATTCCCCGCCAGTTACATGGATGAAAAAGGTGTTCAGCACGTTGCCATTCCGGGAGGCTGCGCTAAACCATGAAGTTGCCATGCAAAGCAGGGGAATTCGACTCCCTCATCAAGACCCTGCGGATCGATTTATCGCTGCGTCTGCCATCGTGTACGGATTGACACTGATAACTGCCGATCGTAATCTGATCGCCAGCGCTTCAGCCTATAGTGTCCTGCCGAATGAATAAATATTAGCTTTCAGCTTTTCGCTAACGGCTCACGAGCTCAACAGCTTACGAGCTTACTATAGCCTTGCCGGAAAACTTAATCTACAAAATTTGAAACGGGAATCAATGCTTGACACCACTCCCTTGTTCCTATCAGGAATAAATCTCATTATTTACTTAAAAATACAACTTAATAAGCATTGATATTTATGACTGTATGCGCTATTCAACACAAGTAATTTTGAAACAAAATATCGTTCTCTTAAAAACGAATATTACGCACAGACCGTGTTTTGTAATCGAAGGAGCGGAGCTGCCTTTTTTCACCTTAACACAAAACCCAAAACTCAAAACACAAAACAGTTTTTCCTAAAGTTGAGCTATTATTTTCTTGCGCCTTGTACCTTGAGCCTTTTTCCTAATTTCAAAATGCAAAACACAAAACTCAAAACAATCTTAACTTATATATTGATGAACGTCCCTGAAACCTGAATTGGTATCAAATGAAATATAACAATATCCGTTTACCGTCTTTAAGAAAGTTTAAATGTTTAGAACGTCCCCCAATCGCGTCGGAGTTATGCAAAGGTCTCGTTTCAAGTTTAGCGTTTCAAGTTTCACGTTTTTTTACAGTAACTCTAAATATAAAGGGCGTCCCCCAGTCGTCCCTGTGTTCGTGGAAAAACCGCTATGCCTTAGCGAATTTCAACTAAATGAGACTGCAAATCTTTACTCAACACAGTTTTGTGTCTCTGTACTCAAAACGCAACATAATTATAAGGTTATGCACAGAAACTTTAAATCTAAAGGGCGTCCCGGAAACCTTACCCGGAAACCTTACCTAGAATCGATGTGAAGTTTACAATGAAGATACTTATCTATTGCTATCCAACTATAGGTCAACGGGTTGGAGGATTACAGAATCAAATAGCCAACACCCTAAGCGCGCTCGTAAAGCAACACATAGATGCCAAACTTTTTGACGCCTGGAACGACAAACTTGATGATTGCGACATATTGCACGTATTCAGCCTCACGGACTTTAGTTCCTTAAATCTAATTAAGCTAGCGAAGTCGAAAGGAAAGAAAGTTATCATCTCTTCCGTGTATAATACGACGTCGAGCAGGCTTTCAGAAAAAATTAAAATTCAGGTTTCCAAGAGATATAATTGGCTTTGCACTCTCAACCATCACAATTATGAGAAAATGAGAATAGCAGATGCGGTGATAGCATTGTCCAACAAAGAAAAGGACCATCTACTGGATGTTTACCCTGAAGCCAAAGACAAAATCCGTATTGTAGGAAACGGCATAAACCAAGCGTTCCTTCAAGATAATGAAAACCACAACAACGCTTTTGTCGAGAAGTATCTTACGAGAGACTATGTATTGTGTGTGGGACAGATCTATCCTAACAAGAATCAATTAACAATAATCAAGAGCATCAGAAACACAGATGTAAAACTTGTCATTATCGGACAGGTGCTTGACGTCGATTATTACAAGTTATGTAGAGCTGCAGCTACGGAAAACGTTCTATTTATAGATCCTTTGCCATACGACAGCCCATTGCTAATCGATGCCTATTGGGGGGCACGCGTGTTCGCGCTGCCAAGCTATCATGAAGTAATGCCTCTGACGGCCATTGAGGCTGCCGCCACAAACAATCATTTGATTCTCACAAACAACAGTCATTTGGGAAACACAATAGACTGTTTTAATCCTGCATTCGTATCGCCGGATGATCTCCAAGGGCTCAGAAAGTTAATTCTTGATCGGATTAAGCGACCTGTTTCTTATGAACCCGCGCTTAAGAAAGCGTTTTCATGGGATGAGGTAGCCGAAAAGCTGATAGCTATATATACTGATGTCCTAAGATGATGGAGACGGGCATAATGATAAGGGCTAAAATTACAGGCGTCATTAAGACATTGGGAGTACGAATTAAGGATATACTGGAATATCCCTATGATTGGGTGACGGCCAAGCGTTGGTTGTCAGCCATTAACACAAAGCCGCTTGCGTTTGACAGTACAGAAAAAAAAATCATGGTTGTTGTACCACATGCAGATGATGAAATTCTTGGAATTGGCGGAATCTTAAAAAAGCATGACAAAATGGGACATAAAATCTGTTTTATCTATACGACAGACGGCAGAAAAAGCTGGTCACGGAATTTGGATGAAGATCAGATGGCCACGAAGAGAGAAAATGAAGCAAATCAAATGTGCAAAATGTTCTCGGATGCGGAGGCAGTGTTTATCAAGGCCAGGAGTATGGAATGGATTGCCGAGGAAATTGTAGACCGTTTGCACCAAGAATTAATAAAATATCATCCTGATATCATTTACGTGCCACTGGGGCTTGATATAAATTATGATCATGTACTCAACTCGATTAGTTTAAATAAGGCTCTCGAAAAGAGCCAGTTCCCCTATTGCTTACGCGTATTTAGTGTTCAAACGCCAATACCAAGCGACTATCTCAATCTTGACTGCGATATCTCGAAGGAATTTGCGTTTAAAAAAAAGGCGCTTGAGATATTTGTCTCTCAAAATACAATGAAAAAATCATTCAGAAAGGTCCTATTCTTCAATAGACTCTTAGCCCAGAGGTACAACTATCAGCTAGCGTGTGAATGTATATGGGAACTGAGCAAACCCACCTACGACGATATAACCGCATTATGTTTGTCGGGAATTGACCTTAGCAAAACAAAGACTATAACGCGCGGAAGAAGCATAAAGAATAGCTGTAGCAATACTTTCCCACCGTCATTGATACACGGCATTAGTGGAATTTCCCGGATATCTAAACGCAACACTGCGAATTAAGAATGAATCCAATGATTATTAAACTTGCATACCTGGACGGCGCCAGGAGCGTTCATAGAACACGGATAAACCAGCAGACCCGACTATTGGAACGGCGTTAACAACAATGAGAACAAAGAAATCAGCTGCGAACATCAAGGCAACAATTGTGTTGTATTTCATTACCTTTACGATACCCATTATCACGAGAACATTTTTCATCAACATCTTAGGTATCTCGATACTTGGTGTCAATACACTATTTATAAATATTATTACGTTGCTTTCGCTAAGTGAACTGGGAATAGGAACCGCTGTTGGTTATAGGCTCTATGCGGCCATTGCTAACTCAGACAAGCATGAAATAGCCAAGTGGATGAACTTCTACAAAAAGACCTACAGGATTATTGCTGCTATTATACTGATAATTGGGTTAGCAATTACGCCGTTCATACATGTGTTCGCCAAAGTTAACTTGCCCCGCATGGAATTCTATTTTCTTCTTTATGTTGCCAGTTCGTCCGTGTCATACTTGTTATCTTACAAGCAAGTACTACTGAACGTAAATCAGCAGGGATATATCAGACTATACACACATGCTATTTACATTATTTGCCTAAATCTATTTCAAATAATCATGTTATATTTCTTTTCCAGCTTTGCGCTCTTTATCGTTTGTCAAATAATGTTCACACTGTTGGAAAACGTTGTTCTCGCTCTAACAGTTGACAAGAAACATACATACATACAGGGAGATAATCACGCAGCACTTAATCCTAGTGAAAAGATTGATTTTCGGAAAGATGTATTCTCTTTAATGTCCAACAGAATCGGCCTTAAAATTCTTTCTGCATCGGAGAGCATAATAATATCGACATTCGTGGGCGTCAACTTCCTTGGCATGTACTCTAACTACATGATGATTATTTTGGCGACAACCGGTTTTGTAATACAAATCACACAGGCAATCAGTGCCAGCGTAGGGAACTTGAATGCAACAGAATCAAATGAAAAGAATGTAAAAGTGTTCTTTGCCATTCTTTTTTTGGTGTTCTGGGTATCAAGTCTCTCAATCCTTTTGATAGCCGTTTTGATGAATTCGTTTATCGAGATTTGGATAGGGCGTGCATATCTTTTGCCAAATAGCGTCTTAGTACTCATGTTGGTTAACTGCTATATTATGGTAACTAGGAACGTGGTTGTTTTGTTTAAGGATGCAAAAGGTCTATTCTATAGAGACAGGTATAGGACTTTAATCACAGCAGCCGTCAACATACCACTTTCGATCGCTCTGTCGAAGGTGTGTGGTTTAGCAGGTGTCATATTAGGAACTACCTTCAGCATGCTGGCCGTTACAGTTTGGTATGAACCGGTTATTCTTTTCAAGCATGGTTTTTTTGATAAGAGCTACAAATATTTCTATCATCTTACTCGTTACGGCCTTTTTATTATATTTACCTGCCTCATTTGTTTTGGTCTGTTTAGCATAATGAATATGCACGCCTCTATAATAACGCTGATTGCAAGAGCAAGTATAGCTATAATTGTAAACATAGGCCTTGTTCTCTTATTTTTCCGAAATAGTGATGAGTTTGCCTATCTGAAAAATAGTGCAAAACTAGCCTTGGCAAAATGATGCAAGACTAATGTATAGTGAGGAGGGTATCCTGAAAACAGTTATTACAAACGTCTGGTCGGATAAGAACAAAGGCGATTACGCTTTGGTCGAAAGCATAATTAGAATGGCATATGATATCGATAAAAATGCACAAATTTCCGCAATCACGTTCTGTAGCGCTCAAGAAAGTTTCTTTTCTGAAGATTATTACTATGAAAGGTCTGAGGGAATTAGCGTATTCGGCTCGCTACATAGGACCTTCTACAACAGGGAATTCCCGGACCCTTATTCAAGGCTTGCGCACCATGTTTTAGCTTTTGTCGGATTTGCCATAAGAGTAGCAGTGATTGGATTGATGGGAAAACAAGCGATTCATTTAATGTCAAAACAGTATAGAGAGTCATTCGGGGCAATGTGCGACGCTGATATAATTCTGGTAAAGGGGGGTGGATATATTACCTCCGGAATCGGATTAGTCAGTGACATAACTTATTTCTACCGGGTTTGTTCTTCGATGATAGTTGCTTCAATACTAGGAAAGAAGTTTATCATTTGTGGTGCTTCCGTATGGGACGTAAAAAGTTCCATGGCCAAATCGGTTCTACGATGGATCATCGACAAGAGTGCGATGACCATTATCAGAGAGAAGAAAACAGAAAAGTATTTACTGGAATTTATCGGAATAAAAAAAGATAGAATCAGGATTCTCATGGACTTTGCGTTTTATCTAAAAAAGCACTATGAAGTCCCCATTAAATGTCCGATAGATGTCAATGGTTATGCCATTGGTTTGACGGTCAAAGCATATTTCGGCAAAACGGTGCAAATGGAATACCTTCAGGGCATCACAAAAATCGTCGAAGGGCTGTTGAAAAACGGAAAAACTGTCTATATCCTTCCCCAAACGTTAGGTCCGGCAGGTAATAGCTGCCTGCCAATCATGATACTACTCAAAAAGCGTTTTAGTGACAACGAGCGGGTCGTCTTGGTGGAAAAGGAATATTCTCTCCAAGAGATGTTCTGTCTTTATTCAAAAATGAACTACACTATAGGCACCCAGTTTCACTCAGTAATATTCTCGTTATTGGTAAACACGCCGGTTATTGCCATAGCTTACGAAAAGCATAAAGCACATGGTATAATGGAGATGATGGGGATGTCTGATTTCGCCTTTGATTACGATAACCTTGATGTAGATGGGATTCTCGACAAGATAAGGTATATAGAAACGAATGGCGCACAAATCCGAGACATGATTAGTAGAGCATTAAATGACAGGATCAATAGAGATTATGAATCATTAATAGAACTTGTTAGGTCAATTATCAGCCGTTAATAGAACTATATATAAAGCTGCCCAGCAAGAAAACCTGTCTGTAGACTGTGTTAATAAACTGCGTAGTTGGTAGGATCAGAAATCGTAAAAATAAGCTATATTATTAGTATTGTAATGCTACTCTCGCTGACATTGGCCAGATCGAGTGGCTACATTGTAAGTACTGTGTTTGGCGCCATCGGTTTGCCCAAAGGCTACTATAGCGCTTTGATAATGGTAATGGCACTACCTTTCATCTATATTATACTTCTCTCTGCTAAAAAAAGCATTGTGAAACCTTTTTGGTTGGTATCAAAGTATTGGCTACCCTGGATTGTGTATCTTTTTATCGCAGGATTGCCAACGGCAGAGGGAGTGTGGAAACTGCAAATGTATATAGGCATAGTATTATTGCCTGCCATGCTTATCGTTCTGATGGCGCTTGCCGACCCGGTCGTTTTTCAGAAGTATTTCATGAAGGTTTTGCTATTCCTAAATATCATTATCTTGGCTATTATTTATTTCAATATAGTCAAAGTCAATGTTATTGAAGGTGCAGAAGGTATAGAAAGATTAATTTGGCTGTCTCGTGGTATTGGCCTCAGTATTGCCTATATCCTCATTACTTCGGCTTGGCGAAAACATATTGTCCTAAACGCAGCGCTTGTTGTGGTGCTATTCTCAATTATGATTTATATCGGATCGCGCGGCCCGGTCATATCGCTTCTTTTAACCATTGGATTTTTCTTTGCAGTTAAGAATAGAAAAAATATTACAACAATTATTCTTTCGACATTGACCACGATCATTCTCATTATCGCTTTTTTAAATGTTGGTTATCTAACCGATTTTACGCGCTCCTTTGCCATACATGGAAAAACCGCCGCCGCACGTGGACAGACAGTTGCTATACATAGAAATACTTCGAAGATCACTCATTTTGCCGACGACCGTTTGTCCGCATACACACCGACTCTGCGGATTTTCGGTGATCATCCATTGGTCGGCGTTGGCCTTGGTCAATGGTGGAAGTCTTATCAAAAGGAAAACCGTTTGCCAGATTGGCTGAAGGCGAAAACCATTGAAAAAAAGATGAGGGGACAAATGGATGTGCAGTATCCCCATAACATTTTCCTTGAGATATTGGCTGAACTGGGAATAATCGGCATGGTTTGTTTCCTTCTGCTTTTCTTACCGTTCAGACGGATTTTTTCCCTATCCAATGAGTACAATGTATTGTGTCTCCTTGGATTATTATATGCCTGCTCGAGTAGTGACATAACGCAGAATTCAGCACCAATGATATTCAATCTACTCAGTATTCTTCGCGCCAGAGGATTGTTGCCCTCCTCCGATGAAGATACCGATATTACCCGTCAGGCTGCAAGTTAAACCGGCATTCATCAACTACCCATGGCCAGGCAAATGCTCCCTGCTAGGAGGAAATAATTGAGTTCCAAGATGCTTGCTGGTGAAAAAATTCTTTGTGTATTTCCCGATGCTTGGGGGAATCTTAAAAGGGGGCGTCATCAGATAATTGAGCGTTTGTTGATCAACAATGAAGTCTTGATTATTGAAGATCCTTCCATGTCCATTTTATCGCTCTCGCGGGATAGGAACCGCATAAGTCGATTATGGTCATGGCTTCGGGTTCGGAGACCCAAAAAAAATCTCCTCCTATATACACCCCTATTAGCTTTACCCTTTATATTTAATAGTGAGAAACTCCGAAAGATAACTGAATGGTTGCTTTGCATCAATATCCGGTTTGTTCTCAAAATCAGCGGTTTCAAACCGACCTTGCTTTATTTATCCACGCCTTTATTTGATGGATTCATTGATGGTCTTGAAATAAAACGAACCCTATACGTAGCACATGACGCATGGGAAGTTTATCCATATGGTCAGCAATTTGCAAAAAGCGAAGTTCGCACATTGAAAAAAGTTGGCCTGGCAATTTTTAACGCAAAACCTAATATGGAAAGAAAGAATCATTTTAATAAGCATTCATATTATGTCCCGCATGGTTGTCCGATGCCGGATGTTTGTGAGCAACGTCCGCATACCATGCCCGTGGACTTTCCTAAATTCGGTGAACTAGTCCTCGGTTACTGGGGAGCAATTGATAAAGATTGTGTTGACATTGAACTATTGGATTGGCTGGCCGATTATCATCCGGAGTGGACTATTGTGCTTGTTGGCGGAATCTATGAACGGGATAAAGCAGCCTTTGAAAAGATTCAAGGGAAAAAAAATATTATCTTCCTTGGTCGGAAGAAACAAGAAGAGCGGTACGATTATCTCCGCTGCTTCGATATTGCCTTATTGTGTGCCTGCCCGACCGATGTCGAGTTGAAGGCCTCACAGTTAAAATTCTGGGAATATGCCTCAATCGGCTTGCCCATTGTCGGCATACCCATTGAAGAATACATAGGCTATGATTGGTTCTATGCAGCGCATGATAGACCGGGCTGGGTGAAAATGATAATTCGTGCCGCCCAGGAAGACACATCCGAAAGAAGAAAGCTGCGGATAGATTTTGCCAGAGCCAACACATGGGAACAGCGAGTCGAGCAGATATCCTCACTAGTGCAACAGGTTTTACCACGAAACAACAGCAAATAAGTGATCTCTTTTAATCAGCATTTAGTTTAAGGAACACTGATCGGATATGCAAAAAGCACAACACTTTACAAATTTACCGAAGAAAAAAAATCCCACAGGCGCAAACGTTCACTTTGAACATGTGAAATATTCAGGCGAAAGGTCATGAAGAAAACTATTTTCTTTCTACAGGTTGTATTCATCATTACACTCCTTCCGCTGCTTGTGCAGAATGCATACTGCGTGGAAACAACGCAAAGCAGCCCTACTGATTTTGCCGATGCAGAACCATGGGGTTCTGTGTCCCAAGACGGCCTTCCGCTGGGGCTGTATTTAAACCATCAAAATTTTGAAGAAATAAGGCATTGGTATTCGCAAGGGGGCGGGGAAGCGGACAAATTTCATTTCAATAAGCCGCGACAGCATTGGCAACCGATTGCTAAATCTATGCTAAATCTTGATTTAAATAATACTGCATATAAACACCCACCCGGTCTGTGGCATCTTTCTGCCTGCGCTTTTGCCTATGCATTAACCGGGGACAAGGAATGCGGCCAGGCAGTTCGAAAAATGCTTCTCTATCTCGCAAACATGAAATCATGGACGCGTAATGATTTAGCCGCGCCTGAGGAGGAAAGCTTTATCGTAACCAGGGTAGTTATCTGTTACGATCTTGTCTACACAATGTTGAGTAAAAATGATCGTGAAAAAATCGCCCAGGCAGTTGAAAACAATGGCCTGCAACCGCTGAGGAAATTCATTATTAATCAGGGTAACTGGACTCTGAATAAAGCGCAGTATAATGGGAATCAGGGATATTTACAGTATTCTAATCAAGGTGCCATGTACCTCGGCGCACTTTATCTTTCCGCAAGGCTGTTATATCAGCACACCGGTAATGAAATTTACAAGAATGAATATGTTAAAACAGCAAGAGCAACGCAAGTATTACTGCAGAACTACTTTCCCGCAGACGGAAGCGTCAGTGCTGCACCCGGGTATTACCTTTTGACACTGGATGTCTTGAGCGATTTAATTGTTCCGATGGCACAAAGTATAGATATGCGTGTTGACGAATTTCTTCCCGTTGGCGCTCACAATCCTTTTCTATTCGCCCTTTATTTGCGCTCAAATGCTTCGCCGGCAAAAAACGCCGCAAAATATCCTCTAATTGTTCCATTCGGTGATTCATCATATACATACTTAACTTATGATCCGGTAAAGCAAGCCGCTGTCGGCGCGAACTATCTGGCCCTTGCCGTCTGGTCCGGTTATATCAGCGACCCTTACCTTCTTTGGATATACAACCAATATGCCGTAACATCCGATATCGAATCGGCAAGTTCGTTGGTCAGCCACTACTACAGGTCAATTATCAATAAAAACATATCGCCGGCGAAGCCTTTGATTCCTAATGAACATTTGTTTGAAACTTCAGGCTTACTGTTATGGCGTGATGGGTTTGAGCAGGGTGACAAAATGTTTGCTTTATGGAAACGGGGATATCAAAGAGGTGACCATTTACATAACACGCAAAATGATATTCTTCTCGAAGCTTTTGGAGAACGATATTTAACAAACCGGGGGGTGAACTATGCCCGGGATAAAGAGTTGGGACTTTCACTTTCCTATAATCATAACTCCATCACAGTTGATTGGAAAAATAACCGTGACGGCGCCACAAGGAAAAGTATAAAGCCATTTTTGGCTTCGCAGTATCTGAACTATGCAAGGAGCGATGCGTCATTCAATGACGATCAGGAGTTCATTAAAAAAGATCCCTGGAAAAAAGAGTGGATCGGGGCTGTTTCTCCAGACACACCATACGCTGTACGTTCGGTTCTTTATGTCAAACCTGATTATTACATTGTATTTGATTCAATTCTGAATAAACGACCACTAAGCGTACAGTGTAATTTTGTCAGCGGCGTCCCTCTCAATATTACTGAGCCATGGGTTACATATAATGGAAAAGATTCTTTTCTTTATCAATACACTGTTATTTCTGATAAAGGTGCGGTATTCAACAAAAGGGAAACTGTAGATGATAAAGCCCGTAAGACGTGGATGCTTTCTATTGACACAAATAAAACTGTAAAAGATATTTCTTTTTTAAATATTCTCTTTCCTGTCAAAGCTGAAGAAAAACGACCGCTAATCGACAAATTATCCAACAGAACAGGCACAAAAATTGTTGTTGCACACAATAAATCCAAAGAGTTGATTATCCAAAAAAATCAACTGGAGAATATTGCTGTTATAGGAGACACAAAAACTGATGGCGAAATAGCTATCCTTCTTTATAAAGATAATCAGCTTTTAGGAGCGGGGCTTTTTGGCGGAACTTTTCTGGAGGTGGCTGGCAAGAAAATAATTTCAACAGATAAAAGATGCTCCATAATCGCCTATTTTCTACCTGATAACGTTTATGGAACTGCCCAATCAGACGAGGGCACAAGAGCAACTTTCTATTTAGAAAATAAGCCAATGCTTCTTACCCTTGAGAATACGGACAGGGATGGATATTCTTCCTTCGCTTCTTTTCGTTAATGGATAGAAACGCCATTGGAATTGGGCTGCTGAAACAAATATGATAATACTGAAGAAACAATGAAAATCCTGATACTATCAGAATTCGTTGAAGGTTACACAGATGGCGCGTCTTCACGTGTGAGGTATAGAACTGCTCTTAAAATTGCTGAAAGTGGCCATGATGTGACTTTCATCTATCCTTCCGGTAACTCAAAGTACCGAGCATATAAAGATGATAGTGAAAGGCTGACTGTTTATTTAACCCCAGGGATTCTTCCAAGTAAATTTCGTTCAGGGGGATTTGGAATAATTGACACCATTTTTAAATGTGTCATGGTATTGAAATATGATTATGATGCCATACAGGTGACAAATGGTCATCGGCCCGCACAGTTCCTTCCTGCTGTAATCGGTAAATATTTCAAACAGGCTGTTATAGTAGATGAATGTTGGGAATGGCTGGGCAAAGGCGGCTATGCCGATTCTCGGAAAGGTTTTTTTGGTAAGATAGTTTCACTTTATGATGCTTTGTTTGAATTGAGACTTAAACGATATTTCGATGAGATCATAACTATTTCATCAGCACTTAAAGAAAGGTTTAAAGAAAAAGACAATGTTACCGTGCTCTATGGCGGCGCGGAAAACGATCTGCTAATCGATTATGATATAAAGCATGCAAGAAGCGAATTAGGATTAGAACAAAATGCTTTTATTCTTGGAATGAGTAATGTCTGTCCTTCCGATCATGATGATAATGTGGTATTTTTCACTGCCCTGAAAAAAATCATGCAGCAAAATGGCAATGTTTTTCTCCTGCTCACTGGCACCGACAAAAATTATATTAATGAGATCGGCCTAACTCAACTATATTCAGACCGAATAATATTTCCTGGTTGGACTACCTTTGAGCTTTATAATAAATACATGAGTTCCTGCAACGCCTTTGTTCTTCCGTTCACAAATACAATAAAAAATAACGGGCGGTGGCCCAATAAAATAGGTGACTATCTTTGTCTTAACAGGCCCATCATTACCAATCCAACAGGGGATATGATGCCTCTTTTCACCAAATACAAAATAGGTTTTTTATGTGATGACTCAGAAGATGGCTTCTATAATGTTGTAACTGAAATATTGGGCAGGAACAAGTCTCTGACAGAGTATCATAGTGATTCCATCTACGTGGCCAGGCAAATATTATCATTTGATAAACGAGTGAATAGATTATTGGAAATAATCGAGGGGCGATTAGATTTAAAATCTTAAACGTATTTTCATAATTGGTTTTATACCTGAGTTACTTTTCAAAGGATTTTTATGCTATCAAACGTAGTACGAAAATTTATTCACCATTTGGGAAATATGCTACGGTTTATGAAAAAGTCATTTTACCGTAGGGCAGGCGTAAAGATAGGTAATGGTGGAATGATCAGTTTAAGCGCCAAACTTGATGTGCGGCGAGAAAAAGTAATAATAGGTGATAATTGTACAATAACTTCTGGTTGTGTAATCCTTTCTCACGATGCCACGGCAAAACGATTAGATCCTTTAGATGATGGCGCGGGCGAAATAATTATTGAGGACAATGTTTTTATCGGGGTCAATTCTGTGATCCTTCGTAATGTAAGGATTGGGAAAAACAGTATCATTGGGGCTGGTTCTCTCGTTTCAAAAAATGTCCCGTCTAATGTTATTGTTGTGGGCAACCCTGCACGAGTTCTTAGAAATATTTAGCAATAAAGTGATAAAAAAATTTATTAGCATAATACATCAGCAGGATTCTTGAAAATGATAAACGCTATTTCTTTTTATCGAATTGCACATTATTTCTACATTAAGAAAATTCCCATTTTGCCGATGATAATCAAATTCTTCATTTTCATAATATTAACCCGGCAATTTAATATACGATGGTTAAGCAGCATATGCTATTTTCGGATGCCTGAAGTACTTGCTTACTCGATCAGGCATCTTTTGCAGTTTCCTCAAATGGGAGATTGCCTTATCCTTTAGTTGGTCTTTG
>JAHIFE010000015.1 GCA_018901125.1 Pseudomonadota bacterium | reverse complement strand
GAAAGAAAAAGAGAAAGAGTATAAATGTTTGGGAATAGATGATTTTATTAACGAATGCATCGAAAAGATGATTAAGGCCGATGGTATATTATTGGGTTCTCCTACCTTTTTCAGCAATGTCACAACAGAAATGAAGGCGTTTATTGACAGAGCAGGAATGGTAGCATACGCAAACCCTGGATTGTTAAGGTATAAGGTTGGCGCTAGTGTTAGCGTAGGCACTATAAGTGGAACAACCCAGACATTAATGATGATGGATTCTTTCTTCTTATGCCTTGAAATGTTTATTGTGGGAGCAAACTATTTCAACATGGCCCTGGGAAATGATAAAGGAGATGTTGAGAAAGATGAGCGGGGACTCGGAACCATGAGAGTGCTTGGCCGGAACATGGCTTTTTTGCTTAAAAAATTAAACGCGTAAAACGATCAGCTTGTAACGAAAGCAAAAGGTATTTGTTGATCAGCCTCAAGGATAAGTTTAATTGATTTGAGTAAGCTCTTTATGAAAACGTTTTTTGGAACTCCACAGCTCCATGGCTTTTTGAGTTTTCAGCCATAATTCGGAGAAGTAATTGGGTTGACAATGATTTTATATGGTTATTTAATATAGTATAAATCATACCCGAAAAAAAATGGTATTATAAGGAGATGAATCTTAAATGAATCTTGGTTTAGTGAGTAAAACGGCAATCAATAAAATTTTTTGGGCTGTTTTGATAACGGCTATGCTTTTTATTTCTGCCATAGTTAATGTTTATGCTTCTGATTCTTTGACTGAAGATGAGAAAAAACTTATTAGTCAGGGTGAAGTAGTTGTGCGTGAGGTTAGCATAGATAATCAACAAGGTAAAACATTTGAGGCAATTGGTTTAATCAATGCCCCAGGCGAGACTATTTTAAAGGTTTTGACGGCATATGAAAAATACCCGGAATTTATGTCAAATATCAGCCGGGTTGATATTGTGAAAAAGAGTGGAACTGATGTAGTTCTTAATTACACTTTGTCTCTGCCTCTTGGAAAGATGAAAAAGTATCGGCTGAAAATATCCATGACGGAGCCTAACAACCAAATCTCAGTATTAAAGTGGCAATTGCAAAAATGGCCCGGTTTAGATCCCAGAGAGACTATCAAAGATACAACCGGTTATTGGCGTATAGAAAAGAAAACTGAAAAAAGTTCGCTTGTGTTCTACCATGTATATACTGATCCAGGCCCTATCCCCTTTGGTTTGGAATGGATAGTCGATGTGTTAAGTAAGAAAAGTGTACCGGAAGCATTTTTGCAAACTAAAGCCCGAACTGAGAAAATTGCTTTGAATATTGGTACAAATAATAAATCAGAATAAACATCACAATCCAGCTGATCTCAAAAGCCGGACAACTGATTAAAACTTTAGTTACCCGGACTGGTGCGTTGGTGTAATGCGTTTTATGACTCTGCTTCTGATAAATTAAGCATTCGACAGGAATAGATATGGCATACGAATTTGATGGTAAAAAATACGAAAAAGCATCAGCCCATCAAAAAGAATGGGGAGCTAAACTGATTGCTGAATTGGCCTTAAAAGGCAATGAACGTGTTCTTGATTTGGGATGCGGCGATGGAACCAATACAGCGCTGATCGCAAAGCTTCTTCCAAATGGTGGAGTAGTTGGCATTGATGCATCAACAGGTATGATAAATGTTGCCAGGCCGAAAGAACAACCTAATTTACGCTTTATTCTCATGGATATTAATGCGATGGAGTTTAAAGATGAATTTGATGTTATTTTTTCGAATGCAACGCTTCATTGGGTTAAATATCATCAGCATCTTTTAAAAAACATATTTATGGCGCTAAAAAAAGGCGGTCTTCTAAGGTTCAATTTTGCAGCTGACGGCAACTGCCAGCACTTTTTCAAAGTTATCCGCAAGGCAATAAAACTAAAAGAATTTGCGGATTATTTCAAGGATTTTATTTGGCCCTGGTACATGCCGTCCGTTGAAGAATATAAAGATTTAACAGCAAACAGCAAATTGCAGGACGTTAAGGTATGGGGTGAAAATGCAGATCGTTATTTTCCCGACACCAGGGCTTTAATTGGATGGGTGGATCAACCAAGCCTTGTTCCTTTTTTGGCTTGTATAGCAGGAGAAGATAAAGCTGCTTTTAGGAAATATGTTGTTGAGGAAATGATTCCGGCAACAAAGCAAGATGATGGAAGATACTTTGAAACTTTCCGTCGCATTAACCTTTTTGCAAGAAAGTAAATTGCAAAATCGATTCTCTTACAGCACAACTAAATTGACAGATGATCAAGGACATAATGAGCTTTACTCTTGATAAAGTCGTCCCGTGGGGGCGCTCTTATGATGAATACGGCGCAATGTTCTCGCTTACAAAAGCCGATTTAAACAAGAAAATTCTTGGATGTGGCGACGGCCCGGCAAGTTTTAACGCAGAGTTGACAAAGATAGGCGGAAAGGTTGTATCGGTTGACCCTATTTACCTGTTTTTTGCAAAAGACATAATGTCCCGCATAGATGCAACCTATGATGAAGTAATGGAACAAACCGCTAAGAATTATAATGAGTTTGTCTGGAAGCATATAAAAAGCATCGATGATTTGGGAAGTATAAGAATGAAGGCGATGGAGAGATTTTTAGAAGATTATCCAAAAGCAGATGGGCGTTATATAAGCGGCGAATTGCCATTCCTGCCATTTAAAAACAAAGAATTTGATTTAGCGCTATGCTCTCATTTTTTGTTTCTTTATAGTAAGCAGCATTCTTTTGAGTTTCATATCCAATCAATAAAGGAACTCTGCCGGGTTGCTTCGGAAGTAAGAATATTTCCGCTTCTTGAGCTTGGCGCAAGAAAATCCGGACATTTAGATAAAGTAATTTCCATGCTTGAGAAAGAAGAATGTGAGTGGAGTATAATAAAGGTTTGTTATGAGTTTCAAAAGGGTGGCAATGAAATGTTGCATATCAAATCCTGATGAATAAAAAAGATCTTTATTAATCAAGACGAGGGACATATAATAAACTGCATACTCATTACAACTATTTCATTTGATCCTTCGCAGTATAACAAACCTGACAGGGAGACATTGCCAGGGGCTTGAGACATATGAAGGAAAACTCTCAAGCACGGTTTTCAGAAAGGCAACAGCCACCGGCCCGACTTTATAAGGAGAACATGTCTATGAGAAGTTTAAAGTTAGCTCTTTGGATTTGTGCATCAGGATGTTTGGCAGCCATTCCATTTGTTGTATTGCCATGGGAAATAATTCAAGATCTCTGTCTTTGGTTTGGGATAGAGCCAATTCCTGATACTCCGCTATTAATGTATTTCCTTAGAGGTGCTTGTGGTATATTTGGATTGATTGGTCTATATTTTATTGTACTTGCAAGAAACCCTCTTGATTATGGTCCCATGCTGAATTTAGGCGCACATGGTTTAATAGCTTTTGGTTTATTGGCTTTAATTCTTGGATTGAGTCTTAAAATATCTCTGAAAATATTTTTGGGTGATGCCATTTTTGGAATAGCGCTTGGGATTGTCATTACTATTCTTTCTTATAGAGTACAAAAAATCCCAAAGGTATGAGAGCAGGTTGTATCTTTAAAGACAAGTAATTACTTCACAGAATATAGCTTGTAGCGGCGCTTTTCATATTTTAGGTTACTATAACGTTCTACCATAGGAAGATAATAATGAAAAAATGTCCCTTCTGCGCTGAAGAAATTCAAGATGACGCAATAAAGTGTAAGCACTGCGGGGAGTTCCAGAATGCATCCTATCCCCCTCGCTTTGCAGAGGAAAAGATTCCATGGTATTTCAAAAAATCCTTTATTATTATTGCAGTCTGCAGTGTTGGGCCTCTTGCGCTGCCTCTTATCTGGTGGCGTCCGAAAACTACTCTGACATGGAAAATCGTACTTACCATAGCAATTATTGTTTGCAGTTGGGTCTTGTTCCAAACCACGATGGAATCCATTAATACTTTCAAGGAGTATTTCAAGCTGATTGAAGGATTATGAAATGATCCGGTAGAACAATTTTGCAAACAACTACGGGGCTTATACCGTATAAAACGATATCTCAACAATATAAATAGAGAGGGCTATGAAACAAGAGTCCCATATCTTTACAATTATAAAATTTTTATCCACAGTCCTGCCTGTTTTCTTAATATTTACTTATGATTATGGACCAAATGCCAAGCAAATAGCGTATGCCGGGGCAAACTGCAACGCATTTGATAAGAAAATAACAGATGAAAAGGCTATGCTGCGGGAACGGGCAGAGCAAAGAATGAAGGCTGGAGAGGTCGTTCCGGTGAGAGTTGAAGATCCAGGATACCCTGTGGCCAATTGTGTTCTTCCGGATAACTTTCCGGTGAACAAAGGATTTGTATCATTTGACACAGGCTTTATAGGAAAAATCCAGTACACTTGCTTTAATAACGAATTAGGTAAATCAATTGTAGCCCGGAGAATCTGGTACTGTGAAGGAAGTGAGAACAGGGAAGCTTGCATATTGGGTAAATGGATAAAAGGAGAACCAACTTTTAAAAGTATGCTGGTAGGTACCCATGAGACCGGCTTTGGCAATATTACTTTTCTATTTAAAAGATGTAACATTAAATGAGGAGATTATAAGCTTAAATGACAGAATACCTGCGAGAACTTGTGGCAGCGCAAAAACGAGGTGATGCAGTAGGAATCACTTCAATATGTTCGGCTAACAATTTTGTTATCAGTGCTGCACTGGAGTATGCCCGGAAGCGAAACCGATCAGTGTGTATAGAATCGACCGGACGACAAGTCAATCAGTATGGCGGTTACTCCGGCTTGCAGCCAAACGAATTCGCACAGTATGTCAGACAAATATCGGAGGAGATGAAGCTTGGTGAAGATCAGGTTATTCTGGGTGGGGATCATCTGGGGCCAGGCATTTGGCGTTTTGAAAATTCAGAAGTGTCTATGTCAAAGGCCAGGGAACTGATTCGTCATTGCGTTCGTGCGGGTTATCGGAAGTTGCATCTGGACCCAAGCATGCCTTGTAAAGATGATATGTACAAGGGACACCCTGACCTTTCCTTAAAGACGATAGCGGAGCGAACGGTATCTCTTTGTGAAACCGCTGAGGAAGCTGCTGCTGACATGCGTTCAGGGAACAAAACTCAACTTGTGTATGTTGTTGGGGCTGAAGTGCCAACCCCAGGGGGAGTGCGCAAAGATAAGGGTGAGATACCTGTCTCATCCACCAGGGACGTCGAAGAAACGATAAGTATTATGCATTCTGTTTTTATTGAAAAAGGGCTTGAGTCGGCCTGGAATCGCTGCATCGCACTTGTTGTGGAAACAGGCGCAACATTCGGTCCTGAATCAGTGTGCGATTACGACAGCAAGAAAACCGAAGACATTAAATCTTTAATAGAAGGCGAAAAGAACATCGTTTTTGAGGCCCATTCCACCGATTTCCAGACTCAGCAGTCACTCACCAATATGGTTCGGGATCACTTTGCAATTCTTAAGGCAGGGCCATGTCTTACGTTTGCTACACGTGAAGCCCTTTATGCTTTGTCATATATCGAGCGGGAATGGCTGGAAGGAAAACAGGGTGTGACACTTTCACGGCTTCCTGAGTTGATGCAGGAACTTATGAGCACAGACCGAAAACATTGGCAAAATCATTATAGCGGCGATGAGAAATACCTGCGATATATTACCGCCTTCGGTTTTAGTGACCGGGTACGATATTACTGGTCGGATCATAGGTGCTCGGATGCTATCGTACGCTTGTTTCAAAATCTTACAAAATACGGGATTCCTCTGCCGCTTCTAAGTCAATATATGCCCACTCAGTATGAAGCAGTGCGGGAAGGCCGCATTCAATGTACGCCAGACCGTCTGGTGTATGGCAAAATTGAAGAAATACTTGATAGATATGCAAAAGCCTGTAGTGGTGGCGTTACAGCAAAGTGTTGAGTTTTACCTGATGTTTACCATAAATCACTTCTGACTTCTCATCTTGACATCTTCTACTATACGATTAAGAGTTTCACCGGTTTTTGCATGAATTACAACATCGGCAAGATTATCCACAGAGGTTTGTGTCATATTTATGATAATCAGTTTGGCTCCTGCCTGAGAAGCATATTGAGGCAGATAGGCTGCCGGATATACTACCAGAGAAGAACCGAGTGTAAGCATTAAATCGCAGGACTCAGCCCTGCGGTTTGCTTCAGCCAATTCCCTTTCAGGCATGGATTGACCGAAGGAAATAGTGGCGTCTTTTAAGAATCCGTTACAATCGCTGCAATGAGGAACTTTGATCGAATCATCTGCTTCCATTTGCTTCTGGATGTCATTTCTTGGATAAATCTTGCGGCAGCTAAGACATATTGCAAAAGCATTGGTACCGTGGATCTCGATGATTTTTTTATCGGAATTGCCTGCTTTATGATGCAAACGGTCTATATTTTGTGTAACTATGCAATCAAGCTTTCCCATCTTTTCAAGCTCAAACAAAGACAGATGAGTAAGGTTGGGCTTGGCACTGCTTATAAGCGGATAAATTACTTTACTTCTCAACCAGTATTTTTCGCGTGCTTCTTCGCTTTCAACAAAATCCTGATAGTAAACCGGTTCAAATTTGTCCCAAATGCCTCCGGGACTTCTAAAATCGGGAATTCCCGATTCCGTGCTGACTCCTGCACCTGTAAAAACCACTATTTTTCCTGCGTTATATATTAAATCAGCTGCACGTTTAATTAATTCTTCCATATTTTATTATCCTAGTGAAAACTCTATCATCCTGCTGACGGCCTCTTTCGCCTTTATCCTTATATTTTCCGGAACCTTTACTTCACCTTCCATAAATTCAAGGCTTCTTGCAACATCTTCAAGTGTTATTTTTTTCATGTCTTTGCATTCCATATCCTCTGAGACTGGATAAAATATTTTATCCGGGTGGGCTTTTCTCATAGGATGAAGTATTCCGATCTCAGTGCCTATAATAAACTCTTTGCTTTCGGATTCACCGGCATATTTTATCATTCCGGATGTACTTAAAATAAAATCCGCCAGTTCAAGAACTTCAGGACGGCATTCAGGATGAGCCATAAAAACCGCTCCCGGATGTTCTTTTTTTGCTTTCAATACCTTTTGTGCAGTCAGGCTGTCGTGAATAGGACAATATCCTTCCCAGAAATGTATTTTCTTTTTCGTATGCAAAGCAGTATATTTTGCAAGATTTCTATCCGGTATCATCAATACTTCATCAGCTTTAAGGCTGTTTACAACACCAACCACATTAGCGGAAGTACAGCATATGGTAGAAAGTGCCTTTACCGCAGCAGTTGAGTTCACATAAGTAACAACCGGCATGGGAGGAATTTCTTTAAGCTTTTTTAATAGCGCTTCCGGTGTTACCATATCGGCCATAGGGCATCCTGCATTTATTTGCGGGAGCAGCACCACCTTTTCAGGACACATGATTGAGGCTGTTTCGGCCATAAAATGAACCCCGCAAAAAACAATAACTTCGGCATCGGTCTGCGATGCCTTTATACTCAGCTCAAGGGAGTCTCCGCAAAGATCCGCCACATCCTGAATTTCAGGCGGCTGGTAATTATGTGCAAGCATAATAGCATTTTTACGTTTCAATAGACTCCTGACTTTATCTTTCATACTACTTCCTCCAATTACTCTCCTATTTTCAGAACTTCCACTCCTTTAGGTATCTTAAAGCTGAATACCGAATCCGGATTGTTAACAAACTTTGAATCAATAAGCTCTAATTCAGTTTCGTCATCATATAAATTATATATCCCGATTTTTGCAATTTCAAAAGTTGTTCTGGAAACATAAAGATATACATATGATACATCGCCTCTTTTCTCATTAGGTAATAGTTTTAGAACAAAATATTTATCGGTGTTGTTTTTGATTGTAACCGAAAAATTATGCCTGATAATACTTATATCCGACAAGAAGCTTGCTCCCTTACCCGCTCCAAAAAATTCAGGAGCTTTGCCAACCATAACCTGATTGTCCTGCGGCCTGTAAATCCAGAGACTTTCCCCGTCTGTTACAACAATCTGTTTGTCGGGCTTTTCATATTCCCATCTCATCATACCCGGACGCTTAACAAATATTTTGCCTTCTGCTACATCGGATATCCCCATAACCTTTAATGTTGACATCTGGATAAATTTTGCAACAAAGCCGGGTACGGAATATTTTTTTTCTACCTTCACCATAATCTGATCAGCTGTTAATGGCTCTTCTTTTGCTCTTGAATCAAAGACAAAACAGATTTGGCAGAAAATAATTGCTATGCATAAAATGGTTGTTCTTGCTTTCATGTGGTTTGTATAACCTTTGTAAGTTTAAAATAATTTATAAACCTCTCACATAATTCTTTTATCATCAAAACACAAAATTATGTTACTGTCTGATTCCTACAATAAATAATTGATGCTTGCAAGATATAAGGTTTAAAGCGAAAGCAGATTCAGATTTAATCCGTGTGCAACACCACTGAAAAGCTATTGAATATAGCCCAGACCGGGTCATTTTCTTTCAGGTTAAGCTGACTGCTGCTTTGACTGGTAACAATTGAACAAAGCTCAATTTTATCCGAAACCCGAATAACATATTCTGTTGTAACTTTACCTTTGGTTACACGGCTGATAGTTCCGCGGAAAATATTTTCCGCTGAGCACTCAGGTTCTTCATCCCTTTTTTGTAAAATAACCCACGGTGCTTTTACTTCGGCTTTAATCATAGTTCCCGTCTTAAGGCCAAGACGGGCCAGGCTGTCATTGGTTATCACGGTTGAAATCAGCTTATTTCCTATTGTGATAAGTTCAATTATTGACTGTATGTCCCCTTTTTGTATCCTGCATATTTTACCGAAAAAAATGTTTCGTGCGCTGGTTTTACGACCGGATTCCTTATCAAGAAAAAACTTTGTTATCTGCTGAGTATCCTTATCGGAAAATGCAATATATGAAGCGGTTAATTTAGGTGATAGTTTGCCTAATACTTTTTGAACAACAGATAGCGGCATATTGCTTTGCATAAGCTCTACAGCACGGGATTTGCGGATCGCATCAGGGGCTCCGAGTTCTTTTGGAAATCCACAGGCAACAGCTCGCTCATAAAACTTGCGGCGAACATGGCCCGGATCAACATCAAATGAATTATCAAGAGACCGCCTGAAAACACCGTCGGACAGCGCCTCATAAATTTCCAAAGAAAGCTTTTCCGACATCTGTATCTGCCGTGGCTGCCTTTCAGTTTTAAGGCCTCTTTTTCCGAAAACCACCAGTTGCTTTGCATGATCGATATCTTCTAAAGGGTTGAGAGCCAACACTTCGTTTAATCTGGCTCCAGTATAACGTATAAGCAAAAATATAAGAAGAATGCGTTTTCGTGATAACCGGATATTCGCACGAGAGCTTTCCTGCGCCCATTCGCGAAAAGACTGTTCCAACCTGTTGATCTGAATCGTGTCAAGACAACGGGAATCGCTTTGCCCGAGCCAATCGCTTTGTTTTTTCGTTTTTGTACAGTTGTTCTTATCCATATGATCCTTATGCAGGTTATCTCAAACCTTCATTATTCAGAACTTATCAGTGCATATTTTTAACCCATTCAGTGAATTTTTGCAAGGCGGGTCAAATGTGCTTGACACTCATAATCCCTGTTGGTAAATTGACACGAAATACAATATTATCGTGTCATATGTCCATATGTCAAATTTAAATTTTTCATAGGAGCTGTGCAATGTTTTTTCAGACAGCAGGTATAGAAATTTCTCCGTGGGTTCCCCCACTTGTTGCTTTTGTTATCTCATTTTTTACTTCTATGGGAGGAGTCTCAGGTGCTTTCTTGCTGCTTCCGTTTCAGGTTTCAGTTTTAGGCTATACAAATCCCTCAGTTAGCGCCACCAATCAGTTGTTTAACATTGTTGCCATACCAAGCGGAGTATATCGTTATTACAAAGAAGGAAGAATGGTATGGCCGCTTACCTGGGTTATAGCAGCCGGCACTCTGCCGGGTGTATTTATAGGCGCTTTCGTGCGGGTTAAATATCTTCCTGATCCGAAAAATTTCAAACTGTTTGCAGCCATTGTTCTGTTGTATATCGGCATCAGGTTGATACGCGACCTTGTTTCAAAAAACACCGGCACTTCAAATAAGGCTTTGTCCGAAAAAAAATTTCAGGATCTGGTACGTAATTATCAAACCAAGACCACTCAGTCTGAACAAAAAGGCTGTGAAGCAATTCCGGTTGTCGAGGTTACTCATTTTAATTTAAAACGACTGGGATACAAGTTTTACGGAGAACAGTTTGATGTTTCATTCTGGGGGGTTTTTACCTTAAGTTTTATAGTAGGAATAGTAGGCGGAATATACGGAATCGGCGGCGGAGCTATAATTGCTCCTTTTCTTGTAACATACTTTGGTTTGCCGGTTTACACAATAGCCGGAGCAGCGCTGATGGGTACTTTTATCACCTCAATAGCAGGCGTTGCTTTCTATCAGGCTATAGCACCGTTTTATCCTAATATGTCAATTGCACCGGATTGGTTTCTGGGAATATTGTTCGGGCTGGGAGGAATGGCCGGAATATATCTTGGCGCTCGCTGCCAGAAATTTGTTCCTGCTAAAGCCATTAAATGGATGCTTGCGGGTATAATCACGATTACGGCTTTGAAGTATCTGGCAGAATTTCTTGGATTCCGATTGTAGGATTCTATAAAATCCGCAATATCTCAAAAATATCTTATCCTTTTATTCGGCTCGAATTCACATGGTGCATCGTCACTAAGACACTAAGATATAGTCAGCATAAAAACCCCGCCTCATTCTATATATACTGTAAATTGGTATGATATTCATAATGATGAATATTCTGTTGTATAAAATTTATCAAACACATATAAATTGTATCATGACATTTATGACAGGATTAATAATTATTAAAACTCATAGCTAATTAATTTAATCTAACACATTGAATTATAGTATTTATTATGGTATTAGCAATAAACTTATATTTGCTTTTCTTTCTGACTATCATGTTAGAAAGAAAGTTATGCAGAACTACTCAATAACTTGTTGGCCCGCTGGACGCGGGCCAACGCGGCGGATGTGCAGCGCATAATACTAATAAATTCTGTACAAACGCCACGGCCAGGGCCAACAATCGAATGGAGACAGTCGCTGAAAAACGCGCTGCTCATCCGCCGCGTTATTGGGCTACTGACTATTGTGGAGCAAACCTCATATGAATTTGGCAAGAATTAAAAACTGCTTAGAAATAAATAAGATTTGGTTTGAAACCATTGCTGCCGTCCTAATCTCTAGTATGGCCATAATAGTATCTATTGCCCAATGGTCAGTTATGGAAAAGCAAGCCCTTATAGCTGAAAGACAGTATCAATCTGAAATCGATCCTGTAATTTCTATAGGAGTGGAAAATCTTGGAATGGGCGAAAATGGCGTCTATAAATTGAAAATCTCAAATATTGGTGCTTTGGATATCTGTAACGTTCAAATCTATGAATTCTATTTAACATGCCCTTGCGAAAGAAGAGGGCAGGATCTTTCCTGCGACTCAAAAAGCTTTGCTTTCTCAAGCGTTCCAAATTCGCCAATTAAGACAGTTCTATTAATTAGGCCCGACGATGAAGTGCCATATTCGATTGATATAAAAAAATATATTGCTAACACACAACGAGGAGAAGAATATCCATGTTTCCTGCGGCTGCGAATTGATTACCAAAAAAAGGTTGATGGTAAGAAATATAGAAAATTGAAAGCTTATGGGATATCCAATATTTTAATGGATCTCGAAAGCGACGCAATCAAGGTAACATCTTCTAATCTACCGCATTTTGAAAAAGTAAGAGATTTATTGCTAAATAACTTCTAAATGGAGATAGCCCAACAAATCACTGGTGCGGACGCAAAGGGCCGCGCCACAAAGTTCAGCCGTTAGCATTGATATTCATATAAAGGTCTAAGCGGAATTTGAGCTGTTTTTATGGGGGACCTGTCCCCCAAACCCCCTGGGATTTATCGCTTTGAAGGCTTCCGGATATGGGGGAAGAGAGGCTGTTATTGTGAGGATAAAAGCCTCT